>NZ_JBITMV010000006.1:0-125659 GCF_044466625.1 Micromonospora sp. NPDC049366
CAGCCAGACAAAAGCCCGACCAGTCCGGGGTATAAATCAATTTGGCACTGGCTTATCAAGCACCCTGTTGAGTTCTCAAAGAACAACCACACACCGATCAGCAACCCCGCACTGCGGGGCCCCTTTTCGGGGCAACCTCTCCAACCTACCCGACTCGAACTTCGTGGTCAACCTCGGTGAGGAGGTGATCAAGAGTTTGGTCGGACCCACGTCGACGCACGCCGATAATCGGCGGTCGTTGTTGTCGTGGGAAACCGCAGACCGGCCGATCGCCGCTTCGCGGCCATCCGCCCGGCTCCTGCCGGCTTCGAAACTCTACCCGGTCGGCTTCGCGATCGCAACCCCGGATTCCCCGGAGCGTGTCGCACCGCCCGTCTCAGTCTCGTCGGTGTCACCACCGCGATCCTGGCGCCCGTTGTCGGCCGGTTTGTCCGGCCTCCCGCGTGCAGAGAGAAAGTTACGCGGACAGCCCCCAGAAGGCAAATCAACGGTGATCATTGGCTTTCCGAAGGCGGCTCCACCGTTGGCTACAGGCCCGGGAGCTGGGCATATTCACGAGCGGCAGAGCCGCCGGCGCCCGCTTCCACTCACCGGGGTCCGCTCGTCCGTCCACTCACGCGACTCGGCGCCCCTCAAACGCACCCGCATGTCCGTCCACGCTCGTCCAGTCGGGACGGCTCATGAATCGGCGCCACCGCAGCAGAGCGGTGACCGCTCCCCAACCGGGGATGGCACAGCTCCAGGGGCCGGTTGTGGTGGCAACGGTCGGCGCACCCGCTGCGGGCGGTGGCCGGTGGCGAATCCTGCCGCGTCGCACGGCAGCGCACAGGGCTCGGGCGTGCCAGAGTGTCTGGCATGGATGACGACGCGCCGGCGGTACTCGTCGCCGAGGAGGCGCTGCTCGGGCTGCTCCAGCCGTTCTGGCAGCTGGTCATCGGCGCGTTCGTGCTCGTCGTCGTCGTGCTCTCGGTGGGTCGGCTCGCACGCCGCGGACGGTCCCGGATGACGACAGCCCTGCTGGTCACCGCCGCCGCGATCGCCGGCTTCGCGCTCGTGGGCGTGCTGCTGCAGGGCTGAGAGTCAGAGCTACTGGGAGTCAGAGCCGCCGGTTGGCCAGGCTGGGCAGCTCCGCGCGGATCGTCGCCAGCCGGTCCAGGTCCAGGTCCGCGTACGCGACCCCGGGCTCGTCCGGCATCTGGGCGACCACGGTCCCCCACGGGTCGACGACCATGCTGCGGCCGTAGCAGGTCCGCCCCGGCTCGTGGTCGCCGATCTGACCGGCGGCCAGGACGTAGCACTGGTTCTCGATCGCCCGGGCGCGCAACAACACCTCCCAGTGGTCGCGCCCGGTGTGCATCATGAACGCGGCCGGCACCACGAGCACCTGGGCGCCGCCCTCGGCGGCGAGCCGCCGGTAGAGCTCCGGGAAGCGCAGGTCGTAGCAGATCGACAGGCCGACCCGGACGCCCTCCACGCTCACCGTCACCGGCTGCTCCCCCGGGGCGACCGTCGCCGACTCCCGGTACGAGACCCGGCCGGGGATCTCCACGTCGTACAAGTGGATCTTGCGATAGCTGGCGGCGAGGGTGCCCGTGCGGTCGAAGACCAGCGAGGTGTTGAAGGTGTGCTGCGGGTCGGGGCCGACCTCGTGGAAGGACCCGGCGACGAGCCACATCCCCAGCCGGCGGGCGGCCGCCGCGAAGAACTGACCGACCTCCCCGTCGACGGGCTCCGGCTCCGGCATGCCCGCGCCCGGACCGAGGTAGTCGACGTACTCCGGGAGGACCGCGAGGTCCGCGCCGCCGGCGGCGGCACGTTCCAGCAGCGCCTCCGCGGCGGCGAGGTTCGCCTTGCGGTCATCGCGGGCGTTCAGCTGGCAGACGGCGACGCGCATGCTTCTCAGCGTACGGGGACAGCGGACGCCGGAACAGGGATGAGCGGCTGCCGTGCGCCGTGCCCCAGCGCGGCGATGCCGTAGGCCGGGGCACGGCGGGCGGCGGGTCAGGCCGACTTCTCCTCGCGGTCCCGCCGGGCACGGCGGCCCGTGAACTCGCGGGGCACGATGGTCGGGTTGACGTTCTCCAGGACGACCTCGCGGGTGATCAGCACCCGTGCGGCGTCAGGGTTGCTCGGCACCTCGTACATCACGGAGAGCAGGACCTCTTCCATGATCGCGCGGAGGCCGCGGGCGCCCGTGCCGCGCAGCATGGCCTGGTCGGCGATCGCCTCCAGCGCCGGCGGCTCGAACTCCAGCTCGACGCCGTCCAGCTCGAAGAGGCGCTGGTATTGCCGGACCAGCGCGTTGCGGGGCTCGGTGAGGATCCGGACCAACGCCTGACGGTCCAGGCTGCGCACGCTCGTGATCACCGGGAGCCGACCGATGAACTCGGGGATGAGCCCGAACTTGAGCATGTCCTCCGGCATCACCTGGCTGAAGATGTCGTCGGTGGAGCGCTCGGAGACGGCCCGGAGCCGGGCGCCGAAGCCGGTGCCGCCGTGCCCGGTGCGCGCCTCGATGATCTGATCCAGGCCGGCGAAGGCACCGCCGCAGATGAACAACACGTTCGTGGTGTCGATCTGGATGAACTCCTGGTGCGGGTGTTTCCGCCCGCCCTGCGGCGGCACGTTGGCCACCGTGCCTTCCAGCATCTTGAGCAGCGCCTGCTGGACACCCTCGCCGGACACGTCGCGTGTGATCGACGGGTTCTCCGACTTGCGGGCGATCTTGTCGACCTCGTCGATGTAGATGATGCCCGTCTCGGCGCGCTTGATGTCGTAGTCGGCGGCCTGGATGAGCTTGAGGAGGATGTTCTCCACGTCCTCGCCGACGTAGCCGGCCTCGGTGAGCGCCGTCGCATCGGCGATCGCGAACGGGACGTTCAGCATCCGGGCCAGCGTCTGCGCCAGGTGGGTCTTGCCGCACCCGGTGGGGCCGAGCAGCAGGATGTTGGACTTGGCCAGCTCGACGGCGTCGCCACCGGAGCCCGACCCGCCGGCCGTCTCGGCCTGGATCCGCTTGTAGTGGTTGTAGACCGCGACAGCGAGCGCCTTCTTGGCCTGGTCCTGCCCCACCACGTAGTTGTCGAGGAACTGGCAGATCTCCATCGGCTTGGGAAGCTCTTCCCACTTCACCTCGCCGGACTCGGCCAGCTCCTCTTCGATGATCTCGTTGCAGAGATCGATGCACTCGTCGCAGATGTAGACCCCGGGGCCCGCGATGAGCTTCTTGACCTGCTTCTGCGACTTGCCGCAGAAGGAGCACTTGAGTAGGTCGCCGCCGTCACCGATCCGTGCCACCTACGTTCTCCCTGCATCCACCGGCCGGGGACCCGGCCATGACCTGCGGCGGCTATGCCCCGCCCGTCTCGTTCACCACGCCGGTCCGACCCAGCGAAGCGGTACAGACCCGACGTTACCCGCTGCGAGAGCTTTCTCCGACCCCCAAAACGGGTGTGTCAGAGGTCGGCCGGGATCATCGCCCCGGCCGACCTCCGACCCGGCACTGCTCAGCTGGCCGCGTTGGCGGCCAGCAGACCCTTCTTGCGGCTGGTCAGGATCGTGTCGACCAGCCCGTACTCGCGGGACTCCTCGGCCGTCATGATCTTGTCGCGGTCGATGTCCTTGCGGACCTTCTCGACCGGCTGGTTGCAGTGGCGGGAGAGCATCTCCTCCAGCTGCGTCCGCATCCGCAGGATCTCCCGGGCCTGGATCTCGATGTCCGAGCCCTGCCCGTAGCCGCCCTCGGTGGCCGGCTGGTGGATGATGATCCGCGAGTTCGGCAGGGCCATCCGCTTGCCCGGCGTGCCGGCCGCGAGCAGCACCGCGGCCGCGCTCGCCGCCTGGCCCAGGCAGACCGTCTGGATGTCCGGCCGGACGTACTGCATGGTGTCGTAGATCGCCGTCATGGCGGTGAACGAACCACCCGGCGAGTTGATGTACATGATGATGTCGCGGTCCGGGTCGGTGCCCTCGAGCGTCAGCAGCTGGGCCATCACGTCGTTGGCCGACGCGTCGTCCACCTGCACGCCGAGGAAGATGATCCGGTCCTCGAAGAGCTTGTTGTACGGGTTCGACTCCTTGACCCCGTACGACGTGCGCTCGACGAACGACGGCAGCACGTAGCGGTTGTGCACGGCCGCGAACTGGGGCGGCAAACTCAGGTCAGTCATCGTCAGCTCCTCAGCTCAGGGTCCCGGCACCTTCCGGAACCTGGGTGGCTCCGGTGATGACCTTGTCGATGAAGCCGTAGTCCACGGCCTCCTGGGCGGTGAACCAACGGTCGCGGTCCGAGTCGGCCTCGATCTGGGTCGGCGACTGGCCGGTGTGGTGCGCCACCCGCTCCTGGAACATCCGCTTCGTGTAGAGCATCTGTTCCGCCTGGATCGCGATGTCGGCGGCCGTGCCGCCCACACCGCCCGACGGCTGGTGCATCATGATCCGCGCGTGCGGCAGGGCGTAACGCTTGCCCTTGGTGCCCGCGCAGAGCAGCAGCTGGCCCATGGAGGCCGCCATGCCCATCGCCACGGTGGACACGTCGTTGTCGATGAACTGCATCGTGTCGTAGATCGCCATGCCGGAGTAGACCGAGCCACCCGGCGAGTTGATCCAGAGGTTGATGTCGCGGTCCGGGTCCTCCGCGGCGAGCAGCAGCAGCTGCGCGCAGATGCGGTTGGCGACCTGGTCGGTCACCTCGCTGCCCAGGAAGATGATGCGCTCCTTGAGCAACCGGTTGTAGACCGAGTCGTCGAGGTTGCCAATGGTGTCGCCACCTCGGGCATCGATCGCCCGGAGCGGCTTCGCTGGGATGTGCATGTCGGTCATGGCAGCCCTTCGCTCTCCGTACCGTCCTACCCGACACTAACCGCTCGGCCGGGCGGCAGAGTCCCGGTCGTGACACTGTTCGCTTACAGCGCAGCCACCCTCGGGACGTACCCGGAAAAGGGTTTTGGCCGCCGTCAGCCGCGAGCGGCTGACGGCGGCCTCACCCTTCGAGGATCAGTGCTCGTGGTCGTGGTGGTGCTCGGCCTCGTTGGCGGCGCGCAGCGCGTCGAGGCTCACCTCGTTGCCGGCGGCGTCCTTGATCGTGATCCGCTCCATCACCGAGGCGAGCGCCTTGCCGCGCCGGACGTCACCGAAGACGGCGGGGGCGGAACCCGAGCGCACCAGCTGGTCGTAGTACTGCTGCGGGGCCATCCCGGCGCGCTGGGCGCGGTGCACGATCTCGTGGCCGAACTCGTCGTCCGAGACCTGGACGTCCTCGGCGTCGGCCAGGGTGTCCAGCAGCAGCTGGATCTTGACACCCTCGGTCGCCGCCTCGACCAGCTCGGCGTCGATCTGCTCCTCGGTCTTCTCCTCCGAGGCGAGGTAGTCCTCCAGGGTCGCGCCGATCCGCTCCAGCTGGTCGATCATGGCCTGCTTGCGGCTGTCGACCTCCTCGCGGACGACGCCCTCCGGCGCCGGCACCTCGGCGGCGGCGACCAGCTGCTCCAGGGCCTTGTCCCGGGCGGCGTAGATCTGCTCGACCTGCTTGCCGCGGGTGACCCGCTCGCGCAGGTCGTTGCGGAGCTCCTCCATGGTGTCGAACTCGCTCGCCATCTGGGCGAACTCGTCGTTGAGCTCCGGCAGCTCCTTCTCCTTGACCGTACGCACGGTCACGGCCACCTCGGCGTCCCGGCCGGCGAAGTCGCCGCCGACGAGCTGGGTGCTGAAGGTCGTGCTCTCGTTCGCGGCCAGGCCCACCACGGCCTCGTCCAGGCCCGGCAGGAGCTGCTTGCTTCCGACCTCGTGCGAGATGTTGCTAGCCGAGCCACCCGGCACGTCCTCGCCGTCGACGGTGGCGTTGAGGTCGATCTGGACGTAGTCGCCCTCCTGGGCGGCCCGCTCGACGGTCTTGAGGGTCGCGAACCGCTCCCGCAGGTTCTTGACCTGCTCGTCGATCTCGCTCTCGTCGATCTGCAGCTCGTCCACGGTCACCTCGACCGTCGACAGGTCAGGCAGGGTGATCTCCGGGCGGACGTCGACCTCGGCGGTGAAGTTGAGCGAGTCACCGTCGTTGAACTCGGTGATCTCGACCTCCGGACGACCGAGCGTCTTCAGGTCGTGCTCGCGGACCGCGGCGAGGATGTTCTGCGGGATGGCCTCCTGCACCGCCTCGTTGAGGACGGTGCCCCGGCCCACCCGCTGGTCGATGACGGCGGACGGCACCTTGCCCTTGCGGAAGCCGGGAACCTGGACCTGCTGCCCGATCTCCCGGTACGCCTTCCTGAGGCTCGGCTCGAGCTCGACGAACGGCACCTCGATGGCGAGCCGCACGCGCGTCGGGCTCAGAGTCTCGACGGTGCTCTTCACAGGCGTACTCCTTGACGGATCTCAGTTGAGTCTGGGCGTGATTCAGCCCATCGAGTGTAGGCGAGCCGACCGGGCGCTCCGGCAGCGCCCGGGAACCGCGCGGGAAACGGCGGCACCCGGGACGACCCGGCCGCGGACGACAGTCGGGGTGGCGGGATTTGAACCCACGGCCCCTCGCTCCCAAAGCGAGTGCGCTACCAAGCTGCGCCACACCCCGTGGCGACGAAGAGTGTATGCCGTCGCGCCCCGGCCCGGGCGACTGGCACGGCCAACCCGACACTTCGCGCCGCCCGAGCCCGATCACCGAGGCCACTCCCCCGCCCGCCACCACCCCTCCCCGCGCCGCCGGCCGCGAGGGCGGGTGGCGGGCGCACTTCCATGGGAATAGTGGTCTCCCCGCACTTCGGAGGGCACTATTTCCCTGCAAGTGCGCGGATCTTGGGCACCTTCCCGGCGTGGCGGGCCGGCACGCGGCTGCGCGGGGCACGACGGGACCGGGTACGCTGTCGGCGCGTCCAGGTCCGTCCCGGGCGCACGCGGGCGTAGCTCAATGGCAGAGCTTCAGTCTTCCAAACTGACGGTGCGGGTTCGATTCCCGTCGCCCGCTCCACCGGCCCCCGGCCCAGGTCAGAGGCGCTGTGGCCCGGTCCTGGACCGGTCGGGCACTCCGCCGCTTCGATCTTGCGGGCCATCCGTGGGCCATTACACGCTCGCTCCGGCGCTCGCCACTCCGAGCGCGCTACCGCTTCCCGGCACGTTCGGCTGCGTCCTCGAAGACCAGCAGGTGAGGGGACTGACCCCGATACCGGGGGATCTCAACGGGCAGGCCCGGCCGCAGCACCGGGGCGAGAGCGCCGAAGACGCGTGTCACGGCATCGTCGTGAAACTCCTCGAATCGCTCCGTGGCCTGAAGCCACAGTGCGCCACCGGCCAGGGCGTCCACCCGGCTGAAGGCACCCGTCTCCGTCACCGCCACTTGGCCGCCGAGTTGCGCGGCCAGCTCCTTCGGGACAATCGTCAACCACGAGTATCCCCGCAGGTACCGCCGGCACTCGGCCACCGTGTGCTCGGGCTCACGCTGCTCTGGAGGGTAGACACGGGGCGGCAAACAGTCCTCCAGCGCCGTCGCGCCGAGTCCGTGGCCATAGGAGATGTGGCCAAACCCTGGATCCCACCTCTCCGCGTAAGTGCGAAGCGTCTCCAGCCACCCCTGCTGCAACCGCAAGCTCTCGGCCGATCCGTCGAGCCCCTCGTCACTTTCCAGCACCGACAGCCGGAGCCACTGGGGCGAAACCGGATGACGGCGAACAACGAGCATCAGCAGTCGCTTGCCCCGGTGCCCCATCTCGTCGAAGACGCCGATATCAAGGACCGCCATGTCCGGGAGGTCGGCCAGTTCCTTCCTCAGCCAGGACAGCCCAGAAGCGGAGCAGTTGCGCTCCGCCATCTTCGCAGGAGCGGTGATCCCTCCGCGCGATACCGCGAGCACGCCGAAGAGGGAACCTGGCTCCCCCAGTCCCTTCGTGACACGGGCGGGGAGGGGTGCCAGCTGCTGCCGCTCGTCCGGCAGCAACCGCGCCGACACCCCGGCCAGCCACTCGTACGCCACCTCACTCAGGTCGCTAGCCGATCCGTCCACGTCCAGCTGGAGGTCTACCGGTAGTGGAGTCACGCCTATCACCATCCTTCGAAGCCGCGGCGGTGGTCGACGGGCGAGCAGACTACTGGCTCCGGCTGCCTAGCTGCGCTGGCCGCCCTTGCGCCGGATCTGCCGAACGATCCGCCGGTCCATGGCCGAGGCGATTTCGCGGTCCCGCTCGCTGGTCGCGTGCTGGTAGATCAATGCCGCCCGCATGCTCGCGTGCCCCATCCGCTGCATCAGCTCGCGAGTGCTCGCGCCAGAGGCTGCGGCGAGGGTGTTCCCGGTGTGCCGCAGGTCGTGGAAGTGGAAGCCGGGCAGCCCGAGCGCTGCGACCGTCCGGGGCCACTTGACCGCCCGGCCGAAGTTGCCGGATCGCAGGAGCGCGCCCTTATCGCCGGTGAAGACCAGGGCGTCTGCGTCGGAGGCGGTGAACTCGGCCAGATGCGCTCGCAGGGTCTCCACTGCGGCGGCGGGCAGGGCGACGACCCGGACCCCGGCGGCCGACTTGGGTGGCCCGAATTCCAGGTGACTCCGCAGCGCGGCGAGCTTGCGGGTGACGCGGACCGTGCCGGCGTCAAGGCGGCCCGCAAGCGGGCCGCGCCGGCCCGGCCCCGGCCTGCTGGCGACCTCCGGCCGGCATCGGCCGGGCCGGCCGGCCACGCTGGCGGACAGAATCAAGGGCATGAACGGCTGAGGCGGGACGATCGCCGCCGATACTGCTCTCCGTCGAGGTCGGGGCGATCGGCTGCCGCGCAGCAGAGCTGCTTGCCCCCGAACTCTCGTGGGCGCTGCCCGCGGTTCGACGACGATGACGACCAGGACGTGCCCATCCCCCAGGATGCCGGATCCTCTACGCCACCCGGCCGGCGTCAAGGGCGCTGCGCGTCGGCAAGCCGATGGCCTCCGGCCACCCTTGACCCCGACCGGGCGTCGCAGTGTTTGGCACCTATGCGGGGGATGGGAGCAGCGTGGCGGCGGTCTCGCGGATACCTGCGAGGAAATCCTTGGAGCCTCATTCGCCTTCCACGGTGAGGTGCGTGTCGCCCGGTTGCCACAAGGCCGTCTGAGCGGCCTTGAGTAGTTGGGCGCCCCACAGCTCCACAACGGGGTCATCGAGTCGGTCAGCCACGAAACGCAGCTCGTCGACCAGCGTTTGAATCATGGGTCGGTTCAGCCGGACTGGATCGGAACCTCCGAGCAGCGGCAACAGGTGCAACTCGTAGCCCTTCGCCACGTGTGACAAGCGCCAGAACACTCGCTCGGGCACGCAGAGGGCGTCGGCCGGGTTATCGCGGTAGACCTCCACGATCGGATCATTGACGTATGCGCCCTGATCGATCCGGTCAGCGTAGTCGCTCACCGTGGCATCGTCGCATTCCAAGACCAGACGTGCAGGCGCAGCCGGAGGCCGTGATGGCCATCCACGGGCCAGTAACCGTGGCGCACACCGGTCATGAGCGGGCACGAGCGGCATTCGGCTCTGCCGCCGGTCGCAGGCGTTTCGGACATCACGGCCGGTTGAGCACGCTCTTCCAAACTGACGGTGCGGGTTCGATTCCCGTCGCCCGCTCCACCCACGAAGGCCCAGGCGGACCGCATGATCGCGGCACCTGGGCCTTCGCCACGTGATCCACTCGAGGTCAGTGCAAGCGCGGTATCCGGCCGCCTCGGATACCCCGACTTCAAGGATCCGGAGTCGATCATGCTTGACCGGGCGTCGCCATGACCGCGGTCTACCCGCGGTCGAGGTCGGCGACCTCGCGTACGGACTCGGCGATGGCCCGGAAGTTGGCCGATCCGCCGCACCACGTCGTCGGGTCCGAACCGCAGCGCGATCCCGCCGAGCACCCGGTCGTCCTCGACGATCCACCGGAACGCGCACCTCGCTGTGCCGTCGCGCGGCTCCGACGCGGCGGCCAGCCGGCCCACCCAGGCCGCGAACCCGGCCGCTGACCGCGTGTCGTCGGACGGCCGCAGCCCGAACCCGTCCTCGTGCGTGCCGGGGCCCCACTCGGCGTGCGCCTCCCGCCAGGCTGCCAGGCTGCGTGGAGACGGACGGTCGGCGCGATCAGCTCAGGCATCGGGCGACCATAGCGGGCCGGGCCGGGCCGGGCCGGGCCGGTGGCGGTGGCGTTCAGGCGTGGTCGTTCGGCGCCGGGCCCGTGCCGATGCTCATCCGGTAGATCCAGACCGGGTAGTCGACCCGGCCGGTGCCGCCGGAGAGGCCCGGCGTCCGGTGCAGCTGCGCGGCGGGCAGCCACAGGTCACCGTCGCTGTCGATCCACATGGCGTCCACCCAGATCAGGCGCGGGTCGGCGACCAGCGTCGCGACCTCACGATCCGGGGAGATGGTGAGGACCCGTCGGCACTCGACGTCGCTGAGGTAGATCGTGCCCGCCGCGTCGATGGCGGTGCCGCCGGTCGTCGGCGTTTCCAACCAGCGTTCGACGTGCGCGGCCACCGTCTCCGGCGCGACCGTCGAGTCGTCGAGCCAGCGCGTCTCGACGCGGGACAGCCCGCCCGAGGCCGGCTGGTAGTACAGGTACCGCCCGTCCGGCGACACCTCCAACTGGTCGGCGTGCAGGACGATCTCGGCGCCGTCCGGGTCGTGCAGCACCTCGCCGTCGGCCATCAGCCGCGCGCCGACCGTGCTCGGATGGCCGTCGAGCACCCGGCGGGCCTGGCCAGACGTCAAGTCGAGCACGATCAGCCCCGGCGCGCCGGCGTCGGTCAGGTAGGCCGTGTCGCCGTTGAACCGCACGTCGTCGAGGTAGCTGGTCTCCCGCACCGCCGCGCCGAGGTCGTGGATCCGGGTCACCTCGCCCGAGCCCGGGTCGACGACGATCAGCCGGGCGCCGCCGGGCACCTGCGGCCGGCCCAGCTCCGGCGCGCCCGAGTCGATGATCCACAGCTGTCCGTCCGGGCCGGTGCGTAGGCCGTTGACGTGCACGTACGTCCCGTCCGGCGAAGGGTCGTCGCGGACGGCGTTCCAGGCGGTGTCCGGCCAGGGTCTCCGCCGCCCGTCGGGCAACGCCTCGGCGACCTGCACACCGGGCTCGTCCGCGCCGGGGAAGCTCACGAAGATGCGCCCGTCGACGGTGGTGACACCGGTGCAGATGCGATCGTTGGCGACGACCCGGGTCAGGCGCGGATCCTCCCGGCTGGGCAGGTCCGGCATCTGCGCCTCCTTCCGGCGGGGCCTCCGCGTTCCCTCTCCGCCCGCCACGAAACGCCGCCACGGCCCGACAGTCATCGATCCATGCGCCGAACTGGAGAACCGGTGACATCGAGTCCACCGGCAAGCGCTGACCCAACCTGCCGGCCGGCCCGTCGTCCTCGGGCCGCCAGCACCGTGATCGACTCGACTTTCCGGACGTCGGGGTGTCGGGGGGCGGCGGTCAGCCCGACTCCACGGAGGTCGGGCGGCCAACCCGGTCGCGCACCCGCAGCCGGGTGCCTGGCTGCGCGGATGAACCGTGGACCGCCGGGTAAGAAGCCGCATCCTGGTGGGAGAACGACCGGGGTCGCGGCATCCCGCGACCGGTACGCCGGCGGGCGACGCCGCCCGCCCGGCGTACCGCCCGGCCACCGTCGCCCGGTCACACCCGCTCAGCCCCGGGAGGCCGGGGAGTCGCAGCGGCCCGCGGCGGGGCGTCAGTTGTTGCTGATCCAGTTCCAGGCGGAGACGACCCACTCGGTCTGCTGGAGCCAGGCGACGCCCAGGCCGGCCAAAAACACGGCCGTGACCAGGTGGGCGCCGCGGGCGCTGCGGCGTACGCGGCCCATCTGCCGCTCGATGACGACCCGCCCGACGAGGCGGGACAGCGCGAAGAGGCCGACCGCCACCAGCAGGCTCAGCACGAAGATCAGGAAGGGCCCGGTCAGGTCACCCTCGCCGGAGATCGCCCAGATCCCCCAGCAGACGAAGGCGAACAACCCGCCCGCGGTGCTCCACTCGCCGCCGCGCTTCAACTGGGCGACGTGCCAGCTCAGCGGACGGCGCGGCGCCGGCGCGTCCGGCCAGCCGGTGCCGGTCGGCTCCTGGTCGACCGTGGGGAACGGCTCGGTGCGCCGCTCCCGTGGCTGCCCCACCTGGGCCACGCCCCGGCGGAACCCGTCCCGTTGCGGCGGCACCCCGACACCGGACTGTGGCACGCCCGCACCGGACTGCGGCGGCACCTCGACGGTGCGCTCCGCCCAGGGCTGCGTCTGGTCCGACATCTCGTTTCCTCCCCCTGCCGACGGCTCGATCCGGCAGCCGTCCGGAACCCGGCCCGGTCGGCGGGCCGCCCGGAACCGGCCCGATCCGGCGGCCGTCCCAGACCCGAGCGTAGCCACGGCGCAAACCGGTCGCCGACCCCACCGTGTCACCAACGCCGCGGACCGGGCCACGGCGAGCCGGCGGCCAGGGGGCGGCGGTACGGTCGGGGTATGGGCGACGCGGAGCGACGACGGCGGCGGATGCGGCATCCGGAGGGGGACGTCGCGGGACGGACCGAGGGCCCGTCGGCCAGCACCGCCGGGGTTCACGACGGGGAGCCGCCCCGCCGACGCGGCCCGGCCGGTGATGACCGGGACGGGGAGCGGGGGCTGCGCGGGCTGGTCGGATCGGGCTCCTCACAGGTCGGGCTGAGCGCCGCCCTGCGGGCCCGCGACGCGAGCCGGCCGACCGACGAGGACCTGGCGGAGGCCGAGGCGCGGGTGGTCGTCGTACGACGCAACTGGGTGCCGCGCGAGGAGCTGCCCCGCTCCCCGCGCTGAACACCCGGCGACGCGGAACTCCGCCCCGGTCAGGGCAGCGGCGGCAGCTCCCGGCTCTGCTCGTACTCGGCGACCTGGATGATCCGCCGCGCGTGCCGCTCGTTGCCGGAGAACGGCGTGCTGAGGAACACCTCGACGATCGCGGTCGCCTCGTCCAGGGTGTGCTGGCGGGCGCCGATCGCCACGATGTTCGCGTCGTTGTGCTCGCGGGCGAGCTGGGCCGTCTCGAGGCTCCAGGCCAGCGCCGCCCGCACCCCATCGATCTTGTTCGCGGCGATCTGCTCCCCGTTGCCGGAGCCGCCGATGACCACGCCGAGGCTGCCCTGGTCGGCCACCACCCGGGCACCCGTGTTCAGGCAGAAAGCCGGGTAGTCGTCGTCCGGGTCGAAGACGTGCGGACCGACGTCCACCACCTCGTGGTCGTGCTTGGCCAGGTAGTTGGCGAGGTGCACCTTCAACTCGTAGCCGGCGTGGTCGGATCCCAGGTAGACGCGCATACCGCGAAGTCTGTCAGGCCGCCGCCCGGTGTGCCGCTTCGGCCGCGTCACCGAGGTGATTTCGTCACAGCACCCGGACGGCGGGCCCGTCCGGTCAGCGGGTGAGTTCGGCGACGACCAGGCCGCCGCGCGCCTTCGGGGTGAACCAGGTGCTCTTGCGCGGCATCTTCTCCCGGGCCAGGTTCACCGCGACGAAGTCGTCCACGGTCACCGGGGCGATCAGGACGGCCAGCTCGGCCCGGCCGGCGTCGACCTCGCCGGTGAGCCAGCTCGCCGGGTAGTCACCGCCGACGTACGTGATGCGCTTGTCGCCCGGGTCGAGGCCGAGCGCGTCGCGCAGCAGCAGCCGCTCGACCAGGGCGTGGTCGAGGTTCTCCAGCCGGCCGCCGTCGACGGGGGGCAGCGTCACCGCGTACCCCTGGCCGGGGAGCCGGAGGTGGACGGTGCCACCGGTCGCCGGGACCTCCACCGGGCCGTCGATCGGGGTGATCCGCGCGCCGGCCGCGGCGAGCCGGTCGAGCAGGTCGGCGCCGGTCGTGGTCAGCTCGCTGACCAGCCGGTTGTAGGGCTGGATGGCGACCGAGGCGGGCGTGGTGACGACCGCCAGGAAGCGCGGCAGGTCGCCGGTCTGGGCGGCGAGGCTGCGGTGGTTGCCGTCGGCGACCACCAGCTCCCCGCCTCCGGCGAGCGCGGTCAGCTCGTCCTGCCGCGGGCCGGGGCCGACCAGCCAGATGGCGTGCGTACGCCCGGCCTGGTCGGTGTCGGTGGCCGCGGGTGCGCCGGCCGCCTCGACCGCGGCGGCGAGGGCCTCGTGCAGTTGCTCGCCCTGCCCGGTCTGGAGCAGCAGCACCGGTGAGAGCAGGTGCCCGAGGGCATCGGCCAGGGCGACCCGCTCGCGCACCTTGGCGATGAAGACGTCCTCGTTGCGGATCACCAGGCCGGGCTCGTCGGCCCGGGTGGAGATCTGGTCGGTGTCGACCATGGCGAAGAGGCCGTAGGCCGGCTCCTCCCCCGGCGCGCTGATCCGGTAGAGCACCACCACCTGCTCGGCGGGGGTGTAGCTGCCGTCGGCCTTGGCCTCGCCGAGGCGCGCCACCGCGTCGGGCAGGGCGTCGAGGAACGACTTCCCGAGGCTCTCCGGGGCCCGGTGCGGCATCTCGATGCCGAGGGCACTGTGCGGGTTCGCCTCGATGATCGCGGTGATCTCCGCGTCGTCGGCGAACTCGTCGTAGTTCTGCGCGCCGGTGCCGCCAGTGGTGATCCAGGCCCGGGCGATCGGATGCACGACCGTCATGCCCGCTGACGCTACCGTCGCCGCGGCTGACCGGGACGCGGACCCGGGCCGCCGTCCACCAGGTGAAAGCGACAACCGTCGCCCACCGGTGGCAGCGACGGCCCGGCGGCCGTCGCCACGATCAGCTGGTCCGTTCGGCCGGGCGGCGGTGTCGTCCGCTGGGCACCGGGCCGACGGCGGCCGGCGTCGGCGCCGGGGCGGGCCCGACGGCGGGGCTGGGCAGCGTGCGCCGGACCGGGGCGGCGACGGCACCGGGCGGGGTCAGCCGCGACGTGGGCGCCACCCGGGCCACCCCCACCACGATCGGCGGGGCGAGCAGGTCCGCGACGTCCGAGGGAAGGTCGGGCCGGAGGGTGGGCCAGCGGGAGTCGTCGACCGACCAGTACGCCGGTGTGTCGGCCGCCTCCTCCCGGGTCAGCGGATCGTCACCGGACACGAGGCGGTGCTTGGCCATCGGGATGCCTCCACGAGCTGCAGGTTGCGGTTTGCGAATCGCTGCGGCGGACATCCGGCAAAACGACATCGACAGCGCCCCGGTGACGGGCCCCGGCACGGTGTTAACAACGGTTGCCCCGGCCCCGGGACCCACCGGCGCCGGGGCCACCGCCCGGATCAGTCGAAGATCGGCCCCTGCTCGCGGGTCCGCTTCAGCTCGTAGAAGCCCGGGGTGCCGGCGACCAGCAGGACGCCGTCCCAGAGCCGTCCGGCGGCCTCCCCCTTCGGCGCCGGCGTGATCACCGGTCCGAAGAACGCGACAGGCTTGCCGTCCGGGCCGGGCGCGTGGATGACGGGGGTGCCGACGTCCTGCCCGACCGGCCGCATGCCCGCCTCGTGGCTGGCCCGCAGGGCCTCGTCGTACTCGGTGCTGTCGGCCGCGGCGGCGAGCGCCGGGTCCAGGCCGGCTTCGGTCAGCGCGGCGACGTACAGCTCCTGACCCCGCTCCTCCTTGCCGAGGTGGATCCGGGTGCCGAGCGCGGTGTAGAGCGGACGCAGGGCGTCCGTGCCGTAGCGCTGCTCTGCCGCGATGCAGATCCGGACCGGGCCCCAGGCGGTGCGGAGGAACTCCCGGTACTGCTCCGGTAGCTCGTCCCGGCCCTCGTTGAGCACGGCGAGACTCATCACGTGGAAACGGACATCCAGGTCACGGACCTGCTCGACCTCGAGCAGCCAGCGGGAGGCTATCCAGGCCCACGGGCAGGCCGGATCGAACCACATGTCGACGGTGACACGATCGGTCACGGTGCGGTCCCTTCACGACGGGTGACGCCGCGCCTGCGGCGCCTCACTCGAATCTTCACCCCCCGGACCATCGACCGACACCGGAGTGAGAGCGTGACCTCGGCCACCGCGGTGGCCCGGTGCATGGAAGACTCGGTGCCGGGCCGACCACGATCAGTGGCCGGCGGAGGCGCCACGGCGGCGTTACGAGAGTGGGATGGAGACGAAAAGTGCCGGGAGTGCGCAACCTGACACAGGTCGAGGCGACCGAGCGGGCCCGACTGCTCGATGTGACCGGGTACGACATCAGTCTGGACCTGTCGACCGCCGTGCAGGCGGCCGAGGGCCGCACGTTCCGGTCCACGACGGAGGTGCGGTTCCGCTGCGCCGAGCCGGGGGCCACCACGTTCATCGAGGTCGCCGCCGAGTCGGTGCGTTCGGCGACGCTCAACGGCACGCCGGTGGACCTGACCGACTGGTCGGCGGAGAAGGGTCTCACGCTGTCCGATCTGGACAGCGAGAACACGCTGGTGGTGGACGCCGACTTCGGCTACTCCAACAGTGGTCAGGGGCTGCACCGCACGGTCGACCCGGTCGACGGTGAGACCTACCTCTACAGCCAGTTCGAGACGGCCGACGCCCAGCGGGTGTTCGCCTGCTTCGACCAGCCCGACCTGAAGAGCGAATACACCTGGCACGCCACGGTTCCGGACCACTGGCGGGTGGTCTCCAACATGCCGGTGGAGCGCGAGGAGCCGGCGGGTGAGGGCCTGAAGACCATCCACTTCGACCGGTCGGCGCGGATGAGCACCTACATCACCGCGCTCTGCGCCGGCCCGTACCACGAGGTGCGGGACAGCCACGACGGCATCGACCTGGGCGTCTACTGCCGGGCCTCGATGGCGCAGTACCTCGACGCGGACGACCTCTTCCTCATCACCAAGCAGGGCTTCGACTTCTTCCACGAGAAGTTCGGGGTGCGCTACCCGCTGCCCAAGTACGACCAGCTCTGGGTGCCCGACTTCAACGCCGGCGCGATGGAGAACTTCGGCTGCGTCACGCACGCCGAGTCGCACTACATCTTCCGGTCGCAGGTCACCGACTTCGAGTACGAGCAGCGCGCCAACACGATCCTGCATGAGCTGGCCCACATGTGGTTCGGCGATCTGGTGACCATGCGCTGGTGGAACGACCTGTGGCTCAACGAGTCGTTCGCCGAGTGGGCGAGCCACTGGTGCAACACCCACGCCACCCGCTTCGGCGACGCCTGGACGACGTTCCTGTCGATCCGCAAGAACTGGGGCTACCGGCAGGACCAGCTCTCCTCCACCCACCCGGTCTACTGCGAGATGCCGGACCTGGAGGCCGTCGAGGTCAACTTCGACGGCATCACGTACGCCAAGGGCGCGAGCGTGCTCAAGCAGCTCGTCGCGTACGTGGGTGAGGAGCCGTTCCTGGCGGGTCTGCGGGCCTACTTCGGCAAGCACGCGTGGGGCAACGCCACCTTCGACGACCTGCTCTCCGAGCTGGAGGCGGCCTCGGGTCGGGAGCTGCGCAAGTTCGCCGCGCAGTGGTTGGAGACCGCCCAGGTCAACACGCTGCGCCCGGAGGTGACCATCGGCGCGGACGGCAGCTACGCACAGGTCGTGGTCCGGCAGGAGGCGCCGTCCGGCTACCCGACGCTGCGTACCCACCGCATCGGGGTCGGCCTCTACGACCTGACCGACGGTCGGCTGGTCCGCCGGGAGCGGCTGGAGGTGGACGTGGCCGGGGACCGCACCGAGCTCACCGACCTCGTCGGCGTGCCGGCGGCCGACGTGCTGCTGCTCAACGACGACGACCTGACGTACGCGAAGCTGCGGCTCGACGAGCGGTCGCTGGCCACCGTGGTGCAGCACATCGCCGGCTTCGAGTCGTCGCTGGCGCGCGCGCTCTGCTGGACCGCCGCGTGGGACATGATCCGCGACGCCGAACTGTCCGCCCGCGACTACGTGGCGCTGGTGCTGGCCGGGCTGCCCGCCGAGAACGACATCAACCTGGTCACCGCGACTCTGCGGCAGGCCACCACCACGCTCACCCTCTACGCCGACCCGGCGTGGGCGCCGACGGGCTGGGCGGACCTGGCCCGCACCGCGAAGGCGGCGCTCGCCACCGCCGAGCCCGGCAGCGGCTTCCAGCTCGCCTGGGCGCGGGCGTACGCCTCGGCCGCCCGGTCCAGCGAGGACCTGGCGACCCTGCGCGGCTGGCTGGACGGCACGGGCGTGCCGTCCGGGCTGACCATCGACACCGAGCTGCGCTGGGGCGTGCTCGGCGCGCTGGTCGCCAACGGCGCGGCCGGCGCCGCCGAGGTGGACGCCGAACTGGCCGGGGACCGCACCGCGAGCGGCGAGCGCGAGGCGGCCTACGTGCACGCGCTGCTGCCGACCGCGGAGAACAAGGCGGCCGTCTGGGCCCAGCTGACCGGTGCGCAGGCGCTCCCGAACTGGCGGCACCGGGCGCTGCTGCAGGGCTTCGTGCACCCCACCCAGGTCGACCTGGTCGCTCCCTACCGGGAGAAGTACTTCGAGGCGGTCGGCCAGGTGTGGGCCAGCCGGGACAGCGAGCCGGCGCAGGAGTTCGCCCAGCTCGCCTACCCGGCCTACCAGGTGGACGACGACACCGTGGCGGCCACCGACGCCTGGCTGGCGCAGGAGGGGCACCCGGCGCCGCTGCGCCGGCTCGTGGCCGAGGGGCGCGACGGCGTGGTCCGCGCCCTGCGGGCCCGCGAGCGGGACGCCCGCACCGCCTGAGCAGGGGACGACCGGCCGGGGCCGGTGTGGGCGCGCGCCCACACCGGCCCCGGGCCGTCATGGTCGCGGAAGGAGGTGAACGTGCGCTGCACTACGACCTGCTCGGCACGGTGGGCCCGGACGATCCGGTCGAGGTGACCGAGCCGTGGCCGATTCGGCTCGATCCGGGTGCCTGGCCCCGCTGATCTGACGAGGAAGCCCGGTCCGCCTGCGGCGGACCGGGCTTCCTGGCGCGTACGGGGTCAGCCCCGGCCGGCGTGGCTGGCCAACTGGTCGAGGCCGTTGATGATGCCGCCGGTCAGGTCACCGCCGCCGAACGCCGCGACCATGGAGAGCGCGGCGAGCTTGGCGTACGTGTCCGGGATGCGCTTGCGCGCGTGCCGGCCGGTCACGACCTCCAGCTGCCGCTGGTTGGGCGACACCGCGATCAGCACCGAGCGGTCCGGGTCGGCGAGCTGACGGTGCAGCCGCTCGGCGTGCTCGCGGATCGGCTCGTCGAGGCCCCCGACGAAGACCGAGAACACCAGGCCGGTGCCCTGGTCGGCCAGGCGCAGCGCCTCGTCGATGCGCAGCAGCTGGCGGGTCGAGAACGGGCCGTCCAGCACCTCCGGCGGGTTGCCCGCGCGGAGGTGCGTCTCACCAACGGTCACTTGCGCCTCCGGTTCCACCGGCCGGCGCCTCCCGGCCGGCCAACTCCTGCTTGTGGGCGGTCAGCGCCGGCGCCTGCGCGCCCGCGGCCAGGGCGGCGCCGGCCGGGTCGGCCAGCTGCTCCGGCCGGGCCAGGAACCAGACCGGCGTGAAGTCGAAGGGCCGGCCCGGGCGGTAGCGCTTCGCGCCGCCGCCACCACCGCCACCACGGCTGGCCACGTACGCCAGGCCGCCGATCACCAGTACGGCTGCCGCCGGGATGCCGACGAAGACCAGCAACGTGTCGGTAACAGACAATCCCAACGCCCCCAGGCGGAAGAAGTGACCTCGGACAGCCAGGTCGGGTGGACAGGTTCAGGGCGTCGACCGCCCGACTCCGCTGCCATTCACGTTAGCGGAGTCGACGGCTCGCCAGATCGCGGGGTGGCGATCCCATCCGCCACTGGAGTTCTCCAGTTCCGCAGCGGTCGCGATCAGCCGCGCGTCGTCACCGTAGCGGCCGGTGAGGAGCACCCCGACCGGCATCCCGTCCGCCGTCACGCCGACCGGCAGCGAGACGGACGGCTCCCCCGTCACGTTGAAGATGGCGCAGTACGGCGAGAACCGACGTTGCCGGTCGAAATCCGCCTCCGGGTCGCCGTCGGCGGTGAACCAGCCGACCGGTGCCTGCGGCGCGGCGAGGGTGGGACAGAGCAGCAGGTCGCAGGTGGCCGTCCGGCGGGCGCCGAGGCGTACCTGCGCCTGGAGTTCGCCGAGCGTGGCGGCGAGGGTGCCGGCGGAGATCCCGGCGCCCCGGCCCCGGAGGAACCGGGTCAGCGGCAGCAGCTCGCTCTCCCGCTCGGGCGGGACGGGTGACAACGCCAGGACGTACCAGACGATCTCGAAGAGCGGCCACGTGGTGGGGCCGAGCGGCGGCGGCACCTCGACCACCTCGTGGCCGGCGGCGGCGAGCAGCGCGGCCGCCCGGTCGACGGCGGCCACGCAGTCCGGGTGGACCGGCTCGTCGGCGAGCATCGGGGCGGTGAACCGGCCGATCCGCAGCCGGCCCGGCGCGGCGGCGCGCGCGGCCGCGAGGTAGCCGCCGGGGGGCGCGGCGGGCGGCAGGTAGGGCTCGCCGGGCACCGGCTGGGCCAGCACGTCCAGCAGGGCGGCGACGTCGGTGACCGTACGCCCGACGGGCCCGTGGGTGGGCAGGCCGAACGCGCCGAATCCGACCGGGCCGCCGGAGACCAGGCCGCGGCTGGGCTTGTAGCCGACCAGGCCGCAGAGGGCCGCGGGGATGCGCAGCGAACCACCGCCGTCGGAGCCCTGCGCGACCGGGACCAGCCCGGCCGCGACGGCCGCCGCCGCGCCGCCGCTGGATCCACCGGCGGTGTACGCCAGGTTCCACGGGTTGCGGGCCGGCGGCGCGACCCGCCCCTCGGAGTAGAGCGAACACCCCAGCTCGGAGGTGGTGGTCTTGCCGAGGCTGACCAGGCCGGCCGCCTTCATGAAGCGGACCACGTCGGCGTCGACCGGTGGGACGAAGTCCACGAACGCGGCCGAGCCGAAGGTGGTCCGCACGCCGGCCGTGAGGGTGAGGTCCTTGATCGCGGTCGGGACGCCGTGCAGCGGGCCGCGCTGGTCGGACGGCACGGCGTCGGCCGCCTCGGCGGCCCGCGCGGCGAGCTCGGCGGTGACCGTCACGAACGCGCCGACCGTGTCGCCGAGCGCGGCCACCCGGTCGAGGTGGTGCGCGACCAGGTCGGCGCTGGACAGCTCGCCGCGGGCGATCGCGGCGGCCTGCTCCAGCGCGGTCAGGTCGTGCGGCTCGGCCATACCCTCATCCTGCCGGTCGACCAGCCACGACGCACCTCTCACGCGCCGGACCGCCGCCGGCCCACGCGTCCGGCCCGCAGGGCGGGACCGGACGGCGGCGGCGCCCGGAGGGCGCGGGACGGCGGCGGCCCGCTCAGCCGTACAGGAAGCGCAGCGCGTTGCGGGAGAGCAGCTTGTCCCGCTGATCGGTGGTGAGGAAGTCGGCCTTGCGGACCACCTGCCCGACCGGGCGCTCCCCCAGCGGGTACGGGTAGTCGCTGCCGAGCAGCACCCGGTCCTCCCCCACCGTGTCGACGAGCAGCCGCAACGCCGCCGGCTCGAAGACCACCGAGTCGACGTGGAAGCGGTCGACGTAGGAGCTGGGCGGCGCGGTGGACGCCCCCCGGACCAGGTCGCCCCGGCGGTGCCAGGCGTTGTCGGCGCGGCCCAGCCAGAACGGGAAGCTGCCGCCGCCGTGCGCGAAGCAGATCCGCAGCGAGGCCGGCACCCGGTCGAAGACGCCACCGAGGATCAGCGCCAGCACCGACAGGTGCGTCTCGGCGGGCATGCCGGTCAACCAGCGGGCCATCCACCGGTCCAGCCGGGGGCCGCCGGGCATGTCCCACGGGTGGACGAAGACCGGGGCGCCCACCCGCGCGCAGTGCTGGAGGAACTCGACCACACCCGCGTCGTCCAGGTCGCGATCGCCGACGTGGTTGCCGATCTCGACCCCGACGTGGCCGGCGTCGAGGCATCGGTCCAGCTCGGCGCAGGCCGCGTCCGGGTCCTGCAGGGGCACCTGGCAGAACGGCACCAGCCGGTCCCCGCCGGCCGCGGTGACCTCCAGCGTCAGGTCGTTGAAGATGCGGGCCACCTGCACCGCCTGCCGCGCCGGCCGGTCGTAGCTGAAGAAGACCGGGGTGGGCGAGACGACCTGCACGTCGACGCCGTCGGCGTCCATGTCGGCCAGCCGGGTGGGCGCGTCCCAGCACTCCGCGCCGATCGGCCGGAACTCGGTCGAACCGACCATGATCATGGCGGCGCGCTCGGAGTCGACCCGCAGCCAGGGCCAGCCGGACCCGCCGCACGCCGCGTCGAGGGCCGGCCAGCCCTTCGGTACGACGTGCGTGTGCACGTCCACCACCGGCGACCGCCGGCCGTCCGACCGCTCCCGCACCGGAGCCGGCATCAGCCCTTGCCCGGGTGCAGCGCGCCGCAGTCGGAGCAGGTACGCGCCTTCTCGTCGGCGTAGAACGCCTGGAAGACCGGCGGCAGGTCGGCGGCGATGTCGCGGACCTGGAGCTCCACCTCGTGCACCTTGTTGCCGCACTCCGCGCAGTACCACTGGAACTTCTCCAGCGTGCCCTCCTCGCGGACCCGCTCGATCACCATGCCGATCGAGCCGGCCTCGGGGCGCTGCGGCGAGTGCGGGGTGTTGCGGGGCAGCATCCACATCTGACCCTCGCGGATGTGGACCGTGCGCGGGCCCTCCGGGAGCATCAGGTTGACGTGCATGTTGCCCTTGACCTGGTAGAAGAACTCCTCGTACGGGTCGACGTGGAAGTCGGTGCGCTGGTTCGGCCCGCCGACGACCATCACGATGAAGTCGTCGCTGCCCGGCAGCATCTCCTTGTTGCCGACCGGCGGCTTGAGCAGGTGCTGATTGTCCGCGATCCAGCCCGGGAAGCTGAACGGCTCGGCGATCTCGCTCACGACTGACCTCCGGAGGGGTGAAGGGCCACGGCCTGCATCTCGATGAGCAGGTGGGGGTGCGGCAGTTGGTGCACGGCCACGGTGGTGCGGGTCGGGCCGGTGGCGTCGAAGAACTCCGCCCAGACCTCGTTGTAGCCACCGAAGTCGTTCATGTTGACCAGGTACGAGGTGACCTGGACCAGGTCGGACAGGTCGGCCCCGACCGAGCGCAGCAGGTCGCGGATGTTCTCGACGACGGCCCGGGTCTGCGCCCGGATGTCCAGGTCGGTGGTGCCGAACTCGTCGACCGCGACGCCGGCGAACGTGTTGTCGGGGCGGCGGGACGACGTACCGGAGACGAAGACGAAGCCACCGGCGACCTTGACGTGCGGGAAGGCACCGCGCGGCACGGCCTTGCCCGCGACGACGCGGGCGCTCACGACGCCCGGGTCGGCACCGTTCGACCCGCTCACGGCAGCGCCTTCAGCGACGCCGTACCGAGCTTCTCGACCACGGCACGCACGTGCGCGCCGGGCCGCAGCGGCACGGCGGCGGTGGCCGCGCCGGCGAGGAACACCCAGCCCTCGCGCAGCCGCACACCGTGCCGACCGGCCAGCCGGATGCCCTCGTCCAGGGCGCGGCGCGGGTCGCCGAGGATCGCCGCGGTCGAGCCGACCTGCGCCACCCGACCGTCGACCTCCAGCAGCACGCCGAGGTTCTCCAGCCCGTCCGGCACCGGCGACCAGGGCCCCACCACGAACGCGGCGGCGGAGGTGTTGTCGGCGATCACGTCGGGCAGCGAGAAGGTGAAGTCGGCGTACCGGGAGTCGATCAGCTCGATCGCGGGGGCGACGGCGCGGACCGCGTCGGTGAAGTCGCCGACCGGCTCGCCCGGCTCGGGCAGCCGGTCCAGCAGGAACGCCACCTCCGGCTCCACCCTCGGGTGGATGTACGCCCCGACGTCGACGCTGCCCCCGTCGGGCACCCGCATCGCGTCGGTGAGCCGGCCCCAGATGACCTCGTTCACCCCAACCTGGGCCATCTTCGCCCGGCTGGTCAGCCCCATCTTGAGGCCGACGAGCCGCTCACCCCGCGCGAGGCGGCGCTGGAGCAGGGCGGTCTGCACCGCGTACGCGGCATCCGCGTCCAGGCCCGTCTCGGCGGCGAGCTGGGCGATGGCGGTGGCGGTGTCCGCCGCCTCGCCGAGGCGCTCGGCGATGCCCGCGGTGTCCGGCCCGATCATGAGTTTCCCCCGCCCGCGAGGTCCAGCGCGACGTCGACGATCATGTCTTCCTGGCCGCCGACCATGCGGCGCCGGCCCAACTCCACGAGGATCGAGCGGACGTCAACGCCGTACCGGGCGGAGGCGCGCTCGGCGTGGCGCAGGAAGCTGGAGTAGACCCCGGCGTAGCCGAGCGAGAGCGTCTCCCGGTCCACCTGGACGGGCCGGTCCTGCAACGGGCGGACCAGGTCGTCGGCGGCGTCCATCAGCGCGAACACGTCGCAGCCGTGCTTCCAGCCGTGCAGCTCCGCGACCGCGACGAACACCTCCAGCGGGGCGTTGCCGGCGCCGGCGCCCATGCCGGCCAGCGACGCGTCCACCCGGACCGTCCGGCCGGCCGGCGAGCCGAGCGGGCCGTCCCCGACGATCCGGCCGTGCTCGACCGCGAGCACGCTGTTCGCCACGCCCAGCGACAGATTGTGGTGGGCGTGGATGCCGATCTGCGTGTGCGGGTCGAGCACCTGCCGGTACGCGTCGACCCGCTCGGCCACGTCGGACATCAGCAGCCGGCCGCCGGAGTCGGTGACGTAGACGCAGTGCGCCCCGTACGACTCCATCAGCTTGGCCTGGTCGGCCAGCCCGGCCGGGTCGTTCATGTGCGACATCATCAGGAACCCGGCGACGTCCATGCCGTTCTCGCGGGCCCAGGAGATGTGCTGCGCGGAGATGTCCGCCTCGGTGCAGTGGGTGGCGATCCGCACGCTGGTCACGCCGAGCGCCTTCGCGGCCTTCAGGTCGGCGATGGTGCCGATGCCGGGCAGCAGCAGGGTGGTCAGCCGCGCGGTCGTCAGGACCTCGGCCGCCGCCGCGATCCAGTCGGCGTCGCCGGCCGCGCCGTGCCCGTAGTTGACGCTGGACCCGGCCAGTCCGTCACCGTGCGCCACCTCGATCGCGGCCACCCCGGCGGCGTCCAGCGCGGCGGCGATCGACCGCACCTGGTCGACGGTGTAGCGGTGCGCGATGGCGTGCATGCCGTCGCGCAGCGTCACGTCCTGGATGTACAGGTCGGTCACGCGGTCACCTCCAGCGCGCCGGGCGCCGCCGACCGGAGGGCGACCAGCCGCTCCGCGGTCCGCAGCGCGGCCGAGGTCATGATGTCGAGGTTCCCGGCGTACGCGGGCAGGTAGTGCCCGGCGCCGGAGACCTCCAGGAAGACGGAGACCTGGAGGCCGACGAGGTGCCGACCCAGCGACGGCACGTACGTGTCGACCCGGTCGAACTGCACGTCCTGCTTGAGCCGGTAGCCCGGCACGTACTCCTGCACGGTGGCGACCATGTCCGCCACCGAGGCGGCGATGGCGGCCCGGTCGGCGTCGGCGTCGGGGCAGAGGCAGTAGACGGTGTCGCGCATCAGCAGCGGCGGGTCGGCCGGGTTGAGCACGATGATCGCCTTGCCGCGTTCGGCGCCGCCGACCACCTCGATGGCGCGGGCGGTGGTCTCGGTGAACTCGTCGATGTTCGCGCGGGTGCCCGGCCCGGCGGACTTCGAGGCGATCGAGGCGACGATCTCCCCGTACGCGACCGGGGTGACCCGGCCGACCGCGGCGACGATCGGCACGGTGGCCTGGCCGCCGCAGGTGACCATGTTGACGTTGGGCTCGTGCAGGTGTTCGTCGAGGTTGACCGGCGGCACGACGTACGGGCCGATCGCCGCCGGGGTCAGGTCGATCACCGTGCGGCCGTGCGCGCGCAGCACCTCGTCGTGCCGGCGGTGCGCGCCCGCCGAGGTGGCGTCGAAGACCAGCTCGACGTCGGCGAACTCGGGCATCGCCACGAGCCCGTCCACGCCCTCGGCGGTGGTCGCCACGCCGAGCCGCCGGGCCCGGGCCAGGCCGTCGGACGCCGGGTCGATGCCGGCCATCGCGACCATCCGCAGGCTGTCGCTCAGCCGCAGCACCTTGATCATCAGGTCGGTGCCGATGTTGCCGGAACCGATCACCGCCACACCGACGGTCACTGGGCCTCCTTGGAGAAACAGGTCCGCACCGAGCCGACACCGGAGATCCGGGCCTCGTACGCGGCGCCGGGGGTGACCGGCACCATCGGGCCGAGCGCGCCGGAGAGCACCACGTCCCCGGCCTTCAACGGGTCGCCGGAGCGGGCCAGGGTGCCGGCCAGCCACGCCAGCGCGTGCAGCGGGTTGCCGAGGCAGGCCGCCCCGGCGCCGACCGAGACCGGCTCACCGGCGTGCTCCAGGACCATCCCGCACAGCCGCAGGTCCACGTCCGCCACCCGGCGGGGCGTGGTGCCGAGCACGAACAGCCCGCTGGAGGCGTTGTCGGCGACGGTGTCCACGATGGAGATGTCCCAGTCGGCGATCCGCGAGTCGACGATCTCGATCGCCGGCAGCACGTGGTCGACCGCCCGGATCAGGTCGACGGTGGTGAGCAGCTCGTCGGGCAGGTCCGCGCCGAGCACGAAGGCGATCTCCGCCTCCACCCGCGGCTGGAGCAGCCGGTCGATCGGCACCTCGGCGCCGTCGGCGACCGCCATGACGTCGGTGAGGATCCCGAAGTCGGGCTGGAAGACCCCGAAGGCCTCCTGCACCGCCCGCGAGGTCAGCCCGATCTTCGCGCCCACCCGCCGCTCGCCACGCCCCTGCCAGGCCCGCGCCTGGAGCTGCTGCACCCGGTACGCCGCCTCGACGTCCCCCTCCGGCAGCAGCCGGCCGCGCAGCGGGGCGCACGGCTTCCCGCTGCTGCGCGCCTCGGCCAACTCCCGGTTCGCGGCCTCGACGTCGACGTTCACGCCGTCACCGTCCGACGACTCCGGGGTGCCCGGCCGGTGGTCCGCTTCCCGCGTACGCTCATGCCGCTCCTCGCCGCGCCCGTTCATGACAGGTCCACGCAGACGTTGGTGAGTTCGGAGTAGAAGTCCAGCGAGTGGATCCCGCCCTCGCGCCCGATCCCGGACGCCTTCACCCCGCCGAACGGGGTGCGCAGGTCGCGCAGGAACCAGGTGTTGACCCAGACTATGCCGGCGTCGAGCCGGGCACCGGCCCGGTGCGCCCGGCCCACGTCACGGGTCCACACCGTCGCCGCCAGCCCGTACTCGGTGCCGTTCGCCAGCGCGTACGCCTCCTCCTCGTCGTCGAAGGGGGCGACGTGGACGACGGGACCGAAGATCTCCTCGCGGTTGGTCCGGGCGTCCGGCCCGAGCCCGGTGAGCACGGTCGGCTGCACGTACGCGCCGCCGTCGCGGGCGTCACCGAAGCGCGGCGTGCCACCCCCGGTCAGCACCTCGGCGCCCTCGGCCCGGGCCAGCTCGTAGTGGCCGAGCACCTTGGCCCGGTGGCCGTGCGAGATCAGCGGCATGGTCGCGGTGGCCTCGTCGGTCGGCCACCCGTACGCCAGCTCGCCGGCCCGCTTCGCCAGCCGCGCGGTGAACTCCTCGAAGACCGGCCGCTGCACGTAGATGCGCTCGGTGCAGAGGCACACCTGACCGCCGTTGGTGAAGCTGGACCGGACCGAGCCGGCCACGGCGGCGTCCAGGTCGGTGTCGGCGAAGACCAGGCCGGCGTTCTTGCCGCCCAGCTCGAAGCTGACCGCCTTCACCCCGTCGGCGGCGGCGCGCATGATGGCGCTGCCGGTGGCCGACTCGCCGGTGAAGGTGATCGCGTCGACGCCGGGGTGCCGGGTGAGGAACTCGCCGGCCGAGTCCGGCCCGAAACCGTGCACCAGGTTGAACACCCCGTCCGGCACGCCGGCCGCGGCCATCACCTCGGCCAGCAGCGTCGCCGACGCCGGCGTCTCCTCGCTGGGCTTGACGACCACCGCGTTGCCGCACGCCAGCGCCGGCGCCACCTTCCAGGTGAGCAGCAGCAGCGGCAGGTTCCACGGCACGATCACGGCCACCACGCCGACCGGCTTGCGGACGGCGTAGTTGAGTGCCCGGCCGCCGGTCGGGGTGACCGTGGTGAAGGACTCGGTGGGCGCGGTCGCGACGATCTCGGCGAAGGCCCGGAAGTTCGCCGCGCCGCGCGGGATGTCCAGGGCGCGGGCCTGCGAGATCGACTTTCCGGTGTCGGCGACCTCGGCGGCGACCAGGTCGTCGAAGCGGCGCTCCAGCTCGTCGGCGACGCGGCGCAGCACCTCGGCCCGCTCCCGCTCCCCCATCCGGCCCCAGGGGCCGCGCAACGCGGCTCGGGCGGCGCCGACCGCGTCGTCCACACAGGACGCATCGGCCTCGGCCACCTCGAACACCGGCTCACCGGTCACCGGGCTGCGCTTGGTGAAGGTGCGGCCGGCGGCGACGAACTCACCGCCCACGAAGTTGCGCAGCAGGGGCGGGCCGTCGGGCGCCCGCCCGGTCATCAACCGGGGATCCCACCGCACCGTCATCGCCGCCTCCCTCGCACGGCCGCGCCGACCGCGCCGGCCACCAGGGCCGCCGCGCCCGCGACGACCACACCGAGCACCCGGTGCTGCCGGCGCACCCGGCGGCGCACCTCCGCGTACGGGGTGGTGGAGAACGACACCAGCTCGTACTGGGAGACGTACCGGCCGGGCAGGGCCCGCTCCAGCGCGTGTTCGACCCGCTTGCGGGCCTGGAACAGCGGCGACGCGACCTTGTCCCGCATCTCCACGAAGTTGGTCAGGGCCATTCGCGCGATCGCCTCGGCGTTGCCCTGCCGCCGCTGCTGGAACAGCGGCAGCGCCGCCGCCCAGTCGTCGGCGCACTCGTCCAGGCAGCGGTCCAGCTCCACCACGTCCTCGAAGGCGCAGTTCGCGCCCTGGCCGTAGAACGGCACGATGGCGTGCGCCGCGTCGCCGAGCAGGCCGACCCGCCCGTACACCTGCCAGGGCGTGCTGCGCACCGTGCCCAGCACGCCGACCGGGTTGTGCTGGTAGTCGTCCACCAGGTCGGGCGCGAGCGGGATCAGGTCCGGGTAGTGCTCGGCGAAGTGCCGCTCGATCGCCGCCGGGCTGCCCAGCGAGGCGAACGCCGCCGTGCCGTGGGTGGGCCAGAAGAGCGTGCAGGTGAAGGAGCGGTCCGGGTTCGGCAGGGCGATCATCATCGAGGTGCCGCGCGGCCAGATGTGCAGGGCGTCCGGGTCGAGCGCGAAGTCGCCGCCCAGCGGCGGGATGCTCAACTCCTTGTAGCCGTAGTCGAGGAAGTCCAGGCTCTCGGTGAGCAGCCCGTGACCGACCAACTGCCCGCGTACGGCCGAGCCGGCCCCGTCGGCGCCGAGCACCACCGTGGCGGTCTCGGTGACCTTGCCCTGCGGCGTCTCGAAGGTCATCTCCCCGGTGGCCGGGGCGAGCCCGACCAGCCGGTGATCGAACGCGATCCGCACGCCGGGCAGCTTCGACGCCGCGTCGAGCAGCGCGTTGTTCAGGGCGCCCCGGCTGATCGAGTTGATCGCCCGGTCGCCCGACGCGCTGTAGGACTGGAACTGCGGCTCCCCCGCCACCGGGTGGATCATCCGACCGCGCATCGGCAGCGCGTCGGCCATGACCTGCTCGTCCAGCCCGATGCGGCGCAGCGCGTCGAGGCCCCGCTCGGAGAGCGCCAGGTTGATCGATCGTCCCCGCTCGACCCGTCCGGTACGCGGGTCGGGCCGCCGCTCGTACAGTGCCACCCGGTAGCCGCGCCGAGCCAGGAAGCAGGCGGTCAGGCAGCCCGCCAGCCCGGCGCCGACGACGGCGATCTCCTCGTGTTCGGTGCTCATGAGGCGGCCTCCACCGTCGCGGCCAGCGCGTCGGCGACCCGCCAGCAGTCGTGGTACGTCGAGTACAGGGGCACCGGCGCGAACCGGACGATGTCCGGCTCCCGGGCGTCGGCGATCACACCGTGCTCATGCCGCAGCCGCTTCGTCAACTCGTTGGCGCTGCCCACCCCGATCCGTACGGAGAGCTGGCAGCCGCGCCGCCGCGGGTCGCGCGGGGTGACCACGGTCAGCGGCCGGTCGGCCGTCACCTCGTCGAGGAGCCGCTCCAGGTAGCCGGTGAGCCGCACGCTGCGCTCCCGCAGCGCCGGCATGCCCACCCGGTCGAAGAGCTCCAGCGAGGTCCGCACCGGGCCCATCGCGAAGATCGGCGGATTGCTGATCTGCCATGCCTCCACAGTGGCCGGTGGCCGGGAGGTCGGCGTCATCTCGAAGCGCGTCGCGGCCTCGGTGCTCCACCAGCCCTCGAAGCGGGGCAACCCCGGGTCGCCGACGTGCCGCTCGTGCACGAAGACGCCGGCCAGCGCGCCGGGACCGGAGTTCAGGTACTTGTAGGAGCACCAGGCGGCGAAGTCCACGTCCCAGTCGTGCAGGGACAGGGGAACGTTGCCGGCGGCGTGCGCGAGGTCCCAGCCGACCACCGCGCCCGCGGCCCGGCCGGCGGCCGTGATCGCGGGAATGTCCATCAACTCGCCGGTGAGGTAGTTGACCCCGCCCAGCAGCACCAGCGCCACGGTGTCGCCCTCGGCGGCCAGGAAGTCGCACACGTCGGAGGTGCGCAGCGTGTCCTCACCCGGGCGGGGGCGCAGCCGGACCACCGTGCTGTCCGGGTCGAGGCCGTGGAAGCGGGCCTGGCTGCGGACGGCGTAGCTGTCCGAGGGGAAGGCGCTGTCCTCGATGACGATCCGCGTCCGCCGGCCCTGCGGGCGGTAGAAGCTGACCATCAGCAGGTGCAGGTTGACCGTGAGCGAGTTCATCACCACGGTCTCCGCCGGCAGGGCGCCGACCAGTCGCGCGGCGGGCGCAGTGAGCATCTCGTGGTACGGCAGCCAGGGGCGTTCGGCCTCCAGGTGCCCCTCGACACCGAGGTGGCCCCAGGCGTCCAGGTCGGCGAGGAGTTCGTCCCGGGTGGCCCGGGGCTGCAGTCCGAGGGAGTTGCCGGCCAGGTAAGCGGCCTCGGCGTACCGGCCGCCGTCGGCGGGCGGCACGAGGAAGAGGTGGCGGTGCCCGGGGTCGTCGGCGTCCAGCCGGTGCGCCTCGGCCTCTGCGGCGGCAAGGCGTGACGGTACGGGGTGGGGGGCGTTCATCGGGGTGTCTCGCTCTCCGGTCACATGCTGGTGCGGGCCGACCACAGCTCCGGGAAGACCACCCGGGCCATGCTGCGCTGCAACCAGGCCAGCCCGGCGGACCCGCCGCTGCCGACCTTGGCGCCCATCGTCCGCTGCACCGCCTTGACATGCTGCCACCGCCAGTCGCCGAACTGCTCGGCGACCTCGGTGAGCGCCTCACCGAGCAGGCGCAGGTGGTTGTCCGGCCCGTTGTCGGCGTAGATCTCCACCCAGGCCGCCTCGACGTGCGGGTCCGCCTGGTGTTCGACGGCGACGTCCCGTTCCAGCAGCGCGGCGGGCAGGTCGAAGCCGTGGCGGGCGAGCAGGGCGATCACGTCGTCCCAGAGGCTCGGCGCGGCCAACGTGGCCGTCAGCTCCGCGTGGACCTCGGTCTGCCGACGGAACGGCCGGATCAGCGCCGGGTCGCGGAGACCGAGCACGAACTCCAGGTGGCGGTACATCGCGGACTGGAAGCCGGATCCCTCGCCGAGCAGGTTGCGGAAGCGGTTGAAGTCGGCCGGCGTCATCCAGCGCAGGCCCCGCCAGGCGGCGTTGAGCCCTTCCAGGTGCAGCCCGGCACGGCGCAGCGGCGCCAGCGCGTCCCACACCCGGTCCTCGCGGATCAGCCGCTGCGCCTCGCGCAGCTCGAACCGGGTCAGCCCGAAGTACAGCTCCATGATCTGGCTGACCATCAGGAAGGACATCTCGCCGGGGTCGTCGCTGAGTGTCTGCTGCAACCCGTGCAGGGTGCTGGCGTGGGTGTACACGTCGTAGGGCACCCGCTCGGCGAACTCCAGCGTGGGCTCGCCACCGTTGCGCGCGGCCGTGGCCGCCCGCTGTCTGGGCGTGACCGGCCGCACCGCCACGGTCGGCGTACGCTCCCGCAGCTCCGTCTGTTCCACCGTCGTCTCCTCCATGAACCCGATCACGCCAATGATGGTCCGACCGGACGCGCGTACGGAATGCCGGATCAACGGCTCTGCGGCGTACCGACCTGCCGCCCATAAGGCGCGAGGGCGGTTCGGGTTCAGGAAAGTAAGGTGGCCCCGTGGACGACATGGACTGGGCGCTGCTGCGGGAGTTGCAGGCCGACGCGCGCCTCTCCTTCAGCGAGCTCTCCCGCCGGGTGCACCTCTCCCCGCCGGCGGTGGCCGAGCGCGTACGCCGACTGGAGGAGTCCGGCGTCATCACCGGCTACCACGCCCGGGTGGACCTGAGCCGGGCCGGCCGCAGCGTGGTGGCCCTGATCCGCATGTCCTGCTACGGATCGCGCTGCATCCTGCGCGATCCCGAGGTGGCCGACTGGCCGGAGATCCTGGAGATCCACCGGATCACCGGTGACGCGTGCAGCATGCTCAAGGTGGCGGCCGGCTCGATCGACGAGTTCGAGGGGGTCATCGACCGCCTCGCCCCGTACGGCCAGCCGTCGAGCACGATGGTGCTCTCCACCCCGCTGGACTGGCACCCGATCACCCCGCTCCCGCCGAGCCCCGGCCCGGACGCCACCGCTGCCGGCGGCCGGCGCCGCTGAGCCCGCCCGAGCCGCCGCCGGGTTAGCCGGCAGAGCAGGGGGAATGCACCGCGGGTCGCCCCAGCAGGACCGGTACACCGGTGCCGGGAGGGAGGATCATGCGGGGTCTGCGACCGGACGGTGGCGTGTTTCCCGCCCCGTCGACCATCATCAGGCTGCTCTGGGCGTTCGCCCTGATCGCGGCGTTCGTCCTGGTCGGCGCGGCGCCCGCGCGGGCGGGCGAGAACACCTTCGTCGAGGTGACGCCGAACAGCGTCCAGGCCGGCAGCCGGATCCACATCCGCGCCGGCTGCGACAACGACAACAACCGCGAGGCCGAGGTCACCTCGGACGCCTTCAACCGGGTGTTCCTCCGGCCGGACAACGGCTTCCTGACCGGCTCGGCGACCGTGCCCAGCGACCGGGCTCCCGGGGACTATCCGGTCAACCTCCGCTGCAAGAACGGGAACACCGCCACCACCACGCTCACCGTGCTGAACATGGCGCAGCCCAGCAAGGGCCCGGCCACCGGCGGCGGTGGCACCGCGATGGGCCGGGGCACCGGCTCCCTGCTGCTGATCGGCGGGGTGGCGGCCGTGGCCGCCGCGGTGGCGCTCGGTATGGCGGGCAGCCGCCGACGGACCGGGCCGGGATCCTGACCCGGGGGCGTCATGGCCCGCTCACCCGCACACCGCAGGCGTCCGGACCCGAGGCGGTTCCGGGCGGTGACCCGGTCGGCCCTGCGCGCGTCCGGTCGGCTAGTGGTCCGCACGTCGGGCCGGCTGCGACTGGTCGCCCGGCACGCGGTCACGGCCGGCGTGCCGACCACCGACCCGGAGGCGCCGCCGCTGCGGCCCCAGCCGGCCGCCCGGGTCGCGCCCACCCGCCGATCCCACCGCCGCGGCGGCCCCGGCGTGCCGGTGCTGGTGATCGCGTCGCTCATGGTGCTGATCGTGGCGATGCTCGGCGTCGAGCGGGTCACCGGGCTCAACGTCCTGCCGGACCAGATCAGCGCCGGGCTCCGGCCGCCGCCGAAGAAGTTCCCGGTGCTGCCGGCGAGCCAACCGGTGGCGCTCACCATCCCGTCGATCGACGTACGGGCACCGGTGCACAACGTCGGCATCGCCGCGGACGGCACCATCGGCGTCCCCGACGCGTCCCGGGCGCAGGAGGCCGGCTGGTACGACCAGGGCCCCACCCCCGGCCAGTACGGACCGGCGGTGATCGTCGGCCACGTGGACACCACCACCGGACCGGCCGTCTTCCACGAGTTGAAGGGGCTGCGCACCGGTGACCGGGTGGACGTACGCCGGTCCGACGGCACGGTGGCGGTCTTCGAGGTGACCTCGGTCGAGCGGTTCGACAAGGAGGAGCTGCCCGTGGACGAGGTGTTCGGCGACTTCAGCCGCCCCAACCTGCGACTGATCACCTGCGGCGGCCGGTGGGTCGGCGGGGAGACCGGCTACGCGGACAACGTGGTCGTCTTCGCCTCGCTCGTGAAGGCACGCCGGACGTGACGGCGCACCGCCGGGACCGGCCGGGCTCAGGCCGCCTCGGGCTCGCGCAGATCGAGCCAGTCGGCCCAGCGGGGGTCGGGCGCCCGGTGGCCGAGCACCCGCCAGGCGGTGCCCTTCGGGGGCGCGGGCAGCGAGTGCAGCCGCCAGCCCAGCTCGGCCGGGGTCTTGTCGCCCTTGGTGTGGTTGCACCGGGCGCAGGCGGCGACCACGTTCTCCCAGGCGTGCCGCCCACCGCGACTGCGGGGGAAGACGTGGTCGATGGTCTCGGCCGGCCCCCGGCAGTAGGCGCACCGCCATCCGTCGCGGGCGAAGATCGCCCGGCGGGACAGGCCCACGTGGGTGCGGTAGGGCACCCGGACGAACCGGGTCAGGCGGACCACCGAGGGCACCGGCAGGGCGTCCCGGGCGCTGTGCAGGACGCCGTCACCGTCGGCGACGCAGACGGCCTTGGCGGAGAGGACGAGGATCGCGGCACGACGCACCGACACGACACACAGCGGCTCGTAGGTGGCATTGAGGACCAGCGCACCGGAGCCCACCGCGGGTCGTATGTCAGGCATCGCGATCACCCTCCCGGTTCAGCGGGCCACCGCCGCGGCCGCCGACCGGAATCGGGCACGACGGCCCACACGGTCGACGCCGGTCGGATCACCGACGTCCGTTGCGCCAATAGTCCCTGATCGGACCCCAGATTGCACGTACTAATCCGGGGTCCCTCCGGAAGCGGTCCGCGGGCGTGGCAGGATGACCGGTTTTACCCTCGTCCGTTCACCGGTGCGTCACGCGCGAACGGGCGCCCGTCACCCGCCGGTGGGTCGGCGGCAGAGCAGCCGGCCCGTTGCGGTACGAAAGCAGGGTGAGTGCCGCCGGACTGATGCTTTCCGCCCTACCCGCCGCCAACGAGCCCGACTGCCAGGGCAGCACCTCCTGCCAGTGGCTGTTCAGCGTCACCAAGTCGGCCTGGTTCGCCGAGGGCAGCTACTGGATCCTGTTGAAGCCGCTGCGGGTGCTGCTGATTCTCCTGGTGGCGTTCGTGGCCCGCTGGGCGCTGCACCGGGCGATCAACCGGCTGGTGCGGACGACCACCGACGCCGGGGTGCCGACGATGCTGCGGCCGCTGCGCGAGCGGATCCCCACCGCGGCGGCCGAGCCCGGCGAGTTCATCCCGGAGCGACGGCGGCAGCGGGCCGAGGCCATCGGCTCGGTGCTGCGCAGCATGACGACGGCGTTCATCTTCGGCATCGCGCTGCTGATGATCCTGCGCGAGTTCAGCTTCGACCTGGCGCCGCTGCTGGCCAGCGCCGGCATCGCCGGTGTGGCCCTCGGTTTCGGCGCGCAGAGCCTGGTCAAGGACCTCATCGCCGGCCTGTTCATGCTCATCGAGGATCAGTACGGCGTCGGTGACACGGTCGACCTCGGCGAGGCGACGGGCGTGGTCGAGTCGGTCGGGCTGCGGGTCACCACCGTCCGGGACGGGCGGGGCGTGCTCTGGTACATCCGCAACGGCGAGATCATCCGCGTGGGCAACAAGAGCCAAGGCTGGGCGCTGGTGGTGGTGGACCTGCCGATCGGCTTCGCCGGCACCGAGGAGGCGACCGCGGTGCTGCGTACGGCGGCGGCCTCCGTCGCGGTCGACCCGGAACTGTCGCCGGAGATCGTCGAGGCGCCGGAGGTGCTGGGCGTCGAGCAGATGACCGTGGACGGCGCGGTGATCCGGACGGTGGTGAAGACGACCGCCGACGGTCAGTTCGCGGTGGGCCGGGAGTTGCGGCGCCGGTTGGCCGAGGCGCTGGAGAACTCGGGGATCACCGCGCAGATCGCCGCCGCCCGGCTCTTCCCGGGCCTACCGACCCGGCCGCCGGCCCCCGCCGAGGACGGGCGGGGCGGGGCCACCTGAGCCGGTTTCCGGCTGACCGACAATCCAGGGGGGTCGCGGCCACGCGGCCCCTCAGGTATCGTCCGTTCGTTCAGTCGGAGATGCGACCATCTATCCGTTCGCCCTAGCCAGTTGTCAGACGATCGGGCAGAATCCGGGGCACGCGTTCCCACCGATGCGTGCTGGCGTCCTCGCTGATCCCTAGTCCTGACGACAGTTCCCGGGGCCGACGCCGTCGAGAGTGGCGCCCTGGGGAACGATGGAGGCGACGGTGTCCGACGAGCGATCCTCAGCGGAAGGGCAAGCCACCTTCCACGAGGTCTTCGCCCAGCGGGAGTTCCGGGCGGTCTTCACGGCTGGCGCGCTGTCCTGGGTCGGCGACTACCTCGCCAAGGCGGCGGTGACCCTCCTCGTCTACCAGACGACCTCCTCCGTCGCGCTCTCCGCGGCCGCCTTCGCGGTCAGCTACCTGCCGTGGATGGCCGGTGGTCCACTGCTCGCGGCGCTCGCCGAGCGCTACCCCTACCGCCGGGTCATGGTCGCCTGCGACCTGATCCGGATGGTGCTGATGCTGATCATCGCCATCCCGGGCCTGCCGGTGCCCGCCGTGCTGGCGCTGCTCTTCCTCACCACCCTGGCCAACCCGCCCAGCCAGGCGGCCAAGTCGGCGCTGCTGCCGCAGATCCTCGCCGGCGACCGCCTGGTGCTCGGGCTGTCGCTCAACGCCAGCGTGAGTCAGGCCTGTCAGATCCTCGGCTACCTCATGGGCGCCGCGATCGGCTCGCTCAGCCCGGTCGCGGCGCTGCTGATCAACGCGCTCACCTTCGCCGCCTCGGCGGTCCTGGTCCGCGTCGGCGTCCGCGACCGGCCGCCGGCGCTCAGCCCGGCACACCGCACCCACCTGCTGCGGGAGACGGCCGAGGGCTTCCAGATCGTGTTCGGCACGCCGGTGCTGCGGGCGATCGCCGTGCTGGTGTTCAGCGCGATGCTCTTCTCGATCGTGCCGGAGGGGCTGGCCGCGGGCTGGGCCAACAGCCGTCCCGACGACAGGATCAACGCGGGCCTCGCGCAGGCCGTCATCATGGCCGCCACCCCGGTCGGGTTCATCCTCGGCGGGCTGCTGATCGGCCGGGCGGTCGGGCCGGCACGGCGGCTGGCCCTGCTGCGGCCGCTGGCGGTGATCGCCCCGCTGACCCTGGTGCCCGCCCTGCTCAACCCGCCGCCGTGGGTGGTGGCCCTGCTCGCCGCGGCCTGCGGTTTCGCCGTCGCCGGGATGCTGCCGACGGCCAACGGGCTCTTCGTCCGGGCCCTGCCGGACGCGTTCCGTGCCCGCGCCTTCGGTGTGATGGCCACCGGGGTCCAGGTCATCCAGGGCCTGTCCGTCCTGGTCACCGGTGTCCTCGCGGACCGCTTCAACATTCCGCGCGTGGTCGGCCTGTGGAGCATCGCCGGGGCCGTGCTGATGCTGGTCGTCGTCCTGCGGTGGCCGAGCCGGGAGACCGTGGACGCCACCGTGGCGGCGGCGAGCGCGGCGAACCGGGGGACGACCGGCCCCGAGGGCGTGACCGAGGTGCGGCCCCGCCCGAGCAACGACCCGGCGTCCGGACAACCGGGCGAGGGCGGCCGACGCCGGCACGCCGTCACCTGAGGGCCCACGGAGCCGGCCGGGCCCTGTGGGAGCCCACCGTGGCGCCGTGACCCGACGCACAGCCGTCGCCAGCCGTCCAGGCCGGTCCGCCCACGGAGCGCCTGGCAGGATGGAACGGTGAACCCCGCAGGCGAATCCGACCACGCCCGGCCGTCGATGACGCTCTTCGAGGCGATCGGCGGCGAGCCCACCTTCCGCAAGCTGGTGGACGAGTTCTACGCCGGCGTCGCCGCCGACCCGCTGCTGCGGCCGATGTACCCGGAGGAGGACCTGGGGCCGGCGGCCGACCGCCTGACCCTCTTCCTGATCCAATACTGGGGCGGCCCCAACACCTACTCGTCCCAGCGCGGCCACCCGCGCCTGCGGATGCGGCACGCGCCGTTCCGGATCGGTGCGGCGGAGCGGGACGCCTGGTTGCTGCACATGCGCCGGGCGGTCGATCGGCTCGACCTGCCCGCGGAGCACGCCACCGCGCTCTGGGACTACCTGGAGCGGGCCGCGTACTTCATGGTGAACGTGATGGAGGATCCGGCCTGACGGCCGGACGACGCGCACCGGCGGCGGTGGTCGCGGCCACCGCCGCCGTGCGGAGGTCAGAGCAGGGCGCCCTCGTCGTGCAGCCAGTCCACGAAGCTGGTCGCCACGGCGGCGCCACAGTCGAGCATCTCGACCAGGAGCGCGTCGTGCGTGCCGGCGCCCAGGGGCACCTGCAGTTCCGCGTAGATGGGCAGCTGCCCGCGCTCGGTCGGGTCGCCGATGTAGGCCTTGCAGAACCGGCGGGTGTGGTTCCACTCGTTGACCACCCGGTAGGCCCGGTCGGCCCAGTCGGGCGGGACCGTCGCGTGTGGACGCGCCCGCATGACCAGGATCTCGTCCTCCGGCCCCTCCAGGGTGACCAGCACGGCGTGCCGCTCCCACATGGCCAGCAGGTTGCCGTCGCCGTCGGCGAGATAGCGCACGTCGAGCAGGTCGAGCGCGTCGCAGACCCGGCTCAGCGTGACCGGCTCGACGGTGGCGGGCATTCCCGCGATCAGCGGGCGGTCGTTGGTCGTGCAGTCGTCTCCCGGCTGGCGCGGGCTCGGTGGCCCGACCCGGACGTTGTCCTCCACTGTGATCCCGCTTCGGCTCTCCGGATCGCCGCCGCCGGCCGGACCCGGGCGCCATGACCACCACGGCATCGCTCGCGCACCTCACTCCCCAGCGGATCCAGCCGCCTACCGTGCGTTGGATCCGAGGATGGACGGTACCCGGACAGCCGGGTTGAGGCATCCCCCCAACGGTCGCCCCAAACCAGAAGGACGACCGCGGGTCACCCGTTCGGACGACCCCCCAGGGGCGTCAAGGCGAGATCGGTGGCCTTCTGCGACCAGGCCGCTCCGTAAGGTCCCACCAACCCGACCCAACGGCTGGCGACGCGGACCTGGACGTCGGCCGCCGGACCGGCGGCATCGGCGGCCGGGGCGGACGCGTCGGCGGGCCGGGCGACACCCGGAGAACCGAGGAAGCCCATCCGGACCAGTCCCTGGACCAGCCGCTGCGACACCTCGATCGGCGCGCCGGGCGGATCGTCCGGGGTGACCAGCACGGCGACGTGGTCGAGCAGGGCGTCACGTAGGGCGCGCTGCCCCACCGCCCGGCCCGCCACCCCGTGCTCGGTGGCGTCGCGCAGGGCACCGGCGGCGGCGCGGGCGATCCGCCACACGTCCCCGGCGGGGATCGTCTCCACCCGCCGGCTGGCCGGTGGCGGAAGCGGCCAGCGCCACTCCCCGTCCCGCCGGGGCGGCAGCACCGGGCCGGACCGCTCCAGCTCGGCCAGCAGCTCGGCGGCGGCGACGGTGACGTCTCCCGCCCCCGAACCGGCGACCGTCCGGACCACCAGCACCTGCCACGGCAGCCGCGCCCAGAGCGCGGTGCGGCCGCCGTCGGCCGGGCGCAGCCGGACCGGAAGCGCCGGATCGAGCCGGACCAGGCGGGCCAGGAACGCCCCGGCGTCGGCGACCCCGGTGATCCCGTGCCCGCCGGCCACCACGCCGCCACCACCGCGTCCCGCCGGGCCGGCGGCGCCCCGCGTGCTCACGCGGCGCCGCCGGGGGCGTACCCGAGCAGGAACGCCCGCTCCTGATCAGTGATCCGTCGGGGCAGCTGACGGTCCAGGTCGAACGGGACGAGCACCGAACGCGCCCGACTCGCCAGCACCTCACCGTCGTAGAGCTCGTAGGCGACCGTGAACCGGGACGGCCGGATCTCCTCCACCCACAGCTCGATGCGTACGGTCGGGGCCACCTCGACGGTGCGCGGGCCGACGTCGTAGCCCACCGGGCGCAGGTAGTCGACCTCGTGCCGGCGGATCACCACGCCGGCGCCGAACGAGTCGACCCCAGCCGCCCGGGCACCGGCGAACATCAACGCCACCCGCGCCTCCTCGTAGAGCGAGAGGAAGCGCGCGTTGTTGACGTGGCCGAACGCGTCCAGGTCGGACCACCGCAGGGTGCAGTGGTAGACGAACCGGTCACTCACGGGTTGACACCCCGTCCGTCGTGCTCAGTCGCGGGTCAGCTTGCGGTACGTCACCCGGTGCGGCCGCGCCGCCTCGGCACCGAGCCGGTCGACCTTGTTCTTCTCGTACGCCTCGAAGTTGCCCTCGAACCAGAACCACTTCGCCGGGTTCTGGTCGTCGCCCTCCCAGGCCAGGATGTGCGTGGCGACGCGGTCGAGGAACATCCGGTCGTGCGAGATGACCACGGCGCAGCCGGGGAACTCCAGCAGCGCGTTCTCCAGGCTGGAGAGCGTCTCCACGTCCAGGTCGTTGGTCGGCTCGTCGAGCAGGATCACGTTGCCGCCGATCTTGAGCGTCAACGCGAGGTTGAGCCGGTTGCGCTCGCCACCGGAGAGCACCTTGGTCGGCTTCTGCTGGTCCGGTCCCTTGAAGCCGAACGCCGCGATGTACGCCCGGGACGGCATCTCGACCTTGCCCACCATCAGGTGGTCCAGCCCGTCGGAGACGACCTCCCAGACGGTCTTGTCACCGTCGAGGCCCTGCCGGTTCTGGTCGACGTAGGACAGCGAGACGGTCTCACCGACCCGGACGCTGCCGCTGGTCGGCTGCTCCAGCCCGACGATGGTCTTGAACAGGGTGGTCTTGCCGACGCCGTTCGGGCCGATGATGCCGACGATGCCGTTGCGGGGCAGCGAGAACGACAGGTTGTCGATCAGCAGCCGGTCCCCGAAGCCCTTGCTCAGACCCTGGGCCTCGATGACCGTGTTGCCCAGGCGCGGGCCCGGCGGGATCTGGATCTCCTCGAAGTCCAGCTTCCGGGTCTTCTCCGCCTCGGCGGCCATCTCGTCGTAGCGGTCGAGCCGGGCCTTCGACTTGGTCTGCCGCGCCTTGGCGTTGGAGCGGACCCACTCCAACTCCTCGGTGAGGCGCTTCTTCATCTTGGCGTCGCGGCGACCCTCGACGGCCAGCCGGGCCGCCTTCTTCTCCAGGTAGGTGGAGTAGTTGCCCTCGTAGGGGTAGGCCCGGCCCCGGTCCAGTTCGAGGATCCAGTTGGCCACGTTGTCGAGGAAGTACCGGTCGTGGGTGATGGCCAGGACGGTGCCGGCGTACTTGGCCAGGTGCTGCTCCAGCCACTGCACGCTCTCGGCGTCCAGGTGGTTGGTGGGCTCGTCGAGCAGCAGCAGGTCGGGCGCCTCCAGCAGCAGCTTGCACAGCGCGACCCGGCGGCGCTCACCACCGGAGAGCTTGGTGACGTCGGCGTCCGGCGGCGGGCAGCGCAGCGCGTCCATGGCCAGTTCGAGCTTGGAGTCGATGTCCCACGCGTCGGCGGTGTCCAACTCCTCCTGGAGCCGGCCCATCTCCTCCATCAGCTCGTCGGAGTAGTCCGTCGCCATCTGCTCGGCGATCTTGTTGAACCGCTCCAGCTTGGCCTTGATCTCGGCGACCGCCTCCTCGACGTTGCCGAGCACGGTCTTGGCGTCGTTGAGCGGGGGCTCCTGGGCGAGCATGCCGACGGTGAAGCCGGGCATGAGCCGCGCCTCGCCGTTGCTCGGCCGGTCCAGCCCTGCCATGATCTTGAGGAGGCTGGACTTACCGGCGCCGTTCGGGCCGACCACACCGATCTTGGCCCCCGGCAGGAAGTTCAGCGTCACGTTGTCCAGCACGACCTTGTCGCCGTGCGCCTTGCGCGCCTTCTCCAGGACGTAGATGAACTGGGCCACGGTGCGGGCTACCTCCGTCGGTTGCGATCGCGAGCTTGCGGGTGCGGGGCGCGGCCGGGACGTCCGCCCGCCGCCGCCGGCCGGGAGCCGGCCGCACGCACGCCGTCGTCAATCCTGACAGGTACGGGCCGCCGCGCCCACATCACCCCGCCCGGGGCAGCCACGGCGGGCCGGATTCCCGCCCGGACCGGTCGGCCGGCGCCCTCCCGGGGCCGGCGCGGAGACGGGAACGCGACCCACGGGATTGCCGCCATCGGCACCACGACCAGGCGCTTGTTGACAAGATCACCCTATGGGTTGGGCGGGCGCGGCGCGGGTAGGGAACTCCGGCACGGGGTCCCAGACGCCGCAGCTACGCTCAGTACGCTCATTCGCGGTTGACCCGTCAGCACCCGGAGGTGGCCGAACGTGACCGTCCGCAGCTCCTTTGTCGTAGTGGCGAACCGCCTGCCGGTCGACGAGGTGAGCACACCCGACGGGCGGCAGTGGCGACGCAGCCCCGGCGGGCTGGTGACCGCGCTGCACCCCGTTCTCGCCGAGCACCAGGGGACCTGGGTCGGTTGGGCCGGTGGCACCGGCGCCGCCCCCGAGCCGTTCGACCTGGAGGGCATCCGGCTGCACCCGGTGCCGCTGAGCGCCGAGGAGTTGGAGCGCTACTACGAGGGGCAGTCCAACGCGACCATCTGGCCGCTCTACCACGACGCGGTCGAGACGCCGGCCTACAAGCGCCGCTGGCGCGAGGCGTACCGGCTGGTCAACGCCCGGTTCGCGGAGGCCGCGGCGGACGTCGCGGCCGAGGGCGCGACGGTGTGGGTCCAGGACTACCAGCTTCAGCTGGTGCCGGCGATGCTCCGGGAGCTGCGGCCCGACCTGCGGATCGGGTTCTTCCTGCACATCCCGTTCCCGCCGATCGAGCTGTTCATGCAGATGCCGTTCCGCACCGAGATCCTGCGCGGCCTGCTCGGCGCCGACCTGGTCGGGTTCCAGCAGCGGCTGGCGGCGCAGAACTTCGTCCGGCTGGCCCGGCACCTGCTCGGGCTGCGCTACGAGGGGCAGATGATCCAGGTCGACGGCCGGCAGGTGAAGGCCGGCGCGTTCCCCATCTCGATCGACACGAAGGAGATGGAGCGGATGGCCGCCGACCCGGCCGTCCAGGCCCGGGCCAAGGAGATCCGTGAGGAGCTGGGCAACCCGAAGACGATCATCCTGGGCGTCGACCGGTTGGACTACACGAAGGGCATCGAGCTTCGCCTCAAGGCCTTCCGGGAACTGCTCGCCGACGGCAAGCTGAGCGTGCCGGACGCCGTCATGGTGCAGGTGGCCACCCCGAGTCGCGAGCGGGTGGAGCACTACCAGGCCCTCCGTGTCAAGGTGGAACGCGAGGTTGGTCGGATTAATGGCGAATTCGGCAGGGTGGGCGTGCCGGCGGTGCATTATCTGCATCAGTCGTACAGTCGCAGCGAACTCGCCGCGATGTACGTCGCCGCGGACGTGATGATGGTGACCCCGCTGCGAGACGGGATGAATCTGGTGGCCAAGGAGTACGTCGCGTCGCGCGCCGACCAGGGCGGCGCGCTCGTGCTCAGTGAGTTCGCCGGCGCAGCCACCGAGCTGCGCCAGGCATTTTTGTGCAACCCGCACGACCCTGACGCGGTCAAGGACGCCCTGCTTCGGGCCGTGCACGTGGAGAAGCCGGAGGCCCGCCGCAGGATGCGGACGATGCAGCGCCACCTACGAACCAACGACGTCGGCCACTGGGCCACGTCGTTCCTCACCGAGCTCGGCGTGCCGGAGGCGGAGGCCGCGTGAGCACGACCGTTTCCGGCGGCCCCGCCGTCGCCACCGGAGTCCTGGACCCCGAACTGCGGGCCGTCATCGGCCGGATCGCCCGGGTGCCCCAGCTCCTGATCGCCTGCGACTACGACGGCACGCTCGCGCCGATCGTCGAGGACCCGAGCAAGGCCGTGCCCCTTCCCGAGTCGGTGGCGGCGATCCGCGCGCTGGCCTCCCTCCCGCAGACCACCGTGGCCGTGGTCTCCGGCCGGGCGCTGCGCGACCTCGCCGCGCTGTCCCGGCTGCCCAGCGAGGTGCACCTCGTCGGCAGCCACGGCTCGGAGTTCGACATCGGCTTCGTCGAGCGGCTCTCCCCGGAGCTGATCGAGGTACGCACCCGGCTGCGCGACGCGCTGCGCGAGATCGCCGCGCTCCACCCCGGCATCCGCCTGGAGCGCAAGCCGGCGAGCGTCGCGGTGCACACCCGCGGCGTCGCCCCGGAGGTCGCGGCCGGCGCCATCGAGGCCGTCCGCAGCGGCCCCGCCACCTGGGAGGGCGTGACCGTCACCCAGGGCAAGGAGGTCATCGAGCTGTCGGTGGTCGCCACGCACAAGGGCACCGCCGTCGACCAGCTGCGCACCCAGCTCTCCGCCAGCGCCGTGCTCTTCATCGGCGACGACGTGACCGACGAGAACGCCTTCGGCAACCTCCACGGCCCCGACGTCGGCATCAAGATCGGCCCCGGCGAGACGAAGGCCGACTATCGGGTCGCCGAGCCCATCGAGGCCGCCCGCGCGCTCGGCCTGCTGCTGGAGACCCGGCGACACTGGCTCTTCGGCGAGCGGGCCGTGCCCATCGAGCGGCACTCCATGCTCGCCAACGGCCGCACCGTCGCGCTGCTGACCCCGGACGCCAAGGTCACCTGGCTGTGCCACCCCAAGCCGGACTCGGCGGCGATCTTCGCCGACCTGGTCGGTGGCAGCCCGGCCGGTCACTTCACCGTCGCCCCGGAGCGCGAGGGCATCCCGCTGGGCCAGCGCTACCGCAGCGGCACCATGACCGTGGAGACCCGCTGGTCCGGCCTCACCGTCACCGACTGGCTGGACCTGCCGGCGCAGGAGACCACGCCGGACGGCCCCGCGATCGTCTCCGGCGACTCGACCCTGGTCCGGGTGCTCACCGGCACCGGCCGAGCTCGGATCGAGTTCGCCCCCCGGCCCGAGTTCGGCCAGGTCGCCGTGCAGCTGCAACCCGTCGGCGACGGTCTGCTGGTGCTCGGCTCGAACGAGCCGATCGCGCTCTACGCCCCCGGCGTCGAGTGGGAGATCACCGCCGACGGCCCGTACGAGTCGGCCAAGGCGGTCGTCGACCTGCGGGCCGCGGGCGGGCAGGTCGTGCTGGAGCTGCGCTTCGGCACCCACAGCGTGGAGCACCACCGGGTGCCGGTGCACGAGCGCCAGGCCGCGGCCGAAAAGCCGTGGAAGGACTGGGTGGCCTCGCTGAAGCTGCCCAACACCGCCCGCGACCTGGTGGTCCGCAGCGCGCTGACGCTGCGGGGGCTCTGCCACGCGCCCACCGGCTCCATCCTGGCCGCCGCGACCACCTCGCTGCCCGAGGAGCTGGGCGGCGTCCGCAACTGGGACTACCGCTACTGCTGGCTGCGCGACGCCGCGCTCACCGCCCGGTCGCTGGTCGACCTCGGCTCGACCGAGGAGGCCGAGGGGCTGCTGCGGTGGATCGACGGCGTCGTCGAGCGCACCGGCGGGCACCCCGAACGGCTGCACCCGCTCTACACCGTCGACGGCTACGAGCTGGGCGCGGAGGCGGTCATCGACACCCTGCCCGGCTACGCCGGCTCCCGGCCGGTGCGGGTCGGCAACCTGGCCAACCACCAGCTCCAGCTGGACGTGTTCGGCCCGGTCGCCGACCTGATCGCCGCCGTGGCCGACCTGCGCGGCTCGGTACGCGAGACCGAGTGGCGGGTGCTGGAGTCGATGGTCGAGGCGGTCAGCCGCCGCTGGCACGAGCCCGACCACGGCATCTGGGAGGCCCGCCTCCCACCGCGGCACCACATCTTCTCGAAGGTGATGTGCTGGCTGACCGTCGACCGGGCGCTGCACGTGATGCGCCAGCACGGCGGCGAGGACCGGCCGGAGTGGGTGGAGCTGCGCGACCGCATCGCCGACAACGTGCTGGAGCACGGCTGGCACGAGCACGCCGAGGCCTACAGCGTCGCGTACGGGGACGAGGACATGGACGCCTCGTCGCTCTGGATCGGCCTCTCCGGGCTGCTACCGGGTGACGACCCGCGCTTCCTCTCCACCGTCCTCAAGATCGAGGCGGACCTGCGCAGCGGCCCAGTCGTCTACCGCTACCACTGGGACGACGGCCTGCCCGGCCGCGAGGGCGGCTTCCACATCTGCACGGCGTGGCTGATCGAGGCGTACCTGCGGACCGGCCGGCGCACCGACGCCGAGGAGCTGTTCACGCAGATGATCGACACCGCCGGGCCGACCGGGCTGCTCCCCGAGCAGTACGACCCGCTGGCCGAGCGCGGGCTGGGCAACCACCCGCAGGCCTACAGCCACCTCGGTCTGATCCGCTGCGCCCTGCTGCTGGACAACATGCTCAAGCAGTGACCTGAGCACGACGGCGGGTGGGCGTAGGTCGGCGGCGACCACGTCGGCGGCCACCGCGCCCAGCGTCGACCGGAGCACCCGCTGGCCGGTCGTCGTACCCTCCTGGACCACGGCCGCCGGGGTGTCCGCCGGCCGGCCGTGAGCCAGCAGCGTGTCGGCGATCGCGGCCAGGTTCTTCAACCCCATCAGGATCACCAGCGTGCCGCGCAGGGCCGCGAGGGCGTCCCAGCGCACCAGTGAGTCGGGCGAGTCGGGTGCGACGTGCCCGGAGACCACGGTGAACTCGTGCGCCACGCCCCGATGCGTCACCGGGATGCCGGCCGCCGCCGGCGCGGCGACCGAACTGGTCACACCGGGCACCACGGTCACCGGCACGCCCGCCTCCGCGCAGGCCAGCAGCTCCTCCCCGCCACGACCGAAGACGTACGGGTCGCCGCCCTTGAGCCGCACCACGGACGCCCCCGCCCGGGCCCGGTCCACCAGGATCCGGTTGATCTCCTGCTGCGTCCGGGCCGGTCCGTACGGGATCTTGGAGGCGTCCACCAGCTCCACGTCGGCGCGCATCTCGTCCAGCAGCAGCCCGGGCACCAGCCGGTCGGCGACCACCACGTCCGCCTCGGTGAGCAGCCGCCAGCCCTTCACGGTGATCAGTTCGGGATCGCCCGGCCCGGCGCCGACCAGGGCCACCCGGCCGCCCACCACGGGCGTCGGACCCCGTCCGGCGGCCGGGTCGGTGGCCGGGGCCGGCCGGGCCTCCAGCAGCTCGCGGATCGCGTCCCGGACCGTCATCGCCCGGCGCGGGTCGCCCCCGCCCAGCACGGCGACGGTGACGGGCCCGTGCCGGGTCACCGCCGGCGTCCACGCGGTGGCGGCGTCACGGTCGTCGGCGCGTACGCAGAAGACACGCCGATCGGCTGCGGCGGTACTGACCGTCGCCGCGGCGACCGGGTCGTCGATCGCCACCTGCACCAGCCAGGCGCCGTCCAGGTCGTCGGGCTCGAACCGGCGCGGCGTCCACCGCAGGCGCCCGGCGTCGAGGTGGGCGCGCAGGGCCGGGGTCAACTCGGGGGCGACCAGCAGGACGTCCGCGCCGGCGTCCAGCAGCGCCGGCACCCGTCGGGTCGCGACCGCTCCCCCACCCACCACGACCACCCGCCGTCCGGCGAGACGCAGCCCGAGGGGGTACGGGTTGACGCTCACGCCGCGGCCCCGCCGACCCGCTCCGCGACGCGGAACCCAGGCCGCCCCGCGACGCGGAAACCGGCCCGCCGCGCGACGGCGACGTCGGCCCGCTCGGCGACGCGGGAGAGCACGCCCGTCCGGCCGGTCACTTCTCCGCCACGCCGGCGGAGTCGAAGGTGGCGACCTCGTGCAGCACCCGCACCGCGCCGGTGACGACGGGCAGCGCGAGCAACGCGCCGGTGCCCTCGCCGAGGCACAGCCCGAGGTCGATCAGCGGATCGAGGCCGAGCCGGCGCAGCGCCAGCGTGGCGCCCGGCTCGGCCGAGCGGTGCCCGGCGACCATGGCGCCGACCGCGTCCGGGGCGAACGCGGCGGCGGCGAGCGCGGCGGACACCGCGATCACCCCGTCCAGCAGCACCGGCACCCGGTGGGCGGCGGCGCCGAGGATCAGCCCGGCCAACGCGGCGTGCTCCAGACCGCCGACCGCGGCCAGCACACCCAGCGGGTCCGCCGGGTCGGGCCGGTGCCGCTCCAACGCCGCGCGGACCACGTCGACCTTGCGGGCGTACGTCGGGTCGTCCACCCCGGTGCCCCGCCCCGTCGCGGCGGCGGCGTCGGCCCCGGTGAAGGCGGCGATCAACGCGGCGGCGGGTGTCGTGTTGCCGATGCCCATGTCACCGGTGAGCAGGATGCCGGCGCCGGCCGCGACGAGGTCGTCGGCGACCCGGATGCCGGTCTCCACGGCAGCGCGGGCCTCGTCCCGGGTCAGCGCGGCGGTCACCGTGAGGTCCCGGGTGCCCGGCCGGACGGTGGCGCTCACCAGCCGGGGCGTGGCCGGGTCGAGCGGCGCCGTGGCGTCACCGGGCGCGGCGGGGACCGGGGTGGCCACCCCCACGTCGACCACGGTGACCGCGGCGCCCGCCTGCCGCGCGAACGCGTTGACCACCGCGCCGCCGGCCAGGAAGTTGCCGATCATCTGCGCGGTGACCTCCTGGGGCCACGGGGACACGCCCTGGGCGTGCACCCCGTGGTCGCCCGCGAAGATCGCCACGGCGGCCGGCGCGGGCAGCGGCGGCGGGCAGTGCCCGGCCAGGCCGGCGAGGCGTACGGACAGCTCCTCCAGGGCACCGAGCGAGCCGGCCGGCTTCGTCAGCCGGCCGTGCAGTTCCCGGGCGGCGGCCATCGCGGGCTCGTCCGGCGGTCGGATCGCCGCGATCGTGGTCTCCAGCATCATGCCTCCAGAATCTCGCCCAGTATCCCGATGAACGCGTCGGTGGTGGCCCGGTCGCGGACCGCGATCCGCAACCAGTCCGGCCCGAGGCCGGGAAAGGTGTCGCCACGGCGTACCGCCCAGCCGCGCTCGCGCAGGGCGGCCCGGAGGGCGGCGGCACCGGGCCGGTGGATGAGGACGAAGGCGCTGGCCGGGGGCCCGACCACGCGTACGCCCGGCAGGTCGGCGAGGCGGGCCACCAGGTGCTCGCGGTCGGCGGCGAGTTGCCCGGCGATCGCGCGCTCGGCCTCGACCGCGACGGGCGTGGCGCAGGCCGCGGCGGCCGCCAGGGCGGGGGTGGAGACCGCCCAGAGCGGCTGGACGGCGGCGAGCCGGGCCAGCAGGTCCGGCTCGCCCAGCAGGTAGCCGACACGCAGGCCGGCCAGCCCCCACGTCTTGGTGAGACTGCGGATCACCAGGAGCCCGGGCAGATCACGGCGGCCGGCGAGGGACTCCGGCTCGCCGGGGTGGCCGGGCCCACGGGTGGTGTCGGCGAACGCCTCGTCGACCACCAGCACCCGACCGGGCCGGGCCAGCGCGGCGAGGGTGTCGGCCGGGTGCAGGACCGAGGTCGGGTTGGTCGGATTGCCGACCATCACGAGGTCGGCATCGGCGGGCACCCGGGCCGGGTCGAGGCGGAAGTCGTCGGCCGGGTCGAGGAGCACGCGCTCGACCGGGTGTCCGGCGGCGCGCAGCGCGGCCTCGGGTTCGGTGAACTGCGGGTGCACCACGACCGGCCGGCGCACCCCGCGCAGCGCCTGGGCCAGCAGCACGAACCCCTCGGCGGCGCCGGCGGTGAGCAGCACCTCGTCCGGGGTGCGGCCGTGCCGGGCGGCGACGGCGGCCCGTGCGGGCGTCGGGTCCGGGTAGCGGGCCAGGTCGGTCAGGGTGGCGGCGATCGGCGCGGCCAGCCAGGGCGGCAGCGGCGCCCGGCGCACGTTGACCGCGAGGTCGACGAGGCCCTCGCCCACCTCCGCGTCGCCGTGGTGCGCGAGGTCGGGCCCGTCCACGCGCGCCGGATCAGGGCCGGGACGCGCTGGTGCACCGCTCGGCTGACCACGCATGTCCGCGATCCTGCCGGGAAGGCGGCGTACGGGACAGCCGATCACGGCGTGGGACGCGTCACGACCGCTCCCCCGTCCGCCCGTTTATGAATTCTTCTCATTTCCGAATCGGAAATGTCATAGCTTGACCCTGTGAGCAACCGACCCCTTGCTGCCGCTGGTCGTGCCGTTCCTCTCCTCCGCGCCGGACTGATCGCCGGCATCGTGATCGCCGCCGTCGCCTATCCCGTGGTCGCCTTCACCGGGCTGGGCGCGAAGGCCACGGTGCACGCCATGGAACACAAGACCAAGCTGTTGACCACCGCGCTCCCCGCCGAGACCTCCTACCTGTACGCGCCGGACGGCAAGACCGTCCTGACGATGTTCTACGAGGAGTACCGGCAGTACACGAAGCTGTCGGACATGTCCCCGAACATCCAGCAGGCCATCGTGGCCGCCGAGGACTCCCGCTTCTACCAGCACAAGGGCGTGGACCCGAAGGGTGTCGCCCGCGCGTTCGTCGCGAACGCCCGCTCCAGCGGGGTGTCCCAGGGTGCCTCCACGCTGACCATGCAGTACGTCCGGATGGCCCTGCGGGACAGCGCCAAGACCCCCCAGGAGGTCCAGGAGGCCACCCAGCAGACCAGCCTGCGCAAGGTCAAGGAGATGCGGATGGCGCTGGACCTGGAGAAGGAGATGAGCAAGGAGGACATCCTCGAGCGCTACCTCAACTCCGCGTACTTCGGTCACCGCGCCTACGGCATCTACGCCGCCAGCGAGATCTTCTTCTCCAAGACCCCGAAGGACCTCACCCCCGTCGAGGCGGCCACCCTCGCCGGGCTGGTGAAGTCGCCCAGCGAGTACGACCCGGCCACCTCCGACCAGAAGGACGCCACCGGTCGCCGCAACTACGTGCTGGACCGGATGACCCAGCTTGGCTACCTCTCGCCCGACGCCGCCGCCGCGGCCAAGTCCGAGCCGATCCGGCTGAAGCTCACCTACCCGCCGAACGACTGCGCGGCGATCCCCGAGAAGTACAACAGCTGGGGCTTCGCCTGCGACTACCTGAAGAACTGGTGGAGCGCGCAGCCCGCGTTCGGCGAGAACCGGCTGGAGCGGATGGACAAGCTGCGCCGCGGTGGCTACCGGATCGTCCTCAGCATCGACCCGAAGGTGCAGGAGGCGGCGGAGAAGAACCTCGGCGCCGGCACCGGCAGCCCCTTCGCCAACGGCATCGTGGTCTCCGAGCCCGGCACCGGGCGGGTGAAGGCGATGGCGGTCAACCGGACGTACTCACTGAACCTGGCCGACAACCCGCAGAGCTCCAACCCGGAGGCCGGGCCGAAGGTGAAGGCGAACTACCCGAACACGGTGGCGCCCCTGCTCGGCGGCGGTGACCTGCCGGGCTACCAGGCCGGATCGACGTTCAAGATGTTCCCGATGCTCGCCGCGCTCAACGCCGGCATGCCGCTCTCCACCTCGTTCAACGCCCCGCACCGGTACAAGTCATCCGTCTACGACGGCTGGGCGCCCTCCAACGCCAGCGGCGCGATGACCGGGCAGCAGACCATGTGGTCCGGCTTCGGCAAGTCCGTCAACACATACTTCGTCTGGCTGGAGGAACAGGTCGGCGCGGACAAGGCGGTCCGGCTGGCCGAGCAGCTGGGGCTGCGCTGGCGCACCGACGTCGACCGGGAACAGGCCTCGCCCGGGAAGGCCAAGAAGTGGGGCGCGTTCACCCTGGGCGTCTCCGACGCGACGCCGCTGGAGATGGCGAACGCGTACGCGGCCATCGCCGCCGACGGCCGCTACTGCGAGGCGATCCCCGTGCAGGCGATCATGAACCGGGACGGCACCCCGACGACGTACGCCACCGCGTCCGGCATCACCCGTGAGGTCGCCAAGCCGCGCTGCCGGCAGGTGGTGAACGCGGACGCCGCGCGGGCCGCCACCGACGCGGCCCGCTGCCCGACCGGCGACACCCCGGCCCGCGGCGGCTGCGGCGGCTGGTCGACGGCGGACAGCGTCCGGGGCACCGTCGGGCGACCGGTGGCCGGCAAGACCGGTACCACGGACAGCACCCGGTCCGCCTGGTTCGTCGGCTACACGCCGGAGCTGGCCGCGGCGAGCTTCATCTCCGACCCGGACAACCCGTTCAACGCGGTCGGTGACGGACAGTCCCAGATCCCGATCGCCGCGGTCGCGGAGACCCTGCGCGACGCCCTCAAGGGCAAACCCACCCGCCAGTTCAACCCGCCCTCGGACGCGATGGTCGGCTGACGGCCCGCGCTGCCCGCGGCCCGCACCGCCGAACCCTGTTGATCACGAGGTTCGCGTGAATCCGGACGCGAACCTCGTGATCAACTGCGCGGTGCGGGGCGTCGGTCAGCGGAGGTCAGCGGAGACGAAGGACCAGAGTTCCAGGTCGACGCGCGCGCCCCGGACGTAACCGGCGTTGCGGAGCAGGCCTTCGTAGCTGAACCCGGCCTTCTCCGCCACCCGCCGGGACGCGGTGTTGCCCGGCGCCACCCGCAACTCGACCCGCTGGAACCCGTGCTCCAGGATCAGCGCGATCGCCACCGCGTCCACCGCCTCCGCCGCCAGGCCGAAGCCCCGGGCGTGCGGTGCCATCGCGTACGACACCTCGGTGAGCCGCGCGCCCCAGTCGGTACGCCGCGTCCACAGGCAGCCCACCAGTTGGCCGTCCTCCCGGCGGACCACCCCGTAGTGGTCGCCGTCGCCGCTGTCCCGGCGCTGCCGCGCCAGCTCGGTGCACCAGGCGTGCCCGTCGATCGGGCCGGAGTCGTCGGCCAGCGGCAGCCACCGCCGGGTCAACTTGTCGGCGAAGATCTCCCCGGCCACCGCCGCGTCCGCCGCCACGAGCTGCCGCACCTCCGTGCGCGGCGTCGAGACCGTGAGCGCCGGAAACCGGCGTACGGCGATCTGACCGGTCACGCCGGCACCCCGTCCGAGTCGGCGTGCACCGCCTCCGGGGCCGGCTCGCCCAGCGCCGCCGTCACCAACCGCGTCGCGATCTCGGGGTAGCCGGCCCAGTGCAGGGCGAGCTGGGACGCGTGCACGTTACGCCAGACGAAGCCCTCCGGGGCCCCGCCCGACCAGGTCCACGCCGCCCGCTGGCCGGCGCGCGGGGTGAGCACCGCCCGGTGCTCCTTGTGCCCCACCAGCACCGCGCCCTGAGCGGCCACCACGCTCTCCGTGGCGGCCGTCGCCTCCCGGTAGCCCACCACCAACCCGTCACGGGTGGCGCCGACCGCGTCCAGCACGCCGCACATCGGCAGCCCGTCCAGCTCCCGGGCCAGCCAGAGCAGACCGGCGCCCTCGGCGATCACCGGCCGCCCGGTGCGGGCCAGCTCGGCCACGGCGATGCAGAGCTTGCGGTTGGCGGACAGCTGCTCGGCGTACGCCTCGGGAAGCCCACCACCCACGACCAGCGCGCGGGTGCCCGCGGGCAACGCCTCGTCGCGCAGCGGGTCGATGGTGATCACCTCGGCGCCGGCCGCCCGGAGCAGCTCGGCGGTCTCCGGCGGGCTGAAGCTGCCGCCCGGCGCGCCGGCCAGCGCCACCACCGGGCGCGTCGCCGCGGCCACCGGGGTGCCCAGCACGTCCTGCGGCGACCAGGCGGTGGTCGGCAGCGGCGGCGCGGAACGGGCCAATCCGAGCAGCCGGTCCAGGTCGACCGTGGCGGCGACCGCCTCACCCAGCCGGCGGACGGCCCGTTCGCCCTCCGCGGACCCGCCGATCGCCGGCAGCACGCCCAGCCGGCGGCTCGGCAGCACCGGGGGCAGGTCCTGGCGGCGCAGCGCGCCGTAGACGGGCACGTTGATGTCGTCGAGCGCCTCGCGGAGCATCGCCTCGTGCCGGGACGAGGCGACCCGGGTGAGGATCACCCCACCGAGCCAGAGCTGCTCGTCGAACGACCGGAAACCGTGCACCAGGGCGGCCGCCGACTGGCCCATCGCCGCCACGTCGACCACCAGCACCACCGGGCTGCGCAGCGCGGTGGCCACCGCCGCCGTCGAGTCGCGCTCCGGGTGGCCGGTGACGCTGTCGTACAGACCCATGCTGCCCTGGACGAGGGCGAGCTCGGCGCCCGCGGCACCGTGCGCGAGCAGCGGCGCGAGCCGGTCGGCACCGACCAGCCGGGGGTCGAGCGAGCGACCCGGCCGGCCGGAGGCGAGCCCGAGGTAGGCGGCGTCGACCTGGTCGGGCCCGAGCTTGAACCCGGCGACCCGCAGGTCGCGGTCCCGGAGCGCGGCGAGCAGCCCGATCGCCAGCGCGTTCTTGCCGTGCCCGGAGGACGGCGCGCTGAACACCAGGCGCGGCACGACGGTCATCATCGACTCCTCGTGGGCGACGGGGGACGCGGCGGGGACCACGGCAGCGGTCCGCCCGGTGACCATACCGGTCCGCGCCGGCGGGCGAGCACTTCCGCACGGGCCTGTCGCGGGTCTGCTACCGGGCCGTCGCGGACAGTGGCTCCCGTCATACGAGTAGCCTCTTGGCTGTGTACCGGTTCCTGCTGAGCCCGCGCTGGCTGGGCATTCTCGCGCTGACCCTGGTCGCCGCCGCGGTGATGGTGTTGCTCGGCAACTGGCAGCTGGACCGCTACCGGGGCCGCACCGAGATCAACGAGCGCATCGACGCGGGCCAGCGGATGGCGCCGGCGCCGCTGCGGGAGGCGCTGGCCGCCCCGTCCGGCGGGGCGGGCACCACCGGGCCGGCACCGGCCGAGGAGAAGGTGTGGACCCGGGTCACCGTCACCGGGCGGTACGACCCGACGAACACCGTCCTGGTCCGCGGCCGGACCGTGGACAGCAAGGTCGGCTTCGAGATCCTCACCCCGCTGGTGCTCGGCGACGGCAGCGCCGTCCTGGTCGACCGCGGGTGGATCCCGCCGGCAGCCGGTGGGGCGACCGCCCAGCCGCAGGTCCCGGCCGCACCGACCGGTGACGTGATCGTGGTCGGCCGGATACACGAGACCGAGAGCGGTTCGGGCGCGGTCGACCGGCGGGACGGCCGGCTGGAGACCCGACGGATCGCCGTACCGCGGCTGGCCCGCGAACTGCCCTACCCCGTCTACGGCGCCTACCTGCTGCTGGACGAGCAGACCCCGGCCGCCGACCCGACGTTCGTCGCGGTGCCCGTGGGTCACACCAACAACTGGCAGAACTTCGGCTATGTCGTGCAGTGGTGGCTCTTCGCCGGGATGACGCTCGTCGGCTACGGCTGGGCGGCCCGCCGGGAGGCACGCCGCGCGGCGGGGATCGAGACCGCGCCGGCCGACCGCGCCGCCGAGCCCGCACCGACCAGCCGGGCCTGATTCGCGTACGTCCGCCGCCGTGGCTGCGGACGGTGCGGGGGTCGGTCAGCCGCCGGATGGGCCCGCCTGGATGGCCCGCACCGCGTCGATGGTGTCCGCCTCGGCGGCCGTCTTGTCGTCGCGGTAGCGCACCACCCGGGCGAACCGCAGCGCCACGCCGCCCGGGTAGCGGGAGCTGGTCTGCACCCCGTCGAAGGCGATCTCGACGACCTGCTCCGGGCGCACCCGGAGCACCCAGTCACCGCGCTCCACGGCCAGGTCGAGGAAGCGTTCGGTCTGCCAGCGCAGCAGCTCGTCGGTGAGGCCCTTGAACGTCTTGCCGAGCATGACGAACCCGCCGGTGGCGGGGTCACGGGCACCGAGATGCAGGTTGGAGAGCCAGCCCTTGCGCCGGCCGCTGCCCCACTCGACCGCCAGCACCACGAGGTCGAGCGTGTGCCGGGGCTTGACCTTGACCCAGGCCGCGCCGCGCCGACCCGCGTCGTAGGGCGCGTCGGGTGCCTTGACCACAACCCCCTCCTGACCGGCGGCGAGGGCCGCGGCGAACGCGGCGGCGGCCTGCTCCGGCCCGTCGACCTCCAGCCGACCGACCAGCAGTGACTCGTCGACCGCGCCCGCCAGCGCGGCCCACCGGTCACGGCCCGGCAGGTCGATCAGATCCGCGCCGTCGAGGTGCAGCAGATCGAAGAAGTAGGGCGTCAACACCGCCTGACCGGTGGTCTCCGCCGCGGCCAACACCGCCGGCGCCACCGGGCTGCGGCCCGTGCTGCTCGGCGTGACCCGGCGCGCCGCCCGGCTCGACGTCTGCTGGACGGCAGCGGTCGGCCCGTGGCGTCCAACCCGATCGCCTCACCGTCGAGGACCAGCTCCCGGCCGGGCAGGGCGCGCACGGCGGCGACCACCTCCGGCACCCGGGCGGTGATGTCGTCGAGGCTGCGGGTGAAGACCGCGATGTCCGACCCGGACCGATGCACCTGGATGCGGATGCCGTCGAGCTTGACGTCGACGACCGCCGGGGTGCCCGTCGCGGCGAGCGCCTCGTCGACCGAGGGTGCGCTCTGGGCGAGCATCGGGGCGAGCGGACGCCCCACCCGCAGGCCGAACCCGGCCAGCGCCGCGGTGCCCCCGGCGAGCGCGGCCACCGCGACCTCGCGCAGGTCACCGGCGAGCAGCAGCGCCCGCCGCACCGCGGTCACCGGCACGTCGGCGGCCCGGGCGATCGCGTCGGCCAGCAGCCCGAACTGGGCGCCCTGCCGCAGCTCACCGCTGAACAGACCGGTCAGCAGCCGCTGCTCCTGAGCGGTGGCGGCGGAGTAGAGCCCGTTCAGCAGGGCCCGCCGCCGGGCCTGCGAACCGGCGCCGCGCACCCCGGCGATCTCGTCGATCGCCGCGTCGACAGCGGCGACGGTCAGCGTCGGCTCGGTCGCGGGCGGCGGTAGGTCGCGGAGGCTCGCGTAGCCCACCCCGGTCTGCCGCTGGCGCAGCTCACCCGCGAGCCAACCGGCGCCGGCCGACACCTCGGCCGGGTCGAGCGCACGCAGCGCACCCGCCAGCAGCTCCACCTTGGCCCGCCGGCCGCCGGTGGCGGCCACGGCGGCGGAGGTGGCTGCCAGATCGAGGAACCGCACGGTTCTCATCCTGCCAGCCACCCCCGACACGACCAGGGCATTGCCGGGCGACCGGGCCGGCCCCGGCGGGTCAGGCCGGGACCGGCTCCTCGATCCGCAGCCCACGCGAGCGGACCTCGTCGGCGACCCGGGTGAGCATCGAGTCGAGTGAGACCAGCGCGGCGGAGAGCTCACCGAGCTGTTCCTTGAGCGTGTCCTCGGGCCACGCGGAGACGTCGACGTCCCCCAGAGCGCTGACGGCGGCCTGCAACCGGGCCATCACCTCGTTCGTACTCATGTTCGAAAGGCTATACCAGCCATCCGGACGACACGCCGCAAAGTCCAGAATCGACCGGGGCGTTATGGTTTCGACACCTAGCCCCGCGCAGCCTCGGCCACCTTGCCCAGCAGCAACGCCTCGGCCAGGCACACCTTGGCGAACTCACCCAGGTGCAGGCTCTCGTTCGGCCCGTGCGCCCGCGCGTGCGGGTCCTCCACACCGGTCACGAGGATCGCCGCCTGCGGGAACATCTCCTGGAACGTGGCGATGAACGGGATCGAGCCACCCACCCCGATGTCGACCGGGTCGGTGCCGTCCCAGGCGGTACGGAAGGCCGAGCGGGCGGCGTCGAACATCGGGCCGGTCGCGTCGATGACGCACGGGTCACCGTCGTGTTCGAGGGTCACCGCGACCTGGGCGCCCCACGGGGCGTGCTTCTCCAGGTGGGCGCGGAGCGCCGCGTACGCCCGCTTGGGGTCGTCGCCCGGCGCGAGCCGCACGCTGATCTTGGCCTTCGCGGCCGGGACCAGCGCGTTCGGCGCCTCGCCGGTGGCCGGGGCGTCGATGCCCAACACGGACAGGGCGGGCTTGGTCCAGAGGCGGTCGGTGATCCGGCCGGTGCCGATGAACGAGACCCCCTCGGCGAGCCCCGCCTCGGCGCGGACCCGCTCCTCCGGGTAGTCGACGGTGGCCCCCTCCCGACCGACCAGGCCCTCGACGGCCACGTCACCGGCGTCGGTGTGCAGGGTGGCGAGCAGCCGGACGAGGGTGGTCAGCGCGTCCGGCACGGCGCCGCCGAACATCCCGCTGTGCACGGCGTGGTCCAGGGTCCGGACCTCGACGAAGCAGTTGACGATGCCGCGCAGCGAGGTGGTCAGCGCCGGCACGCCGATGTCCCAGTTGCCCGAGTCGGCGATCACGATGACGTCCGAGGCGATCTCGTCGCGGTGGTCGGCGAGCAGCTGCTCCAGCGAGTCGGAGCCGTACTCCTCCTCACCCTCGATGAACAGGACCACACCGACCGGGAGGCGGTCACCGTACGCGCGCAGCGCCGCGATGTGCGCCATGATGCCGGCCTTGTCGTCGGCGGCGCCCCGACCGTAGAGCCGCCCGTCGCGCTCCACCGGCTCGAACGGGTCGGACTCCCACAGCGACAGGTCGCCGACCGGCTGCACGTCGTGGTGGGCGTAGAGCAGCACCGTCGGGGCTCCGGGCGGGGCCGCCTTCTTCCCGATCACCGCCGGCTGCCCGCCGGACCGCGCGATGGTGACGTCGAGGCCACAGCCGCGCAGCAGCTCGGCCACCGCCTCGGCGGAACGCTCGACGTGCGAGTGGTCGAAGCCCTCGAAGGCGATGCCGGGGATGCGGACGAGGCGTTCCAGGTCGGCGCGAACCCCGGGCAGTTCCCGCTCGACGGCGGCCCGGACCTCGGCTTCGGACATGATCGGAGTGGTCATGACCGGCATCGTATGTCGGCCTTACGTGCCGAGGTCGGCCCGGTCGGCGGAAACCCGGCCCGGCCAGGGGATACGCGCGTAATACCGGGTGCGGTCGTGCGGCAGCCCCGGCGCCCCGTCGATCACCAGGTCGGCGCGCTCGGCCGTGCCGTCGGTGGCGAAGTGCGCCGCCTCGCCGGCGTGCCAGCGGCGCAGCTCGGGCAGGATCGCCGGCCCGTCGCGGTCGACCGCGCGGGCCAGCCGCAGCGGGGCCGGCGCGGTGACGAAGACGGCGAGCGTCAACTCCGGCGCGACCGACGCACGGGCGGCGCTCACCCCCTCGACGATCAGCACCGGGCCGACCGGGACCGGCAGCGGATCGGGCAGGAACGCCCGGCGCACCCAGCTGTACCGGTGGTGGGCCCCGGGGCGCCCCGCGCGGATCGGCCCGAGAACCCCCTCCTCCAGCCGGTGCCAGAAGGTGAGTTGGTCGTCCCAACCGTCGAGCAGGTCGTCGGTGCGGACCACCGGGGGGCGGACGCCGGTGGAGCGCGCGACGGCGTCCGCGAGGTGCGTCGCGAACCGGCTCTTGCCCGCGCCGCTCGGCCCGTCGACCGCCACCAGTCGGGTACGCCCCAGCCTTGCCGGCCCGGCCAGCACCCGCCCGGCCAGTTCGGCGTACGGCTCGACGACCGCCACCGGGATCACCGCCCACCCTCGTCCCGTGGCCGGGCCGTCCTCGCCCCCCCGTCCGGCGATCGTCACCACCGCGCCAGTATGCCGACCGAGCCGGCCGAACCCGTTAGGAGTACGCGCTACCGCGCGACCGATCACGTCCGGGGGAATCGTGTCCCCCGCCGGCGTCCGCGTACCCGTTCACGAGGCGGGCCATCGGTGCGCTGGGCATGATCGGGAGGTGCTCCGTGACGTGATGAGCCCCGGCGTCGAGGCCCTGCTGGAACAGGCCCGCTCCGGGCTGAACCGGTTGACTCCGCACGAGACCGCCGAGGCGGTACGCGGCGGCGCGTTGCTGATCGACACCCGTACCGACCGACAGCGCCGCGAGCAGGGCGACCTGCCCGGGGCGATCGTCATCTGCCGGACGGTGCTGGAGTGGCGACTGGACCCGGCCAGTGCCTGGCGGATTCCCGAGGCCACCGGGTACGACCGCGAGATCGTGCTGGTGTGCCGGCACGGCTACAGCTCCAGTCTGGCCGCGGCGAGCCTGCAGGCGCTGGGGCTGCGACGGGCAACCGACATGATCGGCGGTGTGCAGGCATGGGTGGCCGCCGGCCTCCCGCTGTCCGAGACCCCCGCCGACGTCCGCCCCTGACGCCCGCCCGCGCACCCACCCCCTCGTTCCCGTCGATCATGCGGTTGTGGTGCCCGTCTTGTCCACAGTGGCGGCTTTTGTCCACCACCACAACTGCTTGATCGACCGCGGCGGGCCGGGACGGGCGCCGCAGGGCGGCGGGCTCGGGCGGGGTCAGGCGGTTGGGGCTCCCGGTGGGATGAACGGGAGGTTCGCGGGCGGGCCGGTTTCGACGAGGCGCCACAGCGCGGCCGTGTCGAGATGCTCCTCGACCAGGTCACCGAGCAGGTCGAGGGAGCGTTCCCGGGCCGCCGCGAACGACGTGTCCGGTGCGACCCGGAAGCCGCGACGTCCGGCCAGCCGGGCCGCCTCGGTGAGGAACCGTCGCCGGAATCCGTCGGACTCGAACGTCCCGTGCCAGTGCGTGCCGTGGACCGCGCCGACCACCGCGCCCTCGCCGGCACCGTTCGCGTCGGTCAGCAGCGGGGTGAGATCCGGGTCGGCCGAGGAGACGTACCCGTGGTGGATCTCGTAGCCGCGGACCGGGACGCCGTCGGCGGTGCCCACCGCCTGCCGGACGGTCTTGCGCGGGTCGAAGGTGATCTCGATGGGGAGCAGACCCAGGCCGGGGACGCTACCCTGACCGCTCTCCACCGGGTCGTGAACGGCCCGGCCGAGCATCTGGAAACCGCCGCAGATGCCGAGCAGCGGCTTACCCGCGCCGACGTGGGCGAGCACCGCGTCGGCGAGGCCGGTCTCCCGCAGCCAGGCGAGATCCGCCACCGTCGACTTGGAACCGGGCAGGACGACGAGGTCGGCTGCGGCCAGCTCGGCGGGCTCGACGGTCAGCCGCACCCGCACCCCGGGCTCGGTGGCGAGGGCCTCGACGTCGGTCGCGTTGCTGATCCTCGGCAGCCGGACCACGGCGACGTCCAGCCACTCGGTGCCGTACGGGGCGGCCGGCCGACCGAGCACCCGCCCGTACGCGAGGGAGTCCTCGGCGTCCAGCCAGAGGTCCAGCGACCAGGGCAGCACACCGTACGTCGGTCGCCCGGTGACCTGTCGCAGCATGTCCAACCCGGGGCGGAGCAGCCCGAGATCACCCCGGAACTTGTTGATCACGAAGCCGGCGACCAGTGCCTGGTCGGCCGGGTCGAGCAGGGCCACCGTGCCGAACATCGACGCGAACACCCCGCCCCGGTCGATGTCGCCGACGACGATGGTGGGGAGTCCGGCGTGCCGGGCCAGCCCCAGGTTCACGTAGTCGCCGGCCCGCAGGTTGATCTCGGCGGGACTGCCCGCACCCTCGCAGATCACCACGTCGTACGCCTCGCGCAGCTCGGCCAGCGCCGCGTACGCGGTCTGCGACAACCGGGGACGCAGGTCGCGGAAGGTGCCCGCGGTGACCGTGTCGACCGCCTCGCCCAGCAGCACCACCTGACTGGCGAGGTCACTGCCGGGCTTGAGCAGCACCGGGTTGAAGCGCAGGTCCGGGGCGAGCCCGCAGGCCGCGGCCTGCATGGCCTGTGCCCGGCCGATCTCCCCACCGCGCCCGTCGGGACCGACCACCACCGCCGAGTTGTTCGACATGTTCTGCGCCTTGAACGGCGCGACCTTCACACCCCGGCGGTGCAGCCAGCGGCAGATGCCGGCGGTGAGCACGCTCTTGCCGGCGTCGGAGGTGGTGCCGGCGACCAGCAGGCCGCCGCTCATCGCCGCCGCTCCCGCCCGGTCGCCGCCGCGAGCGCTGTCCGCAGGGTCCGGCGGCCGACGGCGGCGACCAGGCGACCGGCGGTCACCGGGTAGGCGGCCGCGAGGGCCAACGTGGCCAGCCCGACCGCACCGGAGATGCGGGCGGCCCGGCCGAGGTGCCGTGCCTCGGGGCGGGGACCGTCACCGAGGAACGGCCGCACCTCGGACCGGCCGAAGTAGATGTTGCGCCCGCCGAGCCGCACGCCGAGCGCCCCGGCCATCGCCGCCTCGCACTGACCGGCGTTGGGGCTCGGGTGGTCGTTGCGGTCCCGCCGCCACACCCGCCAGGCCCGACTCCGGTCGCCGCGCGCGACCGGCGCCAGCGCGACCGTGAGCAGCCCGGTCACCCGCGCCGGCACCAGGTTGAGCACGTCGTCCAGGCGGGCGGCCGGGGTGCCGAACCGGGCGTACCGCGGGGAGCGGTGCCCGACCATCGCGTCCAGGGTGTTGGCCGCCCGGTAGCCGAGGAGACCAGGCAGGCCAGCCACCGCGCCCCAGAGCAGTGGGGCGACGACCGCGTCCGACGTGTTCTCGGCGACGGACTCGACGGTCGCGCGGGCCAGTTCGGGCTCGTCCAGCGTCGACGGGTCCCGCCCGCAGAGGTGGCCGAGCCGCTGCCGGGCGGCGGGCAGGTCACCGTCGCGCAGCGCCCGGCCCATCACCTCGGCCTCGTGGCGCAGGGTCCGCCCGCCGAGCACCGTCCAGGTGCCGGCGGCCACCAGCGCCGCCCGGGCGACCGGCCGGTTCCGGGTGGCCACGGTGGCCGCCGCTCCGAGCAGCACCGGGAGCCCCACGGCGAGAGCCGTGAAGGTCGTGCCGGCGGCACGATCCGGGCGGTAGACCCGCCGTTCGAGCGCACCCGCCGCGCGGCCGAACCCGGCCACCGGGTGCCACCGCCGCGAGTCACCGAGCAGCCGATCCAGGGCGTAGCCCGCCACGAGCCCCGCCGCGTTCGCCACTGGCGTCGACCGCCGCACGCGCACCACCTCCGGCCGGCCAGCCTAGACGGCACGCCGACACGTGGGGTGGCGACGGTCGGCGCCCGTCGCCACCCCACCCCCGTCGCGTCAGCCGGGGGCGGTCACGCCGGCTGCGGCACCCGCCCACGCCCCCGCCGCCCGCGGCCGGTCGGCGCCGGGTCGCGCACCGGGTCGAGCTCGTCGCCGTCCACGGGCTCCCCGGACACCGGCGCCGGCTCGTCGCCGTCCAGCTCGTCGCCACCCGCCAGGTCGCCGCCGCCGCCCACCCCGTCGCCGTCCAGGTCGTCGCCGGCCGGACCCTCGTCACCGTGGAGCGCCCGCCCGTACGGCTCCTCGGCGGCGTCGTCCGCGCGGGCGAACGGGTCCCGGTGCCGCACCGGCAGGTCGTCGCGCCCACCCCGGTACGCGTCGGACAGGTCGAAGTCGTCGTCGGGCGGGCGGTTGTCGGGCAGCGCGGGGGCCTGCTCGTCGGGCACCGGCTCGGTCGGCTCGCCGTGGACCCGGCTCTCCGCCTCGGCGTCCTCGACCGCGCTGGTGGTGGCGCTCGGCCGGTTGCGCAGGAAGCGGCCCCGGCCCCGGGACAGGTCGTGGCCGACGGCCACCGCCTCCAGCTCGTAGAGGGTGCGGTGGTTGCCGGCGTCGTCGGTCCAGTCGCGGGTGTAGAGCCGGCCGCAGACCACCACCGGGTCGCCGACCATCACCGAGGCGGCGACCCCCTCGGCGAGCTTGCGCCAGCAGTTCACGCGCACCCGCAGGCTGTTGCCGTCGACCCAGCGGCCGCTGTCCCGGTCGAGCCGCCGGGCGGTCGAGGCGACCTTGAAGTTGGCGACCAGGGTGTTGCTCTGGGTGGTGCGCCGCCACTCCGGCGCGGTCAGCACGTTGCCGACGATCGTGACGTACGTGTCGAACATCGTCCCTCCAGGGGCTGTGGGGCTTGCCTTCGCGAGTCGACTCGGGGCCGAGCCTGGCCCGCCGCGACGGCCCCGCGCCACCACCTCCGCCGGGCCTGTGGACGACCGGAGCGCCTGTGGACAACGCCCTGATCAAGCTCACATCTGCTACGGGGGCGGTTCCGGATCCGGTCCGGCTGGGTATGGATTTGATCAACGCACCGCCGAGAGCACCACGTCGAACGAGGGGACAACGCTCATGATCACGACGACCACCGGCCCGACCCGCGTCCCTGGTCAGGTACGGCGATGAGCGCCGTCACGAACCCGGCGACCGTGGCCGAGTGCCTGCGGATGGGTGCCGGTTTCTCCCAGGGCGACCGGAACTGGATCGTGGAGCAGTTCGGCACGCTGGACGCCCGGCTGGCCGCCTTCCACGCCGACGCCACCGAACTGGAGGTGTCGGTCAAGGATCGCGATGCCCGGGGGCAGAAGGTCACGCTGGAGTGCTGGATCGCCGGCCGACAGAAGATCGTCACCACCTCCTCGGAGGAGGACCTGCGGGCCGCGCTCAACGACGCCCGGGACGACCTGCGCCGGCGGCTGAACGACGCGAAGACCCGGCAGGAGCCGAGGCACAACAAGCACGTACGCGAGATCGGCCAGCCGGCGGCTGAGGCCGCGCCGCTGCCCGACGAGACGGCCGTCGAGCCGCAGCGGGCCGACGCGGAGACCGTCTGACCCGTACGCTCGTGGCCCCCGCCCTCAGGTGCGGCCGGACGGGGGCCGCGGCGGCCGTGGTGTTCGGGGCTACCGCCCGGTAGCCGGCCGGCGTACCGTCGCCTTCGTGGAACCGGACGTGCTCGGCCCGCCTTTCGAGCGGCACACCATCGACCTGGGCACCGACGACGAGGGCCCGGTCATCGCCACCCTGGTCCGGCGCCGCGCCGACCGCCCCACCGGCCGTGCCGTGCTCTATGTGCACGGCTTCGTGGACTACTTCTTCCAGACCCATCTCGCCGACTTCTTCGCGGAGCGGGGCTGGGACTTCTACGCGCTCGACCTGCGCAAGTACGGCCGCAGCCTGCTCCCCCACCAGACCCCGAACTTCTGCCGGGACCTCGCCGACTACTTCCCCGAGCTGGACGCCGCCGCGGAGATCATCCGCACCGAGGACGGGCACGACACCCTGCTCGCCATGGGCCACTCCACCGGCGGCCTGCTGCTCTCGCTCTGGGCACACGCCCGACGCGACGCCGGCGTCGTCGACGGCCTCTTCCTCAACAGCCCGTTCTTCGACATCAATGCCCCCTGGGCGGTGCGGCGACCCCTCGCGGCCGCCGTCGCGCGCCTGGGCCGCCGGGCGCCACAGCGGGTCCTCCCGTTCGGTCTGGGCACCGTGTACGGCGAGAGCATCCACTCCGACCACCGCGGCGAGTGGAGCTACGACCTGAGCTGGAAGCCGCTCGCGGGTTTCCCGGTCCGCGCCGGCTGGCTGGGCGCGATCCGCACCGCTCAGCGGCAGCTCCGCGCCGGGCTGGACATCCCCGTGCCGGTGCTGCTGGCCTGCTCCACACGCTCGTTCAAGGGCCGGAGCTGGCACGAGTCGGCCGGCCTCGCCGACGCCGTCCTGGACGTCGAGCACATGGTCCGGTACGCCCCCCGCCTCGGCCGCCACGTCACCCTGGCCCGTTTCGACGGCGGGATGCACGACCTCACGCTCTCCGGCCCCGCCGTACGCGAGAAGGTCTTCACCGAGCTCGGCCGCTGGGCCGAAGCGTTCCTCGGCGCCGGCCCGACCGCCCCGGCGGGCGGCGCTGGCTCGGCGGGCGACGCTGATCCGGCGGGCGACGCTGATCCGGCGAGCGACGCGGCTGCGGCGCGCCGTGCGGAGGCAATGGCGGCGATCCCGGCCAGCCGGCGGGGCGCCGCGGAGGCCGGCACGGCCGAGGCGACGCCGACGGGCGGCTGACCCGGGCGCACGTGCCCGGGCTCGCCGACGCGACTCCCCGCCACAGCGCAGGGCCTCGGGGCCGCCTCAACCTCACCCCGTCACGGCGCGTCCTCGCTCAGCAAGGGCTATGACTCTCCGTCATAGATATGACGGAGAGTCATGGGGCTCATTCGTCACACCGCCGACGAGCCGGCCCCGCCGGCAGGCCGCCGGCCAACAGGCCGCCAACGACCCGAGCCACTGCGTCGGGCCACGCCACCACGCCGGGCCGCCCGAGGTGATGCCGGGCGCACCGGCCGGTCAGTCCGAGCCCGGAGCGCCCGACGGAAGGATCGACCGGATTCGGTCGAAGGTCGCCACCGGATGGCCGCCGTGTGCCGCCGGCAGCACCAGACCCAGGCAGTGCAGGGCCAGTTCGCCGTCGCCGGCCGACTGCACACCGAAGACCGGCGCACCGACGTAGCCGGCCGGCAGCTCGGTGGTGATCCGTACCTCGTCGTCCGCCCGGGCCACCCGTTCGATGGCCACCTCCAACGGACGCCCGCCGTCCTCACGTACGCCGTGTGCCAGCACGAACGCCGACCCGGCCGTGGCGTCGAGTCGGCCGATCACCGCGGCGTCGGCCGCGATGGCCTCGACCACCGGCTGGGTCCGCCACGCCCAGCCCGCCTCGCGCGCGTGCCCGTGCAGGCCCGCGGTCGGCAGGATCGCCACCCCGATCTCCGGGCGGCGGACCCACCGGCCGGTGTCCCCGGCGAGCGGCAGGGCGTCCGGCGCGACCCCGGCCGGCTCGGTGACGCTCCCCCGCAGCCCGACCTCACCCGCCGCGCCGCCGGTCAGAGCGTCGGCGGTCAGCAGGAACTCTCCGCGCCCCGAGCGGAAGAAGAAGGCCGTGCCGGCGCCGTCGCGGTCGTCGTCGGTCCGGCGGTACGGCAGGATGGCCCGCCCGACGACTTGGCAGAGCTCGTAGGCGACGTCGTTCTCGGCGTCGGGGTCAAGCAGCACCCAGCCGAGGGTACGCGCCACCACGGCCGAGCCGCCGCCATCCGGTCGGTACCCGTTGCCTCGATCAGCCGGCGGGCGGGCGGTACCCTTCTCGCGCGACATTCACGCCACGCGCCCGTAGCTCAGCGGATAGAGCAGGGGACTTCTAATCCCAAGGCCGCAGGTTCGAATCCTGCCGGGCGCACCACCCGCACCACAGTTGAGCCTCCGAGTCATCCACCGGCCACGAGCGGGTGCCACCGGAGCACTCGCAGGGAAGCCGACCACCCACGGGTCGGGTTAGCCTGCCGTCATGGGGAGCGCTGAGCTGGATGAGTTGATCGTCGGGGACGCCGAGGCGCTGCGCTCGTGGTTGTCGGCCAACCATGCCACGTCGCCCGGGGTCTGGCTCGCCCTGACCAGGAAGGGCGGCACCGTCACCACGCTGACCTGGCAGCAGGCGGTCGACGAGGGACTCTGCTTCGGCTGGATCGACGGGCAGGCCCGTAAACGGGACCAGGAGAGCTCGTGGATCCGGTTCACCCCGCGCCGGCCTCGCAGTTCCTGGTCACAACGCAACGTCGCCCGGGTGGCCGAGTTGGAGGCGCAGGGCCGTCTGACGCCCGCTGGCCGCGCGGCGGTGGAGGCCGCCAAGGCGGACGGGCGCTGGGCCGCCGCCTACGCCCCACCGTCGGAGGCCGAGGTACCGGCCGACCTGCTCGTCGCGATCGCCGCCGAGCCCGCCGCCCAGGCCATGTTCGACGTCCTCACCAGCACCAACCGGTTCTCCCTCATTCACCGCGTCAACGCCGTCAAACGGGCGCAGACCCGCGAGCGGAAGATCGCCGAGTTCGTCGCCATGCTGGCCCGTCACGAGACGATCCACCCGCAGAGGGCCAAGCCTCCGGGCGCACCGCGATCGGAGACGTAGGCGCGGCCGGACGCGGCGCGGGTACCGCCCGGCTCGTCCATCCCGTCGCGGGCATCTGCCGCGGTTCGGTGTCGTATCCTGGCCGACTTCGTTCTTGAGGGAGGCAGAGGTGACCGAGTATCCGGACGACGTCGTGCAGCGCTTCCACGGAACGCCTGAGCAGGTAGCTGACGGCCTGGTGAGAGAGCCGCCGAAGAGCTGGCAGTCCATCGTCATCGAGGACTACGACCCGACGTGGCCGGAACGCTTCGCCGCAGCCAGTTCGTCGGTGAAGGCGGTCCTGGGTGACCTGGTCGTCGGCATCGAACACGTCGGGTCCACGTCGGTGCCGGGACTGGCGGCGAAGCCGGTCATCGACATCGACGTCCTGCTGCCCGAGACGACCGACGAGTCCCGGTCGGGCCGGCGACTACAGCCTGGCGAAGAACGAGGTCATCGATCAGATCCTCGGGCGCGTCTTCACCGCGTAGCCGCCCCCGGGCCGTCCGCCGCTCAGCCGGCGAGCAGTCCGGCGAGCGCCGGGGCGGCCTGCCCGAGCGACGTGGACCCGTCCGGCGCGCTGACCAGCACGCGGCGGCAGCCGTCGAGTTCGACGTACACGTCGGCTCCGGGTCCACGCGCGGGCCGCAGGACCGCGAACCGGCCGGCGTGTGCCGCGCACTCGGCCACCGGCCCGGTCGCCGCGAGGGCGCCGGTCACGGCCTCGGCCTGGTCGGGCGTCAGGATCCGGCCGTACGCGAAGTCGCCGGCCGGCTTCCCGCTCCCGCGTTCCCGCTCGGGGACCTGGTAGACGCAGAGGCGCAGGACGATCCGGTCCGCGTACGGCGGTGGCCCGCTCACCGGGCCCGTCCTGCCACCCGTGGCCACCTGCGTGGCGACCAGGTCCGCCCAGTGCTGCGCGCAGCCGGCGGCGGCCGCCTCCGACGACTCGATCTCCTGGACGGGGCGGGTCGCGACGATGGTGGTCGAGAGCCGGTCCAGTGCCTCAATGACCTCGGTGCGGGGCTTGCCGCACGGCCCCACCGGAATGCCGGGTCGCACCCACCGACCCTGCTGGTCGAGCAGGGCGAGCCAGGGAGGGATGACCATCTCGAGGGTGCAGGGGCCCTCGTACCGCGGCTCATCGGGCAGCCGGAGCGCGGCGACCAGGGCCGTCACCTCGCCTGCCCGCCGCTCGGTCGCCACCACCTCCCGCCCGCCGTCGGGGCGACGCTGCACCTGTTGGCCGCAGAGGACGGCGGCGACCGGGGTGAAGGTGTCGTCGAGCAGGGGCAGGGCCGGCGCGTCGGTGGCCCCCGCGGGGAGCATGCCCGTCACCGGGGCCTCGTCGGCGCAGGATGACCACCGCTCGGTCACCCGCAGCGGCCCGTCGCCGCGCAGGCGCTCCCCGGTCGGGCCGTCCGCCCCGCAGCCGGTGAGCACGACGCCGAGGATCCCCGCCGCGACCATGGTCACTCTTCGCGTCATGTCGATGAGACGGCAACGACGCCGGCCGGGTTCCGGCCGGGCGCGGAAAGCACGGGGTTGACGTGCGGTAATCGGCGGACGGCGAGTGGTGGACGCGCGACCTGCGCCAACGCGCCGCCGTTCATCCGCCGATCACACATCACACACGGTGTGTGATCAATTGTCGGATGGCGTGTTATTCTCCTTTGTCGATCTATGCCCGCAGGGACCCGGACCGGGTCGTTGTCGGAAGGACGCCTCTCCCGATGCCGGCCGTTCCTGTTCGGACCGCGCCGTCCGCCGTGCTGGACAGCCCGGCCGGCGGCGCGCTCAACCTCGTCTTCACCACGCTGCCGGCGCTGCTCCGGCTCACCTGCGGCCTCTTCGGCGCGGTGGTCGCCCTCTCGGTGCGCAGCGCGCCGGTGCAGGTGGCGTTGCTGATCCCCGCGGTGTCGGTGCTCACCGCGTGGTCGATCTGGTATGCCGCGCGGGCCCTGCGCGGTGGGGTCACCCTCGCGATGGTGGCCGGCGACGTGGCGCTGACCACGCTGGCCTGCCTGCTCATCCCCCGGCTGGTGGCCCCCGAGGTGCTGCCCGGCGAGGGGAGCTGGATCGCCGTGCTGGCCAGCACCACGGTCATCAACGCGCAGGCCAACTCCCCGGCCCGGTGGTCGGTGCCGGCCGGTGTGCTGGTCACCACCGGTTACGTGGCCGGCACCAACGCGGCCGGTAACCCCCGCGAGGCCACCGCGCACGCGGCGACGCTGCTGGTGCAGACCGCCTGCACGGCAGTGATGACGGGGGTGATGCGCCGCCGGATCGGCCGCGCCGACCGCACGTTCGTCGAGCATCAGCGGCTGGCCAGGGAGGCGCTGGTCGCCCGCACCGCGCGGGAGTCCGAGCGGCGGCAGAACCGGGACCTGCACGACACCGTGCTCGGCACGCTGACCATGGTCGGCCAGGGCGCGGTCGCCGGCCCGTCGGCTGCGCTGCGCCGACGGTGCGCCGCCGACCTGCGTACGCTCGCGGCTCTGGCCGACGCCCGGGCGCTGCCCGGCGACGGCCCGGTGTCGTTGGACGATCGGCTGCGGGCGGTCCGCGACCGGTTGCCCGACCTGCCGGTGATCGTCGACCTGGTGTCCTGCGCGGTGCCCACGGCGGTGGCCGAAGCGGTCGCGGAGAGCGTCTACGCGGCACTGTCCAACGTGGTCCGGCACGCTCCCGGCGCGGCGGCCGAGCTGCGGCTGCGTCGGGACGCGGCCGGTGTCACCGTCGAGGTCGTGGACGACGGGCCGGGCTTCGACCCGGCCGGGGTTCCCCCGTATCGGTACGGGCTGCGCGAGTCGGTGCTCGGCCGGATGGCCGCGGTGGGCGGCAGTGCCCGGATCGACTCGGCGCCCGGCACCGGCACCCGCATCCGGTTGGAGTGGCCCGGTGTCGGCTGACCTCAACGCGGCCCTACCCGGCCCGGCGTACGGCGGGGGTGGGGCGTCGGGCGCGCCGCCGACGGTGGTCGCGACCGACACCGCGGCGGGGCGCACCGCGGCGTCCCCGCCGACGGCCGCTCCGGCACCGGCACCCGCCGGCCTCTCGGCAGCCCGCGTGCCGGGCGGGGCGCCCGCCGCCGACGGGGTACGCCAGGCGGCGGCCGCCGTCGCGCACGCCTCCGACCGGGGCGCGCGCATCGTGTCGATCGTCATCGCGCTGGCGTGGCACTCCGCGATCGCCCTCCCGGCGGTGCTGGCCGCCCGGTCGGAGCTGGCGGCGCCCGACGTCGTGCTCGCGGCCTGGGTCGTCGTGGCGGTGACCGGCCTGGTGGCCGGCGTCCGGCTGCTGCGCGGCAGTCCGCTGCCGGCGTGGCCGCTGGTCGCCCTGCTGCTCGTGGTCGACGGGACGGTCTTCGCCGCCGCCGGGGAGTCGCAGCTGTTCACGGCCGCCAACTGGGTGTGGGGCACGCTCGCCTGGTTCTTCGTGCTGGCGCTGTGGGGGCGGCGGGTGGTCGGGCTGCTGGCCCTGCTCGTCGCGCACTCGCTGATCGCGCTGGTGGCGGTCATCGGGCACGGCGCCACCGCGTCGGCCGACCTGGCCCGCTTCGCGATGTACGTCTACGGCACGTCCTCGCTGCCGGTGGCGGTCTTCGTCGGCGGGGCGGCGATCGCCGCGCTGGCCCGGGAACGCGCCGCGACCGCCGCCGCCTCGCACGCGGTGGCCGCCGAACGGGACGCGGCCGAGCAGGCCCGGCGGGACCGGCGCGACCGGCTGGCCCTGGTCAGCGGCACCGCCGAGACGGTGCTCGCCGAGCTGGCCGACGGTCGCGCCGACCCGACCGACCCGGAGGTGCAGCGCCGGGCGATGCTGGCCGCCGCCCGACTCCGCCGGTTGATCGCCGAGTCGGACGACGTCCCCGACCCGCTGCTGCACGAGCTGCGCGCGGCGGCCGACGTGGCGGAGCGCACCGGCCTGCCGATCGAGCTGGTGACCGTCGGCACGCCGCCGGCGCTGCCGGTGTCGATCCGCCGGCGGCTCGCCGACCCGTTCGCGGCCCTGCTGGCCGACGCGCGCGGCTGGGCCCGGTTGACGGTCGTCGCCGGCCCGGACGAGGTGGTGGTCAGTCTGGTGACGCCCGACCGGGACGGCCCGGACGCCACCGGCCCGCCGGCCGGCCCTGACGGTGACGGTCAGGTGCAGTGGGTGTACGAGCGCGACGGGGAGATCAGATGGGCGCAGACCCGATGGCGGAGATGAGCGGCGATCGGCCGGTCGGGGTGGCCATCGTCGACGACCACCCGGTGGTCGTCGACGGCGTACGCGCCTGGCTCGCCACCGAACCCCGGCTCACCGTGCTCGCCACCGGCGATGACCCGGACGAGGTGCTGCGGGCCGCGCCGGACGCCGACGTCGTCCTGCTCGACCTGCGCCTGCACGGGCGGATGGCGCTGGACAAGCTGGCCGAGCTGAGCGCCGCCGGCCGGCGGGTCGTCGTCTACTCCGAGCACACCGACCCGGAGACGATGCTCGCCGCGCTCGACGCCGGCGCGGTGGCCTTCCTCGCCAAGCACGAGGGACGGGAGCACTGCGTCGCCACGGTCCTGGCGGCGGCCAGCGACCGCCCGTACGTGCCGCCGGCGTTGGCGGGCGCGATGGTGGGCGACCCGCGTCCGGACCGGCCGGTCCTCTCCGACAAGGAGCGCGAGGCGCTCCTGCTCTGGTTCCAGTCGATGTCGAAGGCGTCGGTGGCCCGTCGGATGCAGATCAGCGAACACACCGTCAAGCAGTACGTCGATCGGGCGCGCATCAAGTACACCCGAGCGGGGCGGCCGGCCGCCACGAAGGCGGCGCTGCTCGCCCGGGCGATCGAGGACGGCCTCGTACGGCCGGAGGAGATCGGCATCTACCGGTCACAGGCGAGGTACGACCGGCCGACCCCCTAACGGGTGTCATGACACCCGGGCTGGAAATCCGCCAGTCTCGACGGTGAGGTCAACCGCCCCGGGAGGTCGTGACGATGCACGGGAACGCGTCCCCCTTCTTCATCGGTCCGCACCGCTTCGACGCGCCGGACGATGAGGTGGGACCGGTGCTCGACCGTCGGCGCCTGCTGGTGCCGGCGGGCGGCGAGCGGGTGCTGTGGCAGCACCGGCTGCTGGTCGCCGGGCACCTGCTCGGCCCGACGGAGACGCGGCGGGCGTGGACGCTGCCCGACCCGGTGTCGGTCACCGTCACCGACCAGCGGATCGTCTGGGTGGGCGAGGGGTCGCAGCTGGCGGTCGTGGCCGGTGGCCGGGCCGAGCCGGTGGCTGCCCGGCACCGCTCGGGGTGTCGCCATCCCGGCCTGATGAGCGGGCAGGTGCGGTGGCAGTGGCCGTCCCGGCTGGAGATGCTGCCGGCCGGGTCGGACCACCCCGCTCAGCTGCTGATCGTGTGTGACGCGCTGCGGACCATCCAGCAGCCGGCGCTGGCCCTGGCCGGGCCGGCCGACGAGATCATCGAGTTGGCGCGGCGGGTGTGCCGGACGGCTGCCGCGTTCCGGCTGACCCGCCCGCACCTGGTGGACCTGTCGCCACAGGAGCGCGACGTGCTGGCGCTGCGGGCCACCGCCGGGCTGATCGCCAACGACTCCCGGATCACGCTGCCCGGCTCGCTGCCGGTGGAGTTCCACTCCCGCGACGATTACTACCGGCGGGCGGCGGGGTCCGACGGGCCCGGGCGCGCAGGCGACGCAGCATTCGGGCATCGGTGAAGCCGACGCCGCGCGCCGCGGCCTCCACGGTGGCGCCGTGCCCGATCAGGTGCTCGGCCCGCTCGACGCGGAGCAGTTGCTGGTAGCCGAGCGGGGTGAGGCCGGTGGCCTGGCGGAACAGCCGGGTCAGCGTGCGTTCGGCGACGCCGCCGGCGGCGGCCAGGTCCGCCAGCGGCAGGGGCTCGGCGTACCGGCTGTCGATGACGTCCTGCACCCGGTGCACCGCGTCGGACAGGTGCGAGCGGTGCCGCATCATCGCGCTGGCCTGCTGTTCGTGGCCGTTGCGGCGGGCGTACACGACCATGGTGCGGGCGATGCTCGCGGCGGTTGCCGGGCCGTGCCGGGTGGCCACCAGGTGCAGCGCCACGTCGATGCCGCTGGCGATGCCGGCCGAGCTCACCACCCGGTCGTCGACCACGTAGAGCACGTCCCGCTCCACCCGCGCCGCAGGGTGCCGCCGGGCCAGGTCGTCCTGCACGTCGTGGTGGGTGGTGCAGCGGCGGCCGTCGAGCAGCCCGGCGGCCCCGAGGGCGTACGCCCCGGCGCAGACGCTGGCGACGGTCCCGCCGGCGGCGTGGTGGGCGGCCAGCCCGCGCAGGTCGTCCGCGCCGACCGGTCCGCCCGGCCCGTGCGCCCGGGGCCGCCATCCGGGCACCACGACCAGGTCGTCCGGGGTCAGCTCGGGCCACTCGGTGGCGGCGACCAGCGGCACCCCCTGCACGCTGGGCACCTGTTCCCGCTCGGCCACGTAGTGCAGCCGGTAGTCGAGGCCGAGGTCGGCCGCGGCGGAGAAGACCTGGGCCGGCCCGGCGAGGTCCAGCAGGTGCAGCTGTGGGACGAGCAGGAAGACGACCCGGGCCACGGTCAGCTCCGGGCGCCGGTGAGGGCGCCGGTCACCTCGTCCACCGTGCGGACGGTGGCGAACCGCCCGGCGAGGGCGTACTCGGTGCGGCTGATGATCTCCTCGTTCCCCAGGGTGCGGGGGTCGGCGAGGATCTCCGCCAGCGTGGCCGTCTCCGGCAGGTCCCGGTGCGGGATGGGGAACGTCATCGTCGCGTCGGTCACGAAGGTCATCCGGTAGCCGAGGTCGGAGCCGAGCCGGGTGGTGGTCTCGACGCACTGCTCGGTGCGGATGCCGCAGACGGTGATGTCCGACACCTCGGCGAGGGTGAGCAGTTGCTGGAGGTTGGTCGTGGTGAACGCGTTGTGCGACGTCTTGACCAGCGTCGGCTCCCCGTCGACCGGCGTCAGGCCCTCGATCAGCCGGACGTGCCCGTTTGCCGGGTCGAAGACGCCGCCGGTGCCGGGCTCGCTGTGCAGGACCCAGACGACGAGGTCGCCGCGCTCGCGGGCGGCGGTCACCAGCCGGTCGACCTGACCGACGATGTCGGGGTTCGAGCCGTACGCCCAGATAACGCGCTGACGGAAGGACTCCTGGACGTCGATCACGACGAGTGCTGCTCTGCTCATGACGTAGATCCTGGCGGGGACGGGGCCGGGAAGGGCAGACACCATCGTGCCCGGCTGCGGAACGATCCGGCCACTGTCGGGGCCGGTCGGGTGGACCACGGGACCCGGCGCGACCGCCCCCGCGAGCGCCCCGGTGCGGGGCCGGAGCCGTCAGGCGCGCGGCCGGTCCAGGGCGGCGGCCTCCTCGGCGGTGGGCGCGGTTCCGCCCAGGTGGGCGGGGAGCCACCAGCGGTCGTCCGGTCCGGCCGGCTGCTCGGGGTACGCCCGCTGCGCGCGGTCGACCAGGGCGCTCATCCGCTCGGCGAGCGCGGCCGTCATCGCGGGGGCGTCCGGCCAGCCGGCCGGGTCCATGGGCTCGCCGATGAGGACGGAGATGGGGGTGTGCCGGCGGGTCAGGGTGCGGGGGCGGCCCTTGGTCCAGAGCCGCTGGGTGCCCCAGATCGCCACCGGGAGCACCGGCACCTCGGCCTCGCGGGCCATCCGGGTGGCGCCGCTCTTGAGGTCCTTGACGGTGAACGAGCGGCTGATCGTCGCCTCCGGGAAGACCCCGACGACCTCCCCGCGGCGCAGCGCGTCCACCGCCGCCGCGTACGAGTCGGCGCCCGCCGTCCGGTCGACCGGGATGTGCCGCATGCCGCGCATCAGGGGGCCGGAGACCCGGTGCGTGAAGACCGACTGCTTGGCCATGAACCGGACCCGTCGGCGGGAGTCCAGCGCGCCGAGACCGCAGAAGATGAAGTCCAGATAGCTGACGTGGTTGCTGGCGAGCACGGCCCCGCCGCTGCGGGGCACGTGGTGGGCGCCCTCGACGGTGATCTGCAGATCGAGAACCCGGAACATCGTCTTGGCGAACGCGATCACGGGCGGGTACACGAGCTCCGGCATCCGCGGAATCTACCCTGGGCGCCTGGGACCAACCTGAAAACGGCAGCGGTCTCCGTCACTTCCTCCCCCACACCGGCCGCCGGTGGCCCTGCGGGCGGTGACGACGGCCTTCCTCGCCCACGTGCTGCCGCCCGCCTGACCGGGCGGGCTCGCACCGCGGGCGCCGGCCGGTCCCCGGCGGTCAGTCGCTCAGCTTGTCCAGCTCCATCCGGCCCCGGGCGAAGGCGTCCACCCGGCCCCAGCGGCCCGGGATGTCGAGCACCTCGATGCGGCCCATGCCGACCGGCAGCCGGGGATCGACCGAGAGGTGCCCCTCGTGGGGTTCGATGCCCAGCATGGTCCGCAGCAGCAGCAGTGGGGTGCCCGTCGACCACGCCTGCGGGCTGCACGCCGTCGGGTACTCGACCGGGAACTTGGTCAGGTCCCGCGGGTAGCCGCCGAACGCCTCCGGCAGCCGGCCGTCGAAGTAGGTGGCCGCGTCCAGGATGCCGCTGGCGATGGTGGCCGCCTCCTCGGCGAACCCGTAGCGGCGCAGGCCCCAGGCGATGAACGAGTTGTCGAACGGCCAGATCGTGCCGTTGTGGTAGCCGATCGGGTTGTAGCGCACCTCGCCCTCGGCCAGCGTCCGCACACCCCAGCCGGAGAAGAGCCGGGGGCTGACGAGGTGCTCGGCGATCTTCTCCGCCCGGGCGTGGTCGACGATGCCGCTCCACAGCAGGTGACCGATGTTGGAGCTGAGGACGTCGCACTGGCGTCCGTCGGGGTCGAGCCCGAGGGCGAAGTACTCGCCGTCGGCCACCCACCAGTCCCGGTTGAAGCGCGCCTTCAGGTCCGCCGCCTCCCGCTCCAACTGCTCGGCGTACGCGGGGTCGTTCCAGAACTCCCGGGCCAGCCGGGCGCCGCGCACCTTGGCGTCGTACGCGTACCCCTGCACCTCGCAGGTGGCCCGGGGGAACGGCGGCAGCCGACCGTCCGAATAGGAGATGGAATCCCAGGAGTCCTTCCAGCACTGGTTCTCCAGGCCGGTGTCGGTGTTGCGCCGCTCGTACCAGATGTAGCCGTTGCCCACGAGGTCGGCGTACTCGTCGATCCACCGCAGCGCCGCCCGTGACTCCTGCTCCAACTCCTTGACCAGCTCGACGTCGCCGCTCCACCGCTCGTACTCGTCGAGCAGCACCACGAACAGCGGGGTGGCGTCGACCGAGCCGTAGTAGGGCGAGTGCGGCTGCTCCTCGAAGGCGGCGGTCTCGCCGTAGCGCATCTCGTGCAGGATCCGACCCGGGTCCTCCTCCCGGAAGTCGTCGAACCGGGTGCCCTGGAGGGACGCCAGGATGCGCAGGGTGGTCTTGGACAGCTGCGGCGTGAACGGCAGGGTCTGCAGGCAGGTCAGGATGCTGTCCCGGCCGAACATCGTCATGAACCACGGCAGGCCGGCGGCGGGCAGGGTCGCCCCGCCCAGGGAGAGCGGTGAGAAGCGCAGCGCGGCCAGGTCGATGAGGCTCCGGCGGTACGTCGCCGCGACCTTGCCGTGCTGACTGTTGACCTTGGGCGCGTCGGCGATCCACTTCTCCAGGTCGTGCTGGAGCGCGAGCCGTTCGCTGCCGTGTGCCCGGACCCCCAACCGCAGGTCGCGGCCACCCGGCCCGAGGGCCACGGTGTGCACGTCGATCCGGGTCTCCCACTGCTGGTTCGGTTCCAGGTGGATGCTGTACGCGAAGCCGTCCCGGTCGTACCGGGCCGGCGCGGACGAGGCGATGATCGTCTCTCGGGTGAAGTTGCCGCGTCGATAGCCCAACCGCAGCCGGTCGGCCTCCACCTCGGTGTAGATCTCGCCCTTCTTGTTCAGGATCTCGTCCTTCACCTGGAACAGGTCCGCGAAGTCCGACGCGGCCTCCATCCGGATCTCCAGGTCGACGGGGTTCTCGTCGTGGTTGAGGACGGTGATCTGCTCCCGGAAGCTGCCACCCACCGCCCGCTCCCGGATGATCGACAACTTGGCGTCGATGTAGTGCGTGGCCATGCCGGGCACCAGGAAGAACCGGGCCTCGTAGTACTGGAGGTCGTCGAAGGAGAGCGCGTTGAGGCGCTCACCGTTGACGGTCAGCACCCACTTCGACAGGAACCGGGTGTCGATGGAGAAGAGGCCGGTCGGCTCGGTCGGCGTCGCCTCGATGTCCCCGGTGTCCTCGGAGACCACGAACGTGTTGCCGTCCAGGATCCGGATCGTGTTGGTGGAACCCATCAGCGCACCTCCCCCTGAAAATGCCGGCGCGGGCCGCGGGCACCCGGGTTACCAGGGAAGATGCGTTCCACCTGCACGAGGAGCCGCGCGTCCCCCATCACCGTCATGTCCCCCCGCAGCACCGCCGCGATCCCGTGCTCACGACCGACGGCGATCTCCTCGAAGAGCGCCGGGCTGGTGCCGAGCACCGTGTCGGCCTCCCGGCCCTCCTGGGTCACCGACACCCGGCCCCGGTCGATCCGCAGGAACCAGTGGTGGGTACGGGGACCCTCGCACAGGTCGACCCGGAGCGTGCCGGCCGTCTTCGCCAGCCGTGGCTCGTACCCCCTCCGGTCCAACTCCTCGAAGAACCTCGTGGTCGCGTCCAGCATGGGGTTCCTCCCCTTCCCGGTCCGTCGCGCCCGCTACCGGCCGCTGCGCGTCCCCGCCGGGCGGCCGTCTCGACGTCGGAGAACGGGTCCCCGCCGGGCACGGGCTCAACCTCGCCCGGATGGGGTGAGTGGGCCCGCCCGGGAGCGCGGCCCGTCGGGGTGGGAGACGCGTCGGCTCCCCGGGGAAGTCCCGGGGAGCCGACGGTGTCCGCGGCGGACGGTCAGTTGTTCGGGTCGTCGGCGCTGATGTCCGCGAGCACCGACTGCGGCTCCCGCTCGACGGCGAGGTCACCCATCGAGACGAGGCCGACGAGGCGCCCGTCGTCGATGACCGGAAGACGTCGCACCGCGTAGGTACGCATCAGGTCGGCGGCGGCGACCGCGTCGTCGTACTGGCTCACCGTCACCACGTCCTTCGACGTGATCTGGTTGAGCTGGGTGGAGCTGGGGTCCATGTTCTCCGCCACCGCCCGGACCGTGATGTCCCGGTCCGTCACAATGCCGACCACGTTGTCGCCATCGGTCACCACCACGTCGCCGATGGCGCTGTCGCGCATCTCCTGTGCCGCGGCGGTGAGCGTGTCGTTGCCGTCCATCGTCACCAACCGGGTCGTCATGAACTCTCCGACCGTTGTCATGGTGCTCCCCTCTCGGTGTCGGCACGGGCCGTCTACCCGCCGCTCGGGGCGGGGTAACGCCGTCGGGAGGCCGCCGATCCGGTGCGCGGGCACCTCGTCGACGTGGCGGTCGCGGGGGCCGGCGGGGCGTGTTTGGATGGGACCTCCGACCGGAGATGTGGAGGAGACCGTGCCGGACGAGCAGACCGAACGCGCCCTGAGCGACCTGATCGCCGCCCGTCACCTGGGCGTCCTCGCGACCATCCGGCGGGACGGCCGGCCGCAGCTGTCCACGGTGGTCCACTCGTTCGACCGGGCGGCCGGCGTCATCCGGGTGTCGGTGACCGACGATCGGGCCAAGACGGCCAACCTGCGCCGGGACCCGCGCGCCACCTTCCACGTGAGCAGCGAGGACGGCTGGGCGTACGCGGTGGTCGAGGCGCGCGCCGAGTTGACCCCGGTGGCCGCCGATCCCGGCGACGCCACCGTCGAGGAGCTCGTGGGGGTCTACCGGTCGATCCAGGGCGAGCACCCCGACTGGGACGACTACCGGCGGGCGATGGTCGCCGAGCGGCGGCTGGTGCTGCGCCTGCACGTCGAGCGGACGTACGGCATCCCGCCACGGGCCTGACCGGCCGGGGAGCTTCCGGGCCGCGGCTCGTGGAGACGGATCGTTCTCCGCCTCCACGAGCCGCCGGCGCGGGTCCGATCAGCGGCGCTCGGCGGCGACCAGCTCGGCGATCTGCACGGCGTTGAGCGCGGCGCCCTTGCGGAGGTTGTCGTTGGAGCAGAACAGCGCGAGCCCGTTGTCGACGGTCTCGTCGGCCCGGATCCGTCCGACGTAGGTCGGGTCCTGGCCGGCCGCCTGCAACGGGGTGGGCACGTCGGAGAGGGCCACACCGGGCGCGTCCGCGAGCAGCTCCCGGGCGTGCCGCGGGGTGATCGGCCGGGCGAACCGCGCGTTGATCTGGAGCGAGTGGCCGGTGAAGACGGGCACCCGGACGCAGGTGCCGGAGACCTTCAGGCCGGGGATCTCCAGGATCTTGCGGCTCTCGTTGCGGAGCTTCTGCTCCTCGTCGGTCTCGAATGAGCCGTCGTCCACGATCGAGCCGGCGAGCGGGAGCACGTTGTACGCGATGGGCTGCGCGAACGAGCGGGGCGCCGGGAACTCGACCGCGCGGCCGTCGAAGGTGAGCCCGCTGGCGTGCTCGGCGACCTTGCGGACCTGCTCGTCCAGCTCGGCGACGCCGGCCAGCCCGGCGCCGGACACCGCCTGGTACGTCGACACGACCAGGCTGACCAGCTGCGCCTCGGCGTGCAGCGGACGCAGCACCGGCATCGCGGCCATCGTGGTGCAGTTCGGGTTGGCGATGATGCCCTTGGGGCGTGCGGCGGCGGCGTGGGGGTTCACCTCGGCGACGACCAGTGGCACGTCCGGGTCCATCCGGAACGCGGACGAGTTGTCGATCACCACGGCACCGGCCTCGGCGACCCGGGGGGCGAGCTCCTTCGCGGTGCCCTTGCCCGCCGAGAAGAGCACGATGTCCAGCCCGGAGTAGTCGGCGGTGGCGGCGTCCTCCACGGTGATCTCGCCGTCCCGCCACGGCAGGGCGCGCCCCGCCGACCGCGCGGACGCGAACAACCGCACCTGCTCCGCCGGGAACTCCCGTTCCGCCAGCACCTGCCGCATCACACCACCGACCTGGCCGGTGGCCCCCACAATGCCGATCCTCATGCCCGCGAGGCTACCCAGCGCCGGGCCGGGAGGGGGAGCGCTTTCCCCGCGCCTGGGCAGACGTCACACCCGTTCCGCCCACGCGACCGGCGCGGCGGTCCGGCCCGCCGCGGAAACACCACCGTCGATAGCCGCGACGCCCGCAAGATCCCGCACCGAGCGACCCGGGAGCCGAAGCCTGTCCAGACGTGCGATCCACCTCACACCCGAGCCCCGGCCCCGGCCCCGGCCCCGGAGGCAGTGGCCGCCACACGCGGACGGCCACTTCCTCCGGGAACGAGCGCGGACCCGGGGGTCAGCGGGGGATGTCGATCAGCTCGCCCAGGTCGGTGGCGGCGAGTTCGTCACGGATCACCGCCGCGTCACCCTCGATCACCAACGTCAGCGACTCCGGGTGCAGGTGCGCGGCGGCGGCCGCGCTGACCTGGTCGACGTCGGCGGCGAGCAGCGCCTCCCGCAGTCGGGCGTGGTAGTCGTCCGGCAGGTCGTGCACCACCAGCGTGGCCAGCGCCGAGGCGATGGCCCGGGGGCTCTGCAACTCCACCGACAGCTGGCCGGCCCGCCACGACCGGGCCACCGCCAGCTCCTCCTCGGTCACCCCGCCGCTCTGCGTACGGCTGATCTCGCCGACCGCCTCGACCAGCGCGGCCGCGGTCACGGCCGTCTGGACACCGGAGCTGACCGCGAACCGGCCGAACCGGCGGGACGAGGCGAAGTCGCCCCGGATCCCGTACGTGTAGCCGCGCACCTCACGGATGAGGTGGTTGAGCCGGGAGGTGAACGCGCCGCCGAGCACCGTGCCGGCGAGGCTCGTCGGCACGTGGTCGGGGTGGGCGCGGTGCGGCGACGGGTGCCCGAGCCGCAGCGTGGACTGCACCGAGCCGGGGCGGTCGACCAGGAGGATCCGCCGACTGTCGTGCAGCGGCACCTCGATCGGCCCGCCGCGCTCCACCGGCCCGCCGCCGGTGCCGGCGAACGCCGCCGCGCCCAGCGCGTCCAGGTCGATCCGGTCCAGGTCGCCGGCGACGATCAGGGTGCCGGGGCGGATGAACCACTCGGAGTGGAAGACCGTCACGTCCTCCACGTCCAGGCCGGCGACCGAGTCCGGGTCGCCGTACATCGGCCGGCCCCACCGATTCTCGGCGCCGAACAGGTCGGCGCGCAGTGCCGCGTCCGCCCGGGGGCCCGGGTTGGCCCAGTCCATCCGCAGCGCGGTGGCCTCGTCATCGCGTACCCGGCGGACGTCCTCCGGGTCGAGTCGGGGCGTACGGGCGGCCTCGGCGAGCAGTTCCACGGCGGCGGTCACCCGGTCCACCGGGACCTGCACGCTGACCTGGAACGAGTCCCAGTCCAGCCCGGTCACCAGCTCGGTGCCGAGCCCTTCGACGGCGAGCGCGTACGCGGCCGCGTCCCGCTGGGCGGTGCCCTCCTCCAGGGCCTTGGCGAGCACCCCGCCGAGGCCCTCCTTGCCGGTGGGCTCCCGGCCGGCGCCGGCGTCGAGCAGCAGCAGCGCGACCGCGAGGTTCTGCCCGGGCAGGTGCGCGGCGACGATCTGACCGCCGGCCACGGTGCGGCGGACCACCGGCGGGAACCGGTAGGGGCGGGCGGCGCCCGGGCCGGGGCGCGAGGCGATCAGGGTCACGACGTCTCCTCGGCGTGGTAGGTCAGGGTCACCCGGTCGTCGGCGGCGAGCACCTCGGCGGCGGCCTCGGCGATCTGCTCGGCGGTCACCGCGAGCCAGGCGGGCAGGCGCTCGGCGGCGCGGGCCGGATCGCCGAACTGGGTGGCGTAGCGGCCCAGCGTGTCCGCCCGACCGTCCACGGTGGACATCTGCCGCCACCACGCGGTGCTGAGCAACGCCTTGGCGCGGTCCAGCTCGCTGGCGGTGACCGGCACGGTGACCAACTCGTCGATGACGGCGTGCAGCCCGGCGGCCAGCCGCTCGGCGCTCACCCCGGGACGGGCCGTGGCGGTGGCGATCAGTGGTGCCGGCGCGTGCGCCAGGTCCACCCCGTACGCCCCGACGAGGTCCGGCTGCGCGATCCGTTCACCGTCGGCGAGCCGCTGGTAGAGCCGGCTGCCCCGGCCGCTGCCGAGCACCGTGGCGAGCACGGTCATCACGTCGTAGCCGGGGCTGCCGAACGGGTGGGTGCGGTGGGCGACGTACACCCGGGGGGCCGGCACGTCGGCGGTGACCGTCTCGACGGCGGGCCGCCCGGTCGCCGGGACCGTCCGGCCGTCCGGCGCGGGTGGGATCTCCGACCGCGCCGGGATCGCGCCGAAGTACTTGTCGACCAGCGCGAACACCTCCACGGCGGACACGTCGCCGACCACCGTGAGCACCGCGTTGTTGGGCGCGTAGTACGTCCGGTGGAACTCCTGGAAGGTCTCCAGCGCGGCGGCGTTCAGGTCGGCCATCGAGCCGATCGTCGCGTGGTGGTAGGGGTGTCCGGGCGGGTAGAGCAGCGGCAGCAGCCGCAGCCAGGCGTCACCGTAGGGCACGTTCTCGTACCGCTGGCGCCGCTCGTTCTTGACGACCTCGCGTTGGTTGTCGAGCGTCTCCTGGGTCAGCGCCGGGACCAGGCCGCCCATCCGGTCCGCCTCCAGCCAGAGGGCGAGTTCCAGGTGCTCGGCGGGGACGGTCTCGAAGTAGTTCGTCCGGTCCGGGTTGGTGGTGGCGTTGAGCGAGCCACCCGAACCCTGGATCAGCTTCATGTGTTCGGTCTTGGCGACGTTCAACGAGCCCTCGAACATCAGGTGCTCGAAGAGGTGGGCGAACCCGGTCTGCCCTTCCGGCTCGTGCCGCGAACCGACGTCGTACCAGAGGTTCACCGCCACCGCCGGCGCGGTGCGGTCCTCGCTCACGACGACGCGCAGGCCGTTGTCCAGTCGGATCGTCTCGATGGGCCAGGGGTAACCGCTGTCGGGCATGACCCCGACGCTATCCGATCGCAAGGGCGGAAACGTGACGTGCGGCCGCCGGGCGAGCCGGGGCGATCCACCATGAGCCGGGCGGCGTCACCGTCCGGACGCATCGACCGCGCCGGCCCGGGTACCGGGGGTGCATGTCCGCGCCCAGCCCGCACCCCATCGCGTCCCGCGCCGGCTCCGCCCTGCGCCTGGCCGCCGCCGCGCTGGCCCACCTGCGCCGGGCCCGCGCGCTCCACCCGGCCGGCCGCTCGTTCGCCGGTGAGGTGACGATCTGGGGTACGGCGGGACCGCCGACCGGGGTGGCTCTGCTCGACGAGCCGGGGCGGTACCCGGCGACGGTCCGGCTCTCCAAGGGCGTGCCGACACCGGGCAGCTGGCCGGACGTGCTGGGCCTGGCGGTGCGCGTCCATCTCGACGAGGAACGCCCGTTCGACCTGTTGGCCAGCTCCAGCGCCGCGCCGCCGGCGCTGCGGGCGGTGCCGCTGCCACGGCGACGCTTCGCCGGGACGTACACCACGATCATGCCGCTGCACGCCCGTGGCCGGCGGGTGTGGCTGGCCGCGCTCGCCGACCCGGAGTCGACCGACCTGGGCCGCAGCCTCGCCGACGTCGGCGCCGCCACCCGGGCGGACGAGCCGCGGCTGGTGCTCGCGGTCGCGTCCGCCACCGGGCGGTGGCGACCGTTCGGGCAGGTCAGCATCGGCACCCAGCTCAGCGCCCGACAGGACGCAGCGCTGGCCTTCGACCCGATCGGCAACCTGCCGGCCGGCCTGTCCGCCGTCGGGCCGATGGCCTGGTTGCGGGCGCAGACCTACCGGGGTTCCCGGGAGGCCCACGGCGCCCGGGTTCAGTCCGGCGGCTCGTTGGGGGTCACCGTCTGATCGGAGGTCCGGTGCTCCAGGAAGGTGTCCGGCGCCATGTTCCGGTCCTCCCGGAGGTCCGACTCGGTGAGGATCGCCTCCGCCTGCGCCTCGGGGTCGTCGCTGCCGACCGCCGCCTCCTCGGGCAGCAGGTGGGCGCGGGCGTCGACGCGGTCCTGATCGTTCTGCTCGTCGGTCATGGCACCCCTCATACCCCCGGCCGGCCGTCCACACGCCCGGGCCCGCCGCGCGCCGGTCCCGCCAGGCGGACGTGTGGCTGAGGGTTCCCCCGGCCGTCGGGTACGCTTGGTCCCGTGACGCGGTCGTATCGATGGTTTAGGCAGCCGGCTGGAGGAGCCGGTGACTTCACCATGATCTGACGTCACCCTCTTCGAGCCGGCCGGGCAGGACCTCAGGTTCCTGCCCTTTCGTGTACGAGCAGCCGGCTCGACCCGGGCACCGGCCCCGGGGCACGGTCGGCGAAAGGATGCCCACCGTGACGACCCCGGAGACCGATCGGGTCAGTGATCAGCGGATCGATCGTGTCGTGCCGCTGACGACCCCGGCCCTGCTGCACCACGAACTGCCCCTGGACGACACGCTCGCCTCGGCCGTGCTGGCCGGCCGGCGCGCCGTCGGCCGGGTGCTCGACCGCGCGGACGACCGCCTGCTCGTCGTGGTCGGCCCGTGCTCGGTGCACGACCCGGCCGCGGCCCTGGACTACGCCCGACGGCTGCGCGTGGCGGCCGACCGGGTCGCCGACGACCTGCTGATCGTCATGCGGGTCTACTTCGAGAAGCCCCGCTCGACGGTCGGCTGGAAGGGCTTGATCAACGACCCCGCGCTGGACGGCTCGGGCGACGTCAACACCGGTCTGCGGCTGGCCCGCTCGCTCCTGCTCGACGTCCTGCGCGTCGGCCTGCCGGTGGGGTGCGAGTTCCTCGACCCGATCACCCCGCAGTACATCGCGGACACGGTGGCGTGGGGCGCGATCGGCGCCCGCACGGTGGAGAGCCAGGTGCACCGCCAGCTCGCCTCCGGCCTCTCCATGCCGATCGGCATGAAGAACCGCCCGGACGGCAGCATCGGCACCGCCGTGGACGCGATCCGCGCCGCCGGCGTACCGCACGTCTTCCCCGGCATCGACTTCTCCGGCACCCCGGCGATCATGCACACCCGCGGCAACGCGGACGGGCACCTGGTGCTCCGCGGCGGCGGCGGACGCCCCAACTACGACGCCGAGTCGGTCGCCGGCGCGATCGACCTGCTGCGGGCCGCTGGTCTGCCGGAGCGGGTGGTGGTCGACGCCAGCCACGCCAACAGCGGCAAGGACCACCGCAACCAGCCGGTGGTGGCCGACGACGTGGCCGCCCAGCTCGCCGCCGGGCAGCGCGGCATCGTCGGCATCATGCTGGAGAGCTTCCTCCAGCCCGGCCGCCAGGACCTCGACCCCACCCGCGAGCTGGAGTACGGCAAGTCCGTCACCGACGCCTGCATGGGTTGGGACACCACTGACGAGGTCCTCGACCGGCTCGCCGCCGCCGTCCGCGCCCGCCGCGCCACCCTCCCCACCCCCGCCTGACCCACCCCTCCCCTCCCGGGGCGCCCCGCCCCGGCCGGTTGGGGCGGGGTGTGGCGGGGGGCACAGGGTGGGGTGGAAGAACAGGTAGGGTGGCCTGGTTGTGTGGGGTGTCGGTGTGTCCAGTGTCCCCGGGCCTCACCCAACTGCCTTCGCGGAATACCGTCCGGCTGGAGCCGCGTCGAGCCACTCGCCGAGAGGCGACCTGCACACCGACACCCAGCGACGCCCCGGCCCTCGGGCCGGGGCGTCGCTGTCTCCGGGGCGGCCCCGCCGACGCCGGGCGGGTTTGACCGATTCGGGCACGGGTAGCTGATCGCCGTGACCGACGACGCACCCGTGACCGACGAGCCGGACACCCGACGCCTCGACGACCTGCTCGAGGACCTCTACCACGGCCAGGAGCGGATCAGCCAGGCGGACATCTACCGCCGGGCGGTCGCGGCCGAGCTGCCCGCGCACTGGCTCACCCGCATCGCCGCGCTGCCCGAGGGCGAGTACGCGGTGGACGAGGCGGCGGACCTGCTCGGCGGGTCGGTCACCTGACCAGCCCCCGCGCCCCCGGCGGAAGGAGGAAACCGATGTCCCATCACGAGGAGCCGCACGAGAAGGTCCCGGCGCTGGGCCAACCGCCGGAGGGCGTGGACACGCTGCCCGAGCCGGACTTCGCCAACGAGCACGACCGCACCGCGGTGGACCGCGACGTCATCACCGACGCCGACGAGGACGAGCGGGAGACGGAGGCCCCCCGCGGCTGGGCCGGCCAGGAGCACGGGACGACCCCGACCTGACCGTACGAAGGAGGAGCCGGCGCGGATCGCGTCGGCCCCTCCTGGTGTCCCGGTCAGTCCTCGTCGTCGTGACCGCCGCCCTCGGCGGCCTGCTGCGCCACGGCGTACCCCATCTGGAGGAAGTCCGACGCGGCGACCGCGGTCAGCGCGGTGGCCACCAGGCGGGTGAGCCGCGGGGCGAGCACCAGGCCGCCGGTGAGCCCGGTGGCCACCCAGACCGCGAGGCAGAACGGGCAGCTCAGCAGCTCCCCGATCGCGTGCCGGGCGGAGCTGCCCGAGTCGCGAACCTGCTCCATCACCTCGCCACTGCCGATGGGCCGGTCGTAGCGGGTGAACGGGGCGCGCAGTGGGCTCGTCACGGCGTCCTTGGAGAGCAGCCGGCTGAGCTTGTGCGTGGCGATCGACAACAGCACCACGTCGGCCGGGGAGGGGCGCTCGGGCACCGGCCGCCCGGTCGCCTTGACCAGGCCGGCGAGCGCGCCCGTGACGCCCGCGTACGTGCCCATGGCGGCCAGGTAGCCGCCGAGTGGCCGGTGCTCGTGGGGCGCGTACGCCTGGCGCAGCCGCGCCACCCTCTGCTTCAAGCCGCTGTCGGTCACCCGATCTCCTCGTCTCGCGTCCTGCGGGTGTCGCCGGCCGGGGTCGGCCCGGCCGGCGGGAACGGCGGCCCGTCCGGTGCCGCCGGACGCGGCCCGGCCCGGGCCGGCTCAGCCGGCCTGGAGGTTGTCGGCAACCTCGCGGGCCAGGGCGTCCAGCGCCTCCGCGGCGAGCCGGTCGGCGTCGGCCGTGCCGGTGTCGCCCAGGAGTTCGAAGCGGACGCGCGCGCCCCCGGCGTCCGCCGGGTCGACCCGGATCTCGCCGGACAGCTCGGCCGGCGACGGGGCGTTCCACCGGGCGCGCAGCTCCTCGCCGGTGATCTCCGGCGCGGCGGCGCCGTCGGTGCGCAGCTCCCCGGGCAGCCAGGCGGACGCCCGGTCGGGGTCGGTCGCCGTGCTGAAGACGACCTCCGGTGGGGCGGACATGCCGCGGTCGGCCTGTGCCCCCATCACTCGTCCCGCAGCCGGCTCGGGTCGACCTCACGGGCGGGGTGGCGGGCCAGGTATTCGGTCTCCAGCTCGGCCGTGCGCCGCAGGTGGTTGGCGAGGGCCGAGTCGGAGGCGTGCCGCAGCGTGTCGAGCCGGGTGCGGTGCAGGCTGTGCATCTCGCGGATCAGGTCCTCGTCGGCCAGCTCGGCCGGGTCGATGCCCAGCTCACCGCCGCCGTCGAGGCCGGCGGTGGCCGGGTCGGCCAGGTGGTCGCCGTTCCACTCGGGCATCCGCTGTTCGGGGCTGGCGTCCGCAGCGCCGCTCGACGGGTATCCGTCCTGTCGTACCGATCCGGTCATCGTCGGCCCCCTGTCTCGTCTGGGCTGGCATCTAGACGGTTGCCCAACCGGGGTGCCAGCAAACCTCACATCGCCGGACACAACTACGACGCCGCGTCGGAGAGACACGTGGGTGCCGGTACCCTCGATGCCATGAATCGGCTCTGGACACCGGCGTGGATCGCCCGCCACGTGGCCATGGTCGTGCTCGTCGGCGCGTTCCTCGCGCTGGGTTGGTGGCAGATCAGCCGCGCGGCCTCGGGCAACACGCTCAGCTGGGCGTACGCCTTCGAGTGGCCGATCTTCGCGGCGTTCGTGGTCTTCGTGTGGTGGCGTGAGCTGCGGCACACCCTGCGCGGCGACGAGACGTCGGGCGCCGAGCCGGAGGGCGGGCCGTCGCCGGTTCCGGCCGCCGTCACGGACGGCTCGGCGGCGGTCGCCGACCGACCGGCGGTACGCCGTCCGGTGCGGGTGCGTCGGGTGCCGGTGGCACCCGACGGGGTGGAGGACGCCGACCTGGCCGCCTACAACCACTACCTGTCATGGTTGAACGCCAATCCGGGAGCGAAGCCCGGTGACTACCCCGGCTGAGCCGGGTTCGGAAGGACGGACAGAGGTGGGCGGAGCCCTTACCCGGTACCGCGCGATCGCCTGGATCGTGGGCGTGGTGCTGATCCTGCTGGTCGTGGTCGGCATGCCGCTGAAGTACGTGTTCGACAACCCGGTCGTGGTGGAGACCATCGGCCCGGCGCACGGTTTCCTCTACATGGTCTACCTGGTGGCCGCGTTCGACCTGGCCCGCCGGGCGGACTGGCCGCTCAAGCGGATGCTCGCGGTGATGCTGGCCGGCACCGTGCCCTTCGTCTCGTTCTACGCCGAGCGTCGGGTGACCGGTTGGGTCAACCGCCCCGCCGAGCGCACCCCGGAGCCGGTCGCCGGTTGACCGGTCGGCGCCGGCCGGGGTCGGCCTGACCGGCGCCGACCGGTCAGCGGCTCGGTCGCCAGGGGTCGACCGAGGCGAGGGGTTCGTTCCACCCGCCGTAGCGGTTCATCTCACGGGCTCGCACCAGGGCTCGGGTGACCTGGCCGAACTGCCGCTCGTCGTCGGTGCTGAACAGCAGCACACTGTCGCCCCGGTAGAGCCCCCACAGCTCGTACGGGGGCGGCCGCCAGCGGTCGCCGGCGACGGCGATCAGCACGGGCACCAGCAGCACCGCGCCGAGGAGCAGGTACGCGCCGGCGGTGAGCCGTTGCAGCCCGCCGCTGAAGCCGAGCAGCAGCCCGACGCCGCCGATCGCCGCTCCGCTGGTGGCGACGGCGCGCACGGCGATCCGGTCGTGCGGGCCCCGGGTGCTGCGCAGGTGGGTGAGTTCGGCGACCTGGAAGGTGAGGCGGCCGACGGTGAATCGGTCGACGGTCACGATGATGCCGGGACGGGCATAGAGCAGCGTCGTTTTCGCGCCGGTCACCCTCGGTGAGCGCGGCGCTCGTGTGGTGGCGCCTTCAGGACTCACGGATTCCTCCCGCGGCGGTCGGCCGGGTCGGCTCCCCGCCGAGGTGGTGGCATCGGTGCCGGTCGGCGGGAATCCCGGCTCCGCGGTCCATTGTGTGGTGGCGTCGCCAACACGTACCGCCATTTCCCCGACTACCCGGGGCCGGGTCCGACGGGACATTGCCGGGAAAGGGAATCCATTTCGGCCTTTGTCGGTTATGGCGGCCTGCAATCCGGCGGCATGCGCTGACAACGACGAATGTCATCCACCCCTGCAAATGCCGCAAGCCAGGCGCGTCTCCGGCGCGCTCGCCTCGTTAGTGATCACGGTGGGTCACCTGCCGCAGCCGCACTTTCCACCACTTCGACAACATTCGCCCCGACTTCCACTGCGGGCGACAGGTGTCCCGGGTTAGATTCGGCGAGCCGGCCCGGCTCAGCGCCCACCACCCGGAGGGCCTCGGTCCGGTGCCGCCGAAGGCGTCAGCAAGCCGCCGGCGGCCGTGGGAGAGGAGCCTTCCGCTCTTGTCATCCCTGAGCAGACTGCTGCGTACGCTGGCGGTCACCGGCCTGTCGGCCGCGCTGATCGCCCCGGCGACGGCGGCGCACGCCGAACCGTCTCCGGCCGACCTCACCCGGCAGATCGAGAAGTCCTCCAGCGAGCTGGAGCGGGTGGTCGAGGCGTACAACAAGCTCTCCGAGGAGATCAAGTCCAACAAGGCCGCGGCGGACCGATTACAGGCCCGCATCGGCCCGCTGGAACGGCAGGCCGCGCAGAGCCGCGCGGACGTCGCCGAACTGGCCGCGACCGCGTACAAGACGGGCGGCCTGCGGACCGCCGACGCGCTGCTGCGACCGGGCGGCTCGGCCGCCGTGCTCGACCGGCTCGGCGCGATCGACCAGCTGACCCGGCAGCGCCAGGAGCAGATCGAGGGGTTCACCACCAGCCAGCGGCAGCTCATCGACGAGAAGAGCCGGCTGAGCCGGGTGCTCGCCCGGCAGGCCGCCCAGGCCCGGGAGCTGGACAACGCCAAGAAACGCATCGAGCGGGACCTGGCCCGGCTCTACGAGCTGCGCCGCCAGGCGTACGGCCGGGCGACCGAGGCACCGGCGCCGCGACCGGCCGCCGCCCGAGACGAGGCACCGGCGATCTCCGGCCAGGCCGGGGTGGCGGTCCGCTACGCGTACGGCGCGGTCGGCAAGCCGTACGCGTGGGCCGGCGAGGGCCCGAACGGCTACGACTGCTCCGGCCTGACCCTCGCGGCCTGGCGGGCGGCCGGCAAGTCACTGCCGCACAACGCCCGGATGCAGTGGGCCGCGGTGGCGCACATCGGTCGCGGCGAGCTCCGCCCGGGTGACCTGGTGTTCTACAGCGGGCTCGGGCACGTCGCCCTGTACATCGGCGGTGGCCAGGTGATCGACGCGCCCAGCGCCGGGCGCAACGTGCTCAAGCGCGGGATGAACATGATGCCGATCCACGGCTACGGCCGGGTGCGGTAGCCCGACCCGGAAGACGGCGAACGGCCGGCGTCCCCCTATCGGACGCCGGCCGTTCGCCGTCTTCACTACCAGCTCAGGCTGCCTGCAGCCCTTCGGCCCGGGCCAGCTCGCGGAGCCGACCGAGGGCCTGGATCTCCAGCTGGCGGATCCGCTCCCGGGAGAGCGAGAACCGCGAGGCGACCTCGGTGAGCGAGTGCTCACGGCCGTCCTCCAGCCCGTAGCGGGCCCGCATGATGCCCGCCGAGCGGTCGTCGAGGTGGTTGAGCAGACCCTCGATGCGCTGCCGCTCCAGCCCGGTCAGGACGATGTCCTCCGGCGACGGGGCGTCGCTGTCGGCGACCAGGTCGCCGAGGTTGGTGTCGCCGTCGTCGCCGACCGGGGTGTCCAGCGACACGGTGTCCTGCGACCAGCGGACCAGCTCGTTGACCCGCTCGACGGTGACGCCGAGCGCCGCCGCGATCTGCTCCGGCTCCGGGTCGCTGCCCAGCTCACGGGTGAGCTGACGGGCGACGTTGCGCATCCGGTTGACGTCCTCCACCAGGTGCACCGGCAGTCGCACGGTGCGCTCCTGCTGGGCGATCGCCCGGCTGATCGCCTGGCGGATCCACCAGGTGGCGTACGTCGAGAACTTGTAGCCCCGCTCGTAGTCGAACTTCTCGACCGCCCGGACGAGGCCGGTGTTGCCCTCCTGGATCAGGTCCAGCATGGGCATGCCCGACCGCACGTAGCGACGGGCGATCGACACGACCAGTCGCAGGTTCGCGCGGATGAACAGGTCCTTCGCGCGCTCACCCTCGACGACCAGCCGCTCCAGGTCCGCCCGGTCGACACCGGCGGGGACGCGGTCCTCGTCGAGCAGGTGCTCGGCGTAGAGGCCGGCCTCGATCGCCTTGGAGAGGTCGACCTCCTTGGCGGCGTCCAGCAGTGGCGTCCGGGAGATCTCGTGCAGGTAGACGCCGACCAGGTCGCGCTCCTCGGCGACCTCGTCGGTCCGCATGCCGATGTTCTTGTCCACGTTGCCCACGGTCCCCTCGCTCGCGCCGGTTGCCCGGTTCCTTGCCATCCCCACGTCCATCAGCTCCCCCGCAACTTCCGCTGTGCCCCCCGGCGCTGACACCTACACAACAGATAAGACGTGTCGGGGATTCCATGTCGTGAGTCGAAAGTGTCACGAATGCCTGAGTAGTAGCTGAGAGCCCAATCCATGTTTGCTGTCAGCACCCCGCCCGGGTGGCGCGCCGATGGGCACCTCGGACGGGTCGGCGACCCCGGTCGCGGCCGGCCCCTCGATATGGCAACACCGCGATGTCGTGGGGCACAGCGACCCGGGTCACCAGTGCGGTGCGATCCTGGTCACTGCTGGATACGCGCCGATGGACGGGTCGGTTCATCCACGGAGTTGGTATTACCCCGCGCCTGGTTGAACAATCCGCAGCCCGGTTCTATGCCCTGGGCCCGGCGGCGCGCCCGGTGGGTCAGGAAGCGAGCAGGGCGAGCGCTCCCCGGACCTGGTCGGCCGAGCGTGCCAGGGCGGCGCGGGCGGCCGGAACCCCGGCCCCGGAGACCAGCGAGACCAGGGCGGTCTTCAGGTCACCGTCGGCCTCGGCGAGCGCTCGGCGGGAGACCTCCTCGGAGCAGCCTGTCGCCTCCACGAGGATCGAGATCATCCGTCCCCGGAGTTTCGCGTTGGTCGCGACCATGTCGATCATGAGGTTCGAGTAGACCCGGCCCAGCCGGACCATCACGGCCGTCGAGAACGCGTTGAGCACCAGTTTCTGTGCGGTGCCCGCCTTCATGCGGGTCGAGCCGGTGACCACCTCGGGTCCGGAATCCACCCCGATGAACACGTCGACCGAACCGGCGGCCTCGGCCTCCGGATTGGCGCAGAGCAGCACCGTCGAGGCCCCCTTGGCGCGGGCCGCGGCGAGCGCCCCCAGGACGTACGGGGTGCGTCCACTGGCCGCCAGACCGACCACCAGGTCACCGGCGCGTACGCACTCCGCCGCCTCGGCCGCTCCGCCCCGGTCGTCGTCCTCGGCGTCCTCCACGGCCTGCCACATCGCGTCCGGGCCGCCGGCCAGGTGGGCACAGAACCAGCCCCGGGGCGAGTTGAAGGTGGGGGCGAGCTCGGCGGCGTCGAGCACCCCGAGCCGGCCGGAGGTGCCGGCGCCGAAGTAGTGCACCCGGTGGCCGCCCCGCAGCGCGGCCACGGCCAGGTCGACCGTGGCGGCGATCTCGTCGAGCACCGCGGCGACCGCGGCCGGCACCCGCCGGTCGGCGTCGTTGATCACGCGGAGCATGTCTCGCGTCGACAGCAGGTCCAGGTCGGCGCTGAGCGGGTTACGACGTTCGGTGGGGGCGCCGACCCGGATGACCGGGCGGGGGTCCGGGCTGGGTGACGACACCTCGTCCGGCTCCACGGCGCCGGCGGTCATCCCCGCCTCCGTCCGCCGCCCACCCGGTGCGACTGGACGGCCTCGGCCGTCGCCTCCAGGGCCTTCTTCGCGCGGGTCCGGTTGCGCGCGGCCACCCCGACGAACAGGCAGTCGACCACGGTGAGCTGGGCCAGCCGGCTCGCCATGGCGCCGGACCGGTAGGTGGTCTCCCGGGCCGCGGTGGTGAGGACGAAGTCGGCCACCTCGGTCAGCGGGGAGCGCGGGAAGTTGGTCAGCGCCACGGTGGTCGCCCCCCGGCCACGCGCCTGTTCCAGCACCTCGATCACGTCCGAGGTGGTGCCGGTGTGCGAGATGCCGACGGCGACGTCACCGCGCCCGAGCAGCGCGGCGGAGGTCAACGCCGTGTGCACGTCCGGGAAGTAGAAGGCGGTGCGGCCGATGCGGTGCAGCTTCTGCTGGAAGTCGGAGGCGACGAAGCCGCTGGCGCCGGCGCCGTAGACGTCGATCCGGCCGGCACCGGCGATGGCGTCCACCACCTGCTCGCAGACGGCCGGGTCGAGCTGCTCGGCCGTCTCCTCGACGGCGCGGGCGTCGTTGAAGGCGATGGTCGCGATGATCTGCGCCAGGTCGGCACCCGGCGGGATGTCACCGCCGACGACGCGCGCGTCCGGCGGCTCGATCCGGCGGGCGGCCTCGGCGGCGAGCCGAATGCGCAGCTGCGGGTAGCCGTCCATGCCGACCGACCGGCAGAACCGGATGACGGTGGCCTCGGAGGTCTCGGCCGCGGTGGCGAGGTCGGTGATCGTCCGGCGGGCCGCGTCGGCCGGGTCGGCGACGACCAGCCGGGCGACGCGCTGCTCGGCCGGCGACAGCGACGGGAGCAAGCCACTGATGTGGACGATCAGCCCACCGGGCTCGTGACTCGCAGAAATCTTCGAACTCTTCGCCACGGATGAAACTTACTTTCATGAGGCGCGAGCGTCAACCATGACCGCGCGTGTTGGGGAAACTACCGCCGACCGGGCCCACCCTCCGGGACAGCGTGGCATCCGCCCGACGCCCCCGCGTCGGCCAGCGGGACGACCCGCGCCGCCGACCGGGCACCCGGCGTACGGCGATCAGACGGCGAGGTTAGCGTGGGCCCCATGGTGCGACGCAGCGTACTGGTGACCGGCGGGACAGGCGGCCTGGGTGGGGCGGTCACCGCCGCGTTCCGCGAGGCGGGATGGCGGGTGATCGTACCGGAGCGTCGGAGCACGGCCACGGAGCCGGCGGTCGACGACCTGGTACGGGTGGCCGCGGACCTCACCGATCCGGCCGACGCGACGCGAGCGGTCGAGACGGCGGCCGGTGACGAGGCGGCGCCGCTGCGGGCGGTGGTGAACCTCGTCGGCGGTTACGCCAGCGGCGGGCTGGTGCACGAGACGCCGGTCGACGAGTTCGAGCGGATGCTCACCGTCAATCTGCGCCCCACCTACCTGGTCACCCGGGCGGCGCTGCCGCACCTGGTGGCCGCCGGCGGGGGCGCCGTGGTGTGCGTCTCGGCCCGGGCCGCGCTCAGTCCGTTCCCCGGGGCCGCCGGATACGCGACCGCCAAGGCGGCGGTGCTCGCCTTCGCCAACGCGGTCGCCGTGGAGTACCGGCGGTCGGGCGTGCGTGCCAACACGGTCCTACCCAGCGTCATCGACACCCCGGCCAACCGGGCGGCGCAACCGGACGCCGACCACTCGCGGTGGGTGGCTCCGGCCGAGATCGCTTCGGTGATCCGCTTCCTGGCCTCCGACGAGTCGGCACCGACCAGCGGCGCCGCGGTGCCGGTCTACGGGCGGGCCTGACCGGCGACCGGTCAGGTGCGGCCCCGGGCGGCGAGCGGCGCGGCGACGCCGCCGGGTGCCGGCGGGGGGTCCGATACGGCCGGCGCCTCCCCCACCTCGGCGGACGGGAGCCAGCCCGCGAGGTGCCGCTGGATCTGCCGGGACACCTCCTCGGCAGGGCGACCGGCGTCGACCAGCACGAACGTCGGATACTCGGGCAACGTCCGGTAGGCGGTGTCGGCCGCGGTGAGCCAGCCCATCGTCTCGTGGTCGGTGCCGCGCCGCTCGATCCGGTGGTACGCCTCGGCCGGGTCCACGGCGAGCAGGAACGTCACCTGCGGCTTCGGGAAGACCCGGTAGCCCGCCCGGGCGAGGCGCTCCCACCGGTGCCCGCCGTGCGCCCGGATGCTCGCGTACTGGCAGGCGGCGTAGCGGTCCATGACGGCGGTGCGCCCGGTGAGCAGGCAGCTGACCAGCGCGGCGGCGATGGCCACCCAGCGCAGCACGGACTCGACCGCCAGGAGGCCGTCGCGGCCGACGAGCCGCTGGGCGTCGGACCGGCCGACCCGCTGCGCGATCCGGCCGAGCCAGCGGCGGCCCCCGGCGTTGCGGTGGTAGGTGGCGGGACGGCCGGCCGCGGTGAGCGCGTCGGCGAGCCGATGTGCCTGGGTGGTCTTGCCGGAACCGTCGATCCCGATCAGGGCGACGGTGCGCAGTCGGCCGCGGCGACGGCGGCGATCCCGCAGTGATCTGACCACCTTGCACAGGCTATCCGACCGGCGCCGCCGGCCTTGGCGTTATGTCCCGTTCGATCCCGGTTCGCACCTGCCCGCGACGGACGCAGGTGTGGGCGCGCGGAGTGCCGGGTACGGGAGTTCGAATCCAGCCGCCTGTTTCACGACGACGGGAGCACCCGATGGCCGAGCGCGGGGACGAGACCCTGGTACACACCCTCAAGAAGGTCGCCGCCGTGCTCAAGCAGTCCGAGATCCCGTTCGCGCTCGGCGGGAGCTTCGCCGTGTACGCGCACGGCGGCCACTCCAGCGAGCACGACGTCGACTTCCTCATCCGGGAGCAGGACGTCGACCGGGCGCTGGAGGCGCTGGTCGAGGCCGGCTTCACCGCCGAGCGTCCGCCGGAGGACTGGCTCGTGAAGGTCTACGACGCCGGGCGGATGGTGGACCTGATCCACCGGCCGATCGAGACGCCGGTGACGGAGGAGACGTTCGCGGACACCGTGGTGCGCCCGGTCGATGCGATCCACATGCCGGTGCTCTCCGCGACCCAGCTCATGGTGCACAAGCTGCTCAGCTTCTCCCAGCACTACTGCGACTTCGCCCGCGGGCTGCCGTTGGCCCGCTCCCTGCGCGAGCAGATCGACTGGGAACGGGTACGGAAGGAGACGCAGCACTCGCCGTACGCCGAGGCGTTCCTGGTGCTGCTGGACCGGCTCGAGGTGGTGCCGGATGCCGGCACCTCGGCAGAGAAGGGGACATCGTGACCCAGCACCGCGACACCGGCATCGGGCCACCCGACGAGTACCTGGAGGCGGAGATCCACCGGCTGCTGGCCGAGGACCCCTCCGTCGCCGAGCAGGGGATCACCGTGGTCCGCCGGGAGAACGGGCTCGTCCTCTACGGCGAGGTCGAGAGCCGCCACCGACGGGAGGAGATCCTGCGCCGGGTCTCCGAGCGGTTCCCGGACCTGCCGGTCACCAGCGAGATCGGGGTGATCCGCACGCAGGCGCCGACGGAGATCGAGCAACTGCCCTGAGGGAGGTTCATGGTGATCCGGATCGCTGCCGTCGGCGACGTGCATCTGGACAAGGACGTTGTCGGCCGGTTCCGGCCGGCGCTGGAGGAGTTGCCCGACTGCGCGGACGCGCTACTGCTCGCCGGTGACCTCACCCGGCACGGCACCGAGGCCGAGGCGCAGTGCGTGGCGCAGGAGTTCGGCGGGTTGGGCGTACCGGTGATCACGGTGCTCGGCAACCACGATCACCAGTGCGACCAGGTGCCGCAGGTGGTCAAGGTGCTGGAGGACGCGGGCATCACCGTGCTGGAGGGCACGGGCGTAGTGCTGGAGTGCGCCGGTGGCCGGCTCGGGATCGCGGGCGTCAAGGGCTTCGGCGGCGGCTTCGCCGGCCGCTGCGCCAGCGACTTCGGTGAGCCGGAGATGAAGGCGTTCGTCCGGACGACCACGGAGAGCGCCGACCGGCTGGCCGACGCGCTGCACAGCCTCGACTGCGACCTGCTGGTGGCCCTGACCCACTACGCCCCCGTGCCCGACACGCTCGCCGGCGAGCCGCTGGAGATCTACCCGTTCCTCGGGTCGTACCAGCTCGGTCAGGCGATCGACTCGGCGCCGACCGCGCTGGCCCTGCACGGGCACGCGCACGCGGGCTCGGAGCGCGGCACGACGCCGGGCGGCGTACGCGTCCGCAACGTCGCGCACCCGGTGATCAAGCAGGCGTACAGCATCTTCCACCTGGGTGATCATCTCGATCCGGGCGAGGTTTCCCGAGTCGACGCATCGGGTACCTGATCGCCATGGAGCTGATTCTCTGGATTCTCGCGGTCGTACTGGTCGTTGCCGGCATCCTGGCACTGTTCCGCCGGCAGATCCTGTGGGGCATCGTCCTCATCATCGTCGGTCTGCTCGTCGGCCCTGGTGGCGTCAGCATCTTCAACACCTGACGGGCTCTCGTGGCCCCTGGACCCGCCGGGGTCGTCGTGATCGGTCTCCGTCCTCCCGACAGGAGCACCGGACACGGCGACTCCGGCGCTGTTTCTCCGGCCCGCTGACAGCCGTACGACGGTCCCGCGCGGTCTGACCTGGCCGACCAGGGGGAAAGAGGGCGACATGGGGAACACGCGGAACGCGCCCGCCGCCTCCGGCCGACGCGCCTGGTGGGCCCTCGCCGGTTTCGCGGCGGCGGTGTTCGTCGCGGCCGCGATCGGCGGGCTGGGGGTCCAGGGCACCACCGACGAGTACGCGAACCTGCGGCAGCCCGCCTGGGCGCCGCCCTCATGGCTGTTCGGCCCGGTGTGGTCGCTGCTCTACGCGCTGATCGCAGTCGCGGGCTGGCTGGTGTGGCGTCGGGTCGGCTTCTCCCCCGCACTCTGGGTGTGGACCGCCCAACTGGTGCTCAACGCCATCTGGACGCCGCTGTTCTTCGGGGCGGGCCGCAACGGTCTGGCGTTCGCCGACATCGTGCTGATGTGGCTGGCGATCGGGCTCACCGTCGTGCTCTTCGCCCGGGTGTCCCGGGTGGCCGCGGCGCTGCTGCTGCCCTACTGGGCCTGGGTCACGTTCGCCGCCGCGTTGAACCTGTCGATCTGGCGGTTGAACTCCTGACCCACCGGTCCCCGGCGAGCGCCGCCCGCCGGGGACCGCCGTCGCCTCGGGATCAGCAGCGGGGGACGTTCGGGATGTAGCCGTCGTAGCCGGTGTAGACGTACGCGTCGGAGATGAAGCGGCCGGAGCCGATCCGGTCCCAGATCGAGCTGGTGCCGTACGTGCCGGTGACGCTGGTGCCGCTGGTCTGGCACTGGATGGTCACCCGGGTGCCGTCGGCCACCGTGCCGACCGAGCTGTAGCCGGTGCCGGGCCCGGAGCGGACGGTCAACGGGGTGCCGCTGGTGTCGACCGTGCCGCTGCCGGCGCCCGAGGAGCAGCCGTTGTCGCTGCTGTAGGACTTGGTGCCCCAGTAGAGGGCGAGGGCGCCGTTGAACCGGACCTGGATGTCACTGCCGTTGAGCCGCTGCTCGTAGTGCAGGTGCGGGCCGGTGGAGCCGCCGGTGCTGCCCACCCAGCCGATGACCTTGCCGTAGCCGACGCTCTGGCCGACGGAGACGTTGAAGCCGCTCAGGTGGGCGTAGTAGGTGTGGTAGCCGCCGGCGTGACTGATCCGGACGTACTTTCCGTAGCTGGTACCCCCGAGATCGGTGACCCGGTCGACGGTGCCGGGGGCGCTGGCCACCACCGGGTCGCCGGCGTCGTCGGTGCGGTTGAAGTCGATCGCGTACGCCGGGCTGTGGCCGCTGCGGGTCTGGCCGGACCAGGACTGACCGCAGGGGAACGGCACCTTGAAGGTGGGCGCGGCCACCGCCGGGGACGCCGGCACGAGCACGCCGACGACCAGCAGGACGGCCGCCATCAGGCTGAACCACCGCTTACGCATCCAGCTCCTCCTATGTTGAAAACCTTCGATGTGATGCGTACAGCGTGACAGATATCGTCAGCCTTCGAAAGGTGCGTGGGAGCGCGACCAACGGCCGGCCGCGAGGTTTCCAGATTGTTACTTGTCCGTGTCTGACAGGGGGTGGACCCCGTCGGATGCAAGCGCTTACATGTGGGGACGCCCATCGGACCGGCGCCAGGTCACGACCACGACCGCGCCGGCAAGAAAGGAGGACGGCATGGCGGTCTTTGCCAGACCACGCCAGGCCTTCGTGATCGCCGGCGTACTCGGGTTGGCGCTCAGCGCCACCGCCTGCGGCACCGGCAACGACAAGGGAAGCGACAAAGCGGACTCGGCCGAGTGCGCCGCCTATTCGAAGTACGAGGGTCACGACGGCAAGAAGGTCTCCATCTACGCGTCCATCCGTGACGCCGAGGCTGACCTGCTGCGGGACTCCTGGAAGCAGTTCGAGGACTGCACCGGCATCGAGATCGACTACGAGGGCAGCGGCGAGTTCGAGGCGCAGCTCCCCGTCCGGGTCGACGGCGGCAACGCGCCCGACCTGGCGTTCGTGCCGCAGCCGGGTCTGGTCAAGCGGTTCGCCGACGCCGGCAAGCTGAAGGCCCTCGGCGCCGACACCAAGGCGCTGGCCGAGCAGAACATGCCGGCCGACTGGCTGAAGTACGCCACCATCAACGGCACCCTCTACGGTGTGCCGCTCGGCGCCAACGTGAAGTCCTTCGTCTGGTACTCGCCGAAGCTCTTCAAGGAGAAGGGCTGGACGGTCCCGACCAGCTGGGACGACATGATCAAGCTCAGCGACACGATCGCGGCCAGCGGCATCAAGCCGTGGTGCGCCGGCATCGAGTCCGGTGATGCCACCGGCTGGCCGGCCACCGACTGGATCGAGGACGTGCTGCTGCGCACGCAGGGCCCCGAGGTCTACGACCAGTGGACGACCCACGCGATCCCGTTCAACGACCCGAAGGTCGCCGACGCCCTCGACCGGGCCGGCACCATCCTCAAGAACGAGAAGTACGTCAACGGCGGCTTCGGTGGCGTGAAGAGCATCGCCACCACCTCCTTCCAGGAGGCCGGCGTGCCGGTCACCACGGGCAAGTGCGCCATGCACCGCCAGGCGTCGTTCTACGCGAACCAGTTCCCCGAGGGCACGAAGGTCGCCGAGGACGGCGACGCGTTCGCCTTCTATTTTCCGGCCATCGACCCGGCCAAGGGCAAGCCCGTGCTGGGTGCCGGCGAGTTCGTCGTCGCCTACACCGACCGCCCCGAGGTCCAGGCGGTGCAGACCTACCTGGCGTCCGCCGAGTACGTCAACAGCCGCGCGAAGCTCGGCAACTGGGTCACGGCGAACAACAAGCTGGACATCGCCAACGTCGCCAGCCCGATCGACAAGCTCTCCGTCCAGATCCTGCAGGACAAGAGCGGCGTCTTCCGCTTCGACGGATCGGACCTGATGCCGGCCGCGGTCGGCGCGGGCACGTTCTGGAAGGGCATGGTCGACTGGATCAACGGCAAGGACACCGCGTCGGTGCTCCAGGGCATCGAAGGCAGCTGGAAGTGATCTGAACGGTGGGCCGGCCCGCGCACGCGGGCCGGCCCACCGGCGGATCCGGACCTGGGAGGGTCGATGGAGTTCGACTTCGCGGAGGAACAGCCGAAGTTCCTCATGCTGATGTACGGGCTGATCGCTTTCGTCGCGGTGGTGGGCGGTCTGCTCCTCCTGCTCGACGTGGTGCCGGCCTGGTTCGCCCGCCGCCGGGAGGCGCAGCTCGTCGCCGCGTCCGCCAGCGGCGCCCCGCTCCCCCGTCGGAAGAAGCCACGGGAAGGCCTGTTCGCGCTCTTCTTCCTGTTGCCGACGGTGCTGCTGCTCCTCATCGGGCTGGTCGTGCCGGCCATCCGCACCGTGCTGCTCTCCCTGATGGACGCGGAGAGCGACAACTGGGTGGGGCTGGCCAACTACAGCTGGCTGTTCTCCGAGGACTCGATCGTCCGGGTACTCATCAACACCCTGGTCTGGGTGCTCCTGGTGCCGCTGGTGGCGACCTCGTTCGGCCTGATCTACGCCGTGCTGGTGGACCGGGTCAGGTTCGAGGCGTTCGCCAAGTCCCTCATCTTCCTGCCGATGGCGATCTCCTTCGTCGGCGCGAGCATCATCTGGAAGTTCGTCTACGCCTACCGGGGCGAGGGCGACCAGATCGGCCTGCTCAACCAGATCGTGGTCAGCCTCGGCGGCGAGCCCAAGCAGTGGCTGCTCGAATCACCGCTGAACACGCTGCTGCTGATCGTGATCATGGTCTGGATCCAGGCCGGCTTCGCCATGGTGGTGCTCTCCGCCGCCATCAAGGCGATCCCCGCGGACATCGTGGAGGCCGCCCGGCTCGACGGCGTCACGTCGTGGCAGATGTTCCGGCGGATCACCCTGCCGAGCATCCGACCGGCGCTGATCGTCGTCGTCGTGACCATCACCATCGCCACGCTCAAGGTCTTCGACATCGTCCGGACCTCGACCAACGGCAACTACGACACCAGCGTGATCGCCAACGAGATGTACAACCAGGCGTTCCGGTACGGCCAGAACGGGCAGGGCTCCGCACTCGCGGTCTTCCTCTTCATCCTGGTCATCCCGGTCGTGATCTACCAGATCCGCAACCTCCGTCAGCAGCGGGAGGGCTGAGATGACCACCGCCACGCCCACAGTCGCCGCCGGCACCCAGAAGACCGCCGGCCCCTCCACCACCGTCGCGGGACGGGTCCGCAAGCGGCTGAACAGCCGTACGGCGACCCTGGTCTCGATCGTCATCGCGGTGGTCTGGACGATCCCGACCTTCGGCCTCTTCATCTCCTCGCTCCGACCGGAGGACGAGATCAAGACCACCGGTTGGTGGACCGCCTTCACCAACCCGCAGTTCACCCTGGAGAACTACCAGCAGGTGCTCTTCGGGCGGTCGTCGTCGTCCGGGCAACTCGCCAGCTACTTCATCAACTCCCTGGCGATCACCATCCCGTCGGTGCTCTTCCCGCTCGCCTTCGCGGCGCTGGCCGCGTACGCGCTGGCGTGGATCAATTTCCGCGGCCGGGAGTGGGTCTACATCGCGATCTTCGCGCTGCAGATCGTGCCTCTCCAGATGGCCCTGGTGCCGCTGCTGCGGTTCTTCTCCACCGGTGTCAGCATCGGTGGCATCCAGGTGCTGCCGGCGTGGGACCTGGTCGACGAGCAGAAGTTCGCCCAGGTGTGGTTCGCGCACACCTGTTTCGCCCTGCCGTTCGCGGTCTACCTGCTGCACAACTTCATCTCACAGCTCCCCGGCGACCTGATGGAGGCGGCCCGCGTCGACGGCGCCAACCACCCGCGGATCTTCCGCACCATCGTGCTGCCGCTGATCACCCCGGCGCTGGCCGCGTTGGGCATCTTCCAGTTCCTCTGGGTCTGGAACGACCTGCTGGTCGCGCTGATCTTCGCGGGCGGCAGCAACGAGACCGCCCCGCTCACCGTCCGCCTCGCCGAGATGGCCGGCACGCGGGGCAACGAGTGGCAGCGGCTCACCGCCGGCGCGTTCGTGTCGATCGTCATCCCGCTGATCGTGTTCCTGTCCCTCCAGCGCTACTTCGTGCGAGGTCTGCTCGCCGGCAGCGTCAAGGGCTGACCGCGCGTCCGCCGCCGCCCGGCGTACGGGCGGCGGCGGACGCGGACACGGAGCGGGGGAACCGTGACGAGGATCGATGATGTCGCCCGGTTGGCGGGAGTCTCCACCGCCACCGTGTCCCGGGCGCTGCGCGGCCTTCCGACGGTCTCGCCCGGGACCCGCCGCCGCGTGCTGGCCGCCGCCGAGCAACTGGACTACGCGGTCTCGCCGAGCGCGTCCCGGCTGGCCGGCGGCCGGACCGGCACCGTCGCGGTGGTGGTCCCCCGGATCACCCGATGGTTCTTCGCCACCGTCGTCGAGGCGGTCGAGGAGTTCCTCCACCAGTCCGGCTACGACCTGCTGCTGCACAACCTCGGCGGCCGGGAGCAGATCCGGCAACGGGTGCTGCGCACCGCCAACCTGCAGAAACGGGTGGACGCCGTCATCCTGGTCGCCACCCCGCTGCACGCCGCCGACCTGGCCGCGCTCGCCGCGCTCGACCTGCCCGGCGTGACGATCAGCTCGGGCACCGGCGTGCCGGGCTGGCCCTGCGTCCGCATCGACGACGTGGCCGCCGCGCGGACCGCCACCCGGCACCTGCTCGACCTCGGCCACCGGCGGATCGCGCACATCTCCGGCGACCCGGACGACGAGCTGGCCTACACCACGCACGTCGACCGGCGACGCGGCTACCAGACGGCGCTCCGGGCCGCCGGCATCCGGCCGGACCCGAGCCTCGACGTGGAGTCACAGTTCACCATCGACGGCGGCAACCGGGCCACCACGGAGCTGCTGGCCCGGGGCGAGCCACCGACGGCGATCGTGGCGGCCTGCGACGAGATGGCGATGGGCGCGATGACCGCGCTGCGCGACGCCGGCCTGCGCGTACCGCAGGACGTGAGCGTCATCGGCATCGACGACCACGACCTGGCCGGCGTGCTCGGCCTGAGCACGATCGCGCAGCCGGCGGCGGAGCAGGGCCGGCTGGCCGCCCGCATCCTGCTCGACCCGCTCGGCGGCCGGACGCTCGACTCCGTCGCCGTCCGGCCCCGCGCGCCGGTCACCGGCCCGGGCACCGCGAACCCGCCGGTGATCCTGCCCACTCGGCTCGTCGTCCGTGAGTCGACCGCCCCACCGCGGGCACACTGAACGGGACTTCCGCCACCGCCGCCGGAGGCCCCGCACCCGCACGACCGCACAACACACGGGAGAAGGCCCTGAACACCAACCAGTCACAGCAGAGTCCGTCCGGCGACCCGATCACCGGCTGGTGGACCGAAGCGGTGATCTACCAGATCTATCCGCGGTCGTTCGCCGACTCCAACGGCGACGGGATCGGCGACCTGCCGGGCATCACGTCCCGCCTCGACCACCTCGCCGAGCTGGGCGTCGACGCGGTCTGGCTCTCCCCGTTCTACCCGTCGCCGCAGGCCGACGCCGGCTACGACGTGGCCGACTACCGGGACGTCGACCCGCTCTTCGGCGGCCTGCCGGACGCGGACAAGCTGATCGGTGAGGCCCACGCGCGCGGCCTGCGGGTGATCGTCGACCTGGTGCCCAACCACACCTCCTCCGCGCACCGGTGGTTCACCGCGGCGCTGGCCGCCCCGGCCGGCAGCCCCGAGCGGGCCCGGTACATCTTCCGGGACGGTCGTGGCCCGGACGGTGAGCAGCCGCCGAACGACTGGCAGAGCGTGTTCGGCGGGCCGGCCTGGACCCGGGTCGTCGAGCCGGACGGCCGCCCCGGCCAGTGGTACCTGCACCTGTTCGACACCGGCCAGCCCGACCTCAACTGGGACAACCCCGAGATCCGGGCCGAGTTCCTGGACGTCCTGCGGTTCTGGCTGGACCGGGGCGTGGACGGCTTCCGGGTGGACGTGGCGCACGGCCTGATCAAGCAGGCCGACCTGGCCGACTGGCAGGAGCCCCAGGAGATCCTCTCCGGCAACGAGGGTGACCGCCCCCGCCCGCCCATGTGGGACCAGGACGGCGTGCACGAGATTTACCGCGACTGGCGGCGGGTGCTGGACGGCTACCCCGGCGAGCGCGTCCTGGTCGCCGAGGCGTGGGTGGAGCCGGCCGAGCGGCTGGCCCGCTACGTGCGGCCGGACGAGATGCACCAGGCGTTCAACTTCGAGTACCTCCTCGCCTCGTGGACCGCGCCCGCCCAGTACGCGGTGATCACCCGCTCGTTGGAGGCGACCGACGCGGTCGGCGCCCCGACCACGTGGGTGCTCTCCAACCACGACGTGGTCCGGCACGCCTCCCGGTTGGGTCTGCCGGTGGGCACCCCGCGCCCGAACGGCATCGGCATCGGCGACCCGCAGCCGGACGGCGTGCTCGGCCTGCGGCGCGCCCGGGCGGCCACCCTGCTGATGCTCGCGCTGCCCGGCTCGGCGTACCTGTACCAGGGCGAGGAGTTGGGCCTCCCGGAGCACACCACGATGCCCGACGAGGCCCGCCAGGACCCGACCTGGGCGCGCAGCGGGCACACCCAGCGCGGCCGGGACGGCTGCCGGGTGCCGATCCCGTGGGAGGCCGACGCCCCGTCGTACGGCTTCGGGCCGACCGACGCGAGCTGGCTCCCGCAGCCGGCGACCTGGGCCGAGTACGCCCTGGACCGGCAGCGGGACGTGCCCGGGTCGACGTACGAGATGTACCGGACCGCCCTGCGGCTGCGCCACGAGCACGGGCTGGGCCACGGGACGCTGCGCTGGCGCGAGTCCGGTGACACGGTGCTGACCTTCGACAACGGCGTGCTCACCGTGCTCACCAACTTCGGCGAGTCGCCGGTTCCGCTGCCGTCCGGCGCGCAGGTGCTGCACTCCAGCGCCCCGCTCACCGGCGACGGGGCGGTCGGGACCGACGTCACCGTCTGGTACCGCGGCTGACCCGACCAACGGCACCGACCAGGGGGCTCCGGCGCGCCGGGGCCCCCATCGCCGTCTTCACTCCTCCAGGCGCTCGCCCCGGTTGTGCAGCAGGTGGTTCACGGTGTCGATGTCCCGCGGCGAGGTGCGCGAGGCCAGCCAGTACATGACGCCGGTCGGCACGAAGAAGAGTTGGAACGCGGCCAGGCCGACCGCGTAGTTCAACGGCGGCGGGAACGCCGTACGCAGGGCCTGGAAGGCGGCCCCGACGAGGTAGTTGCCGGTCGCCCGCCCCACACCGTTGACCAGGTTGCCCAGGCTGTAGACCGTCCCCCGGTGCTCCGGCGGATTGACGTCGGCGATCAGCGCGAACCAGTTCGGCGCGTTCGCCGAGGTCAGGGCGAGCGCGAGCAGCGCGGCGAGCAGGCTGAGCCCGACCGACGGCTCGGTGAACACGCTGCCCAGGACGGCGCCGACCACCGCGCCGGTGCCGGCGCCGTCGGGCACGTCGATGCGGATCGGCACGAAGAAGAGCACCAGGTAGAACGGCAGCGCGGCGAGGATCCCGATCGACGCGACCATCGCGCGTCCCCGGGGCGTACGCCGCTGCACCGCGTCGCCGATCAGCCCGCCGACGATGGAGAACACGCCGCCGAGCTGGAACAGGGTGGCGAAGACGCTGCCCACGGCGACCGCCGTCGCGGTGGAGTAGCCCTGCGCCTCCGCGCGTTGGGTGAACAGCACCGGCAACCAGACCAGCGAGCCGAAGGCGGCCTGCGCGGTCAGCCCCTGGAGGATCAGCCACCGGTTGGTCCGCCGGCCCAGGATCCGGGGCACGTCGGCGCGGCTGATCCGGTAGTCGTAGTCGCCGCCGGCCGCGAGCGCGCCCGCCAGTTCCGGCTCGCTCTGCCCGCGCCGGATGTCGTACGTGAACAGGTAGGCCAGGGTGGCGACCAGCCCGGTGACGGCCAGCACCCAGAACGGCCGCCGCCAGTCGGCGCTGCCGAGCAGGCCACCGACCAGCGTCCCGGCCAGCGTCCCGGCGCCCTGGGACAGCCCCCAGAAGCTCATCACCAGACCTCGACGGCGGGGCGAGATGAGGTCGGTGACCACGGAGAATCCGACGGACCCGACCGCGCCGAGGCCGATCGCGGCCACGAACTGCGCGATCAGGAACACGCCGTAGCTGCCGGCGAGCGCGCTGCCGCCGGTGCCGATCGCCCAGAGCAGCGTGCCGATCATGAGCAGCGGCTTGCGGTGGGTCCGGTCGCCCACGTACGCCCAGCAGACCGCGGCCACCGCGCTGACCAGGAAACTCACCGCGGTGACCAGCCCGAGGAGCCGCTGCGGCACCTCGAACGCCGCGGAGATCGGCCCGTACAGCGGCGGAATCAGCCCGATCGCCACGTTGTCCAGCGAGGCGAGCAGCACGAACACCACGACGCTGTACAGCCGGTGCCCGGGACCGCCGCCCCAGGCCCGCGCCATCCCACCCCGGGCCACGGTCATGCCTGACAGCCAACCAGGCCGGGAGGGGGGTGCGTGGCCCGGGTGGCTCAGCCGTCGGTCCGCAACGCGGCCACCGGTTCGAGCCGGAACGACGGCCGAGCCCCCGGTCGGATCGACCGGGGGCTCATTTACGACAGTTGCCGCGGATCGACAACGAGACGGTTCAGCGGTTGATCACCTGGTCCCGGGCCTCGGCGTAGCGCTCCCGGACCGCCGGGACCGGCTCCGCCGCGTACTCCTCGGTGCCCTCGACCGCCCACTCCGGGGGCGTCTTTCCACCGAGCGCGACCCAGGCGGCCTGACGGGCGGCGCCGTCGGCGACGTACTCGCCGGGCGGCGGCACCACCACGGGGCAGCCGAACACCTGCGGCGCGATCCGACGGACGGCCGCCGAGCGGGCGCCACCGCCCACCAGGATCACCCGCCGCGGGGTCACCCCCTGCGCCACGATCGCGTCCAGGCCGTCGGCGAGGGCGCAGAGCATGCCCTCGACGGCCGCCCGGGCCAGGTGCGCCGGGGTGGCGGTGCGCAGGGTCAACCCGTGCACCGCGCCGGTGGCGGTGGGCCGGTTCGGGGTCCGCTCACCCTCCAGGTAGGGCACCATGACCAGCCCGTCCGCGCCGGCCGGCGCGGAGAGGGCGAGGTCGGCCAACTCGTCGAGGCCGACCCCGAGCATCGACGCGGCGGCGTCGAGCACCCGGGCCGCGTTGAGGGTGCACACCAGCGGCAGGAACCGGCCGGTGGCGTCGGCGAAGCCGGCCACGATCCCGGTGGCGTCCGCGGACGGCCCCTCGGCGACGCTGAACACCGTGCCCGACGTGCCGATCGAGATCACCACGTCACCCGGGCCGGCGCCGACGCCGAGCGCGGCGGCCGCGTTGTCACCGGTCCCCGGCCCCAGCAGCACCCCACCACCGGCGGGACCGGCCGGCCGGCCGTCCGTCGGCAGGGCGCCCGAGTGCAGCTCCCCCGCCGGGTCGGCGGGCCCGAGCACGGTCGGCACCCGCAGGCGCCGGCCGAACGCCTGCTCCAGCAGGTCGAACCGGTATTCACCGGTGGCCGGCGACCAGTAGCCGGTGCCACTGGCGTCACCCCGGTCGGTACGCAACGCGGCCAGGTCGGTCGCGCCGGTCAACCGCCAGGTCAGCCAGTCGTGCGGCAGGCAGACCGCCGCCACCCGGGCCGCGTTCTCCGGCTCGTGCCGGGCCAGCCACCGCAGCTTGGTCGCGGTGAAGCTGGCGACCGGCACGCTGCCCACCGCGTCGGCCCAGAAGCGTCGGCCGGTCTCCCCGCCGCCCGCCTCCGCGATCAGGTCGGCGGCGGCGTCGGCCGAGCGCGTGTCGTTCCACAGCAGGGCGGGCCGGACGACCTCGCCGGCCTCGTCCAGCGCCACCATGCCGTGCTGCTGACCACCGATCGACACGGCGACCACGTCGGACAGCCCGCCGGCGGCGTCGACCGCCGCCCGCAGCGCGGTCCACCAGGCCGCCGGGTCGACCTCCGTGCCGTCCGGGTGCGGTGCCCGGCCCTGCCGGACCAGGGCGCCGCTCTCCGCGTCACGGACGACGACCTTGCTCGACTGGGTGGACGAGTCCACCCCCGCGACGAGCGGCATGACGACCGCCTCAGCGCGCGCCGAGCAGGTGCTCGACGGCGAGCTGGTTGAGCCGGACGAAACCGAAGCCCCGCGCGGCGGTCGCGTCCACGTCGAAGTCCTCGAACGCGGAGCGGTCGGCGAGCAGGTCGGCGTAGCTCTCCCCGTCGGCGAGCGTCGGGGTGGCCAGCTCGGTCACCTTGCTGGCGGCGAGCGCCTCGGCCACCTCCGGGTCGGCGCGGAACGCCGCGGCCCGCTCCTTGAGCAGCAGGTAGGTCGCCATGTTCGCCTCGGCGGACGCCCAGACCCCGGCGATGTCCTCGGTGCGGGACGGCTTGTAGTCGAAGTGCCGGGGACCGTCGTACGCGGGTGCGCCGCCCGGGCCACCGTTCTCCAGGAGGTCGACGAGCGCGAAGGCGTTCATCAGGTCGCCGTGGCCGAACACCAGGTCCTGGTCGTACTTGATGCCGCGCTGGCCGTTGAGGTCGAGGTGGAACAGCTTGCCCTGCCAGAGCGCCTGGGCGATGCCGTGGGCGTAGTTGAGCCCGGCCATCTGCTCGTGGCCGACCTCGGGGTTGAGGCCGACCAGCTCGGGGTGGGCCAGGGTGGAGATGAAGGCGAGCGCGTGCCCGACCGTGGGCAGCAGGATGTCACCACGCGGCTCGTTCGGCTTGGGCTCCAGGGCGAAGCGCAGGTCGTAGCCGCGGTCGATGACGTACTGGGTGAGCAGGTCGACGGCCTCGCGGTAGCGCTCCAGCGCGGCCCGGACGTCCTTGGCGACGTCGTACTCGGAGCCCTCCCGGCCGCCCCACATCACGAAGGTCTTGGCACCCAGCTCGGCGGCCAGGTCGACGTTGCGCAGCACCTTGCGCAGCGCGTAGCGCCGGACGTCGCGGTCGTTGCTGGTGAAGCCGCCGTCCTTGAAGACGGGGTGGGTGAAGAGGTTGGTGGTGACCATCGGCACCACCAGGCCGGTCTCGTCGAGGGCCTTGCGGAATCGGGCGATGTGCTGGTCGCGGGTGGCCGCGTCGACGCCGAACGGGATCAGGTCGTCGTCGTGGAAGGTGACGCCGTACGCGCCGAGCTCGGCGAGCCGGTGCACCGACTCGACCGGGTCCAGGTCGGGGCGGGTGGCGTCGCCGAACGGGTCGCGGGCCGACCAGCCCACGGTCCAGAGCCCGAAGGAGAACTTGTCGGCGGGGGTGGGACGGGGTGCCATGGCAACCTCCGGGGTGTGGTCCATTATTTTGTTCAGCGATTGAATTATTTGCCTGACCTGTGGCACTGTCAAGGGGTGTCACCTGCCACCGCTCCCGCCTCGGCCGTCCGCCAAGGCAGCCTGCGCGAGCTGAATCTCGCCGTGGTGCTCGGCCGCATCGCCGCCGCCGAGCGTGCGCCCTCGCGGGCCGATCTGGCCGCCGAGACCGGCCTCACCCGGGCCACCGTCTCCGCGGTCGTCGAAGACCTGATCAGCGGCCGACTGGTCACCGAGGCCGACCCCGCGCCGCGCGCCGGTGCCGGCCGACCCGCCCGGGGGCTGGTGCTGGCCGGTGACGGCCCCGCCGGTCTCGGCCTGGAGATCAACGTCGACTACTTGGCCGTCTGCGTGGTGGACCTGGCCGGGCAGGTGCGCCACCACACCGTGCACCGGGCCGACCTACGGCCCGTCGCGCCCACCGACGCGCTCGCTCGGCTGGTCGAGCTGGCCGGGCGGGCGCGGGCCGACGCGGCGGAGCAGGGTCTCACCCTGGCCGGCGCGGCGCTGGCCGTGCCCGGGCTGGTGGACGACGCCGGGCTCGTCCGGCTCGCGCCGAACCTCGGCTGGCGGGACGTGCCGGTGCCGGCGCTGCTCGCCGCGCATCCGCCGCTCACCGATCCGGTCGAGGGCGTACCGCCGCTGGTGGTCGACAACGAGGCCAACCTGGCCGCGCTCGGCGAACTGCACGCGGACCGGGGCGGGCCGGCGAGCTTCCTGCACATCTCCGGCGAGGTCGGCATCGGCGCCGGGATCGTGCTCGACGGCGCCCTCTTCCGCGGCGTCCGGGGCTGGAGCGGCGAGATCGGGCACATGCCGGTACGGCCCGAGGGGCGCCCCTGCCGGTGCGGCGGCCGGGGCTGCCTGGAGCAGTACGCGGGCCAGGAGGCGATCCTCGCCGCCGCCGGCCTGACCGGGGCGGACCTGCCGGCGGACACCGCCGCGGCACGGCTGGCGGAGTTGGCCGACGCCGGCACGGCCGAGGCGCTCCGCGCGCTGCAGGACGCCGGCACCGCGCTCGGGGTGGCCGTCGCCGGCGTGGTGAACCTGCTCGACCTCGACACCGTGGTCCTCGGCGGCGGCTACGCCCCGCTCACCCCCTGGCTGGGGCCGCCGGTGCTCACCGAGATCTCCCGTCGGGTGCTGACCGCGGCCTGGTCGCCGGTCACCGTGCGGTCGGCGACGCTCGGCGCCGACGCCGCCGCGGTGGGCGCGGCCGGCTCGGTGGTCCGCCGGATCATCGCCCGACCGGCCGGCTGGCTCGCCCGCGCGGCCTGAGCCCCGCCCACCCGCGCGCCTGCGCCGGTGGTGGCACCCATCGGTACGCTTGCCGCCAGGCAACGATGCCCGGCGGAGGGTGCGGGGAGCGGCGATGCGGACAGGGCGACGGACCGGGGCCACCGGCGACCGGCGGCGATGACCGCGACCCGTCGGGACGGCACCACCGAGCCGGTCGACGACGCGGCGCCTCGCCCACCGGCCCGGCGGCCCGCCCCGACCGGCCCGCCGGCCGACCCCGGGCTGACCCGTGAGCTGCTGGCCGGCCTGGCCGAGGCCGTCGTCACCACCGACGGCGCCGGCCGGGTCACCCTGATCAACGCGATGGCCACCGAGCTGCTCCCGGAGGTGCGGCCCGGCGCCGAACTGGCCCGCAGCCCGGTGGCGGCGCTGGCCCGGGCAGCACTCGCCGGCGCGGGCGACTTCGACGGCGACCACCGCGGGCGGCGGCTGCGCGGCACCCGCCGCGACCTGACCGGCGGCCGGCACGCCTGGTACGTCCGCGACGTCACCGAGGAGCGGGTCCGCGACGACGCCCTGCTGGCCGAGCGGTCCCGCACGTCCTTCCTGGCCCGGACCGGCAGCCGGCTGGCGCTCTCGCTCGACCGGGCCCGGACGCTGCGGGCCGCCGTCACGCTCGCCGTGCCCTTCCTGGCCGACGCCGCGATCGTGGTCCACCGCCCCGCCCCACCGGCCGCGCCGGTCCCGCACTGGCACCGGTACGCCGACGGCGACCCGGCTCCGGTCGACGGTGTCGCCCCGACCGAGCTGACCGCCGCTCTCCCCGGGCTCGCCGACGCGCTGGCCGGCGGTCCGCCGCCCCGGCCCGCGGCGTGGGGCCCCGCCGACCTGGCCGCCCTGGCGCCGCTGCTGCCCACCGGTCTCCCGCCCGGCGCGGTGCTGGTCAGCCCGATGCCCGGTGCCACCGGCCCGGCCGCCGCCCTGCTGCTCGTACGGCGGGCGGGACGGGCGGACTTCGACGGCCGCGACGTCGAGCTGGGCCACGAGTTCGCCGCCCGGGCGGGGGCGGCACTGGCGACCGCCGAGCTCTACGGCGAGCAGGCGCACCTCGCCCGGGTGCTCCAGCACAATCTGCTGCCACCGGCGCTGCCGACCATCCCTGGGCTCGCGCTCGCCGGCGGCTACCGGGCCACCGGCGACAGCCTCCGGATCGGGGGCGACTTCTACGACGTCCGGCCCACCGGCCGTGGCGCGACGTTCGCCATCGGCGATGTGAGCGGTCGGGGCGTCGGCGCCGCTGTGCTCACCGGCCGGGTACGCCAGTCGTTGCGGACCCTGCGCCTGGTGGAGCAGCGCCCACGGGAGCTGCTGCGGCTGCTCAACCGGGCCCTGCTCGACGCGCCCGACGCCGCCCGGCGCAGCCAGTTCACCAGCTTGCTGCTCGGCACGGCGGAGCCGCTGCCGGAGGGCGGTCTGCGCGTGCGGATCGCCGGTGGTGGGCACCCCGCCCCGCTGGTGCTCCGGGCCGACGGCGTCGTCACGCCGGTCGCCGTCGGGGGGATGCCGGTGGGGGCGCTGGCCGGCGCGCGGTTCGTCGAGGCGGAGGTACGGCTTGCCCCCGGCGAGGTCATGCTGGCCCAGACCGACGGGGTGACCAGGGCGTGCGGTGGCGGACCTGACGGGGAGCCGCTCGGCGAGGCACGCCTGTCCGCCGCGCTCGCCGACTCGGCCGGGCTGTCGCCCGGCGCGCTCGTCGACCGGCTGCTGCCGCTGGTGGACGAGTGGCTGGCCGGGCGGGGCGACGACGACGTGGCGCTGCTCGCCCTCGCCCCCGCCGGACGCGACTGATCAGGCCGTACGGGCCACCGGCGGCTCGCCCGCCGGCCAGTCCAGAGGGCTGGGGATCGGATGGCTGCCGCCGTCGAGCACGTCCGGCCGGACGGGCACCGGCTCCACCGGCGCGGACCGGGCCTCCTGCCGGCGCGCGGTCTCGTCGAACTCGCGCATCCCGAGCAGCAGCGCCTCCCGCCCCTGCGGCGTCATGCCGGCGAGGATACGGGCGAGCTGTTCCCGCCGGTCGTCCCGCAGCTCCACCAGGAGGCGACGCGCCTCCTGCGTGAGGTGCAGCGAGATCTCCCGGCGGTCGAGCCGGCCCGGCTCGCGCTCGAGCATCCCGGCGGCCACCAGTCGGTCGCAGAGCCTGCTGGCCGAACTGAGCAGCATGTCGAGGCGGCTCGCCAGCCGACGGAGGTTGATGCCGTCGTGCTGCTCGACCACCATGATGGCGCGTAGCTGGGCGCCGGAGACGCGGCTGGTCGTCCGCTCCCGCGCCGCCTCCCACACGGTCAGCAGGGCACCCGCCGCCGCGTCGAGGGCGGCGGCGATACTCGTCTCAGGGTCCGGTGGACCGTTCAGTTCGGCCATGGTGGCCCGAGACTACTCCGAAGATGTCCTGGTTGAGCTTGCGATCAAGGAGCGGGTATGAGCGAAGCGGTCAACCAGGCACGACAGACCCTCAACGGGGCGCCCGCCGACCTGTTGGTCGAGCGGATCGCCGACGTGCTGGCCCGGTCGTACCGGATCGACGAGACCGAGCTGCTCCAGGTCGACTACCGGCTCGCCGTGCTGCTGCCGCTGCACGGCGGCGAGCCGGTGGCCGGGCCCGGCCACCCGGCCTGGCGCTGCTTCGACCACCAGGAGCCGGTGCGCAGCGGGGTGACCGGGTACCTGCCCGTCACGATGCGCGGCGAGCGGCGGGGGGTCCTGCGGGTCGCCCCGATCCCGGACGACCGCGGCGTCCTGGAGGATCTCGCCGAGATCGCCACCGCACTGGCCCACGAGCTGGCCGCCGTCTCCGCCGGCACCGACGTCTACCGGTCGGCCCGGCGCAGCCGCCGGCTGACCCTCGCCGCCGAGATGCAGTGGGAGCTGCTCCCGGGCCGGAGCCGGACCCGGCCGGCGTTCCGCCTGGCCGGGCAGCTGGAGCCGGCGTACGCGGTGCGGGGCGACAGCTTCGACTGGTCCGACGACGGACGTCGGCTCTGGCTGGCGACCATCAACGGGATGGGCGAGGGGGTCGCCGCGTCGATGCTCACCGCGCTGGCCACCAGCGCCCTGCGCAACGCCCGCCGGGCCGGCCTCTCCCTGGCCGACCAGGCGTCCCTGGCCGACCAGGCGATCTACGACCTGCACCGGGGCAGCCAGCACGTCGCCGCCCTGCTGATGGAGCTGGACCTGGCCGGCGGGGTGATGACGGTGGTGGACGCCGGGTCGCCCCGGCTGCTGCGGCTGCGCGACGGGGAGGTCACCGAGCAGTCGTTGGAGGACCAGTTCCCGCTGGGCATGTTCGAGGCGACCGACTACCGCGAGCAGCGGTTCGCGCTGCGGCGGAACGACCGGCTCTTCGTGGTCAGCGACGGGGTCGTCGACGCGACCGCGCAGGACGTCCCGTACGGCCTCTCGGCGCTGGAGCGGTTCCTGCGCCGGACCGGGCCGATGGACCCCCTGGACGCCGTCCGGTCCGTCCTCGGTGATCTGCGTGCCTACGTGGCCAGCGATCTCGTCGACGACGCCGTGGTCGTCTGCCTGGACTGGACCGGCCCGCAGCCCTGACGTCGGCTCAGTACGCTCCGCGGCTGTTGACGACCGCGCCGAACGTCTTCCACAGGATGGTGAGGTCGGCGGCGAGCGACCAGTTCTCCACGTAGTAGAGGTCGAGCCGGATGCCGTCCTCCCAGCTGAGGTCGGAGCGGCCGCTGACCTGCCACAGCCCGGTCATGCCCGGCTTGACGAGCAGCCGCCGGGCCACGTCCCCGTCGTACCGGGCCACCTCGGACGGCAGCGGCGGGCGGGGACCGACCAGACTCATCTGCCCGAGCAGCACGTTGACCAGCTGGGGCAGCTCGTCCAGCGACCACTTGCGCAACACCCGCCCGACGCGGGTGATCCGCGGGTCGTCGCGCATCTTGAACATCAGGCCGTCGGTCTCGTTGCGGCTGACCAGCTCGGCCAGGAGTTCGTCCGCGTTGACGACCATCGTGCGGAACTTCCAGACGCCGAACTCCAGCCCGCCCCGACCGACGCGGGTCTGCCGGAAGAAGACCGGCCCGCGGCTGTCCAGGCGGATGGCCAGCGCGAGGAACGCCAGCAGCGGCAGCAGCACGGTCAGCGCGACCGTCGCGGTGGCCCGGTCGACGAAGCCCTTGACGAGCTTGCGGACACCACGGAACTCGGGCGCCTCGACGTGGATCAGCGGCAGGCCGGCGACCGGCCGGGTGTGGATGCGGGGGCCCGCGACGTCGGTGAGCGCCGGCGCCACCACCAGGTCGATGCCGGTGCCCTCCAACTGCCAGCCGAGCCGACGCAGCCGGGTGGCGGTCAGCTCGCCGGACGCGGTGACGGCGATGGTGTCCGCCCCGACCGCCTCGGCGGCCTCGGGAATGCCCCGCAGCGAGCCGACCACCGGCACGTCACCGAGCCGTTGCGCGACCGGCGCCAGCAGCGCGTCGGGGATGCAGGCCCCGACCACGTGGTAGCCGGCGTACGGCTCCCGGCGCAGGGTGAGCACGAGTTCCAGCACGTGCGCGGCCTCGCCGACGACCAGGACGCGGCGGGACCAGCCGATGCCCCGGGAGCGGGCCCGGTGCAGCCGCTTGCGGGCGGCGAACCGGGCCGCCTCCAGACCGATCGTGCCGATCGCGAAGGAGATGGCGAGGAAGCCCCGGGAGACGTTCACGTCGGCGATGTAACCGAGGATGGCGATGCCGCCGGCCAACCGCAGGCTCGCGGTGCCGACCCGGCGGTACTCGTCGGCGCCGTAGCCGATCACCCGGTCGTCGTAGCAGCCGAGCGCCTTGAGCGAGACCAGCCAGGCGATCAGCAGCGCGGGGGCGACCAGCACGTACGAGATCTCCGAACCGCTCGCCCGGCCGTCACCGAAGCGGGTCAGGTAACCGGCCAGCAGCGCGACGGTCAGCACGGCGGTGTCGAGCACCACCAGCACCCTGATGTAGGCCCGCTCGTCGGCGCGGGCCGGCGACCCGGCCGGGCCGGGCTCCGGGCCAGGTGTCGTCCTGACTGGGCTCAACAGCGTCGCCGAGGTCACCGGCCCCTCCCACTTCGTCCCGGGACGGCCCCGGCCCACGCTCGGTCGGGGGTGCGGACCGACGACGCCGGAACACGTCGACATCCTGCCTTGCCAACTATGGCTGCCGATTACTTCCGACGTATTGCCGTCACTTTTATGGAGGGCCGCGCGTACGAAAATGGGCCCGCCGTACGGCTTCAGCCGTACGACGGGCCCGATCTGACTGGCCAGTCAGTCAGCGTGGCGCGGGTGGCCGCAACGCGATGGCCTTGAGGAAGATGTTGCCGATCTCGGTCGGGTTCTTCGTGACGAAGCTGCCGCCGCCGGTGACCTTGACGATCGAGTCGAGCTCGGCCTTGCTGACGCCCTCACCGATACCGATGATGATGACCTGCACCGGCCGCTCCGGGTCGGCGAGGCGCTTCAGCTGGGTGAGCAGCTGCTGCTGCGAGACGCCGTTGTCGTCCTCGTTCTTGCCGTCGGTGAAGAGCACGATCGAGTTGACCCGGCCGGGCTGCCAGTCCTCCTGCACCGCCTTGTAGGCGGCCAGCATGGTGTCGTAGAGGCCGGTGTTGCCGTCCGAGGGCCGGATGCCGCTCAACGCGCCCTCAAGCTTGCCGCGCTGACCGGAGAGCGGACCGATCGGGACGAGCTCCTTGTAGTCGCGGCTGCCCACCAGGTTGGTGGAGAAGGTCCACAGGCCGATCTGCCACGAGTCGTCGAAGAGACCGAGACCGCGCCGGGCCGCCTCGACCGTGACCTCCTCACGGCTGCGGTTGTTGGCCGTCGGCACCTCGTCCTTCATCGAACCGGAGACGTCGATGACGGCGAGCATCCGGCCGGTCTGGGTGGCGATGGACCAACTGGACACGACGCGGTCGATCGCCACCGGGTCGAGCCCACCGGCCGCCGTGCCGCCGTCCGCCGCCGCGGTCGGCGGGCCACCCGCCGGGCTCGGCGCGCCCTGCGGAGCCTTGAACCCCGCACCCCAGTTGCCGTCCGGCGCCCGCAGGGACACGGCGGCGAGCCGGTCCCGGAAGCCGGCGGTGGTGAGCACCTCGTACAGCACCCGCGCGGCGGACGCCTTGGCCGGCTCGATACCGGGCAGCACCGCGTACGGGTAGTCGAGCGGCGCCGGCGCCGGCTCCAGGTAGAGCGCGGCCAGCTCCACCGGCGGCTTCTTGCTGTTGTACTCGATCACGTCCTCTTCGGACAGTGCCGCGGCGCCGAGGCCGCTGGCGATGGCCGTGGGGTCGTTGGCGGTCGGGAAGCGGGCCAGCAGATCGTTGCGCAGCGCGGACCGACCGGTGGCGAGCGCGCGCAGCGCCCCGACCGTGTTGCCCTGGGCGTCGCCGCCGACCGAGCTGGCCGCCGCCGTCAGCGACATCAGGCCGGAGAGCCCGGCCGCGTCCCGGGTGGGCTCCACGATCCCCGTGCGCAGCGGCTTGCTGCTGTTCACCTGCTTGAGCAGATCGGCCCAGCCGAGCTTCGTCTCCGGCCAGCCGATCCGGTCGGCCACCGGCACCGGCATCGCCACGACCACCGGACTGCGGGCGACCGACGCGCCGTTGGTCGGCGCGAACGCGGTCGCCTCCTTCTTCAGCCGCAGCAGCCAGGTGGAGGAGTCCGGGATCCAGACGTCCGGGGTGACCGCGGTGCCGCTGGCCTGGCCCACGCCGGCCAGGATCGCGCCGTGCTTGGCGGCGACCACCGCCGCGACGTCCACCGGGTCGGAGGCGGAGACGTTCACCGCGATGCAGGTGCCGCCGACGGCCGCGCCGTCCTCGACCCACTTCGAGGCGGCGGCGTCGACGGCGGGCGCGAGTTCGGAGGCCACCGCCACGGAAAGCTCGATCTCACCGGAGCAGGACGGTTTCACCAACTCCCGGTAACCGAACCAGGAACCCGCCGCGACGACGACGAGCGCCGTCGCCGAAGCGGCGACGACTCCACGAATTTTTGAACGCATGCGATGGCGGCCCGATGACACGGAGACCATCTTGCGTACCCGACTGGGCGACTGCCACAACCGATCGGTCGAAAGTTACCGAGGAGATACAGTTGATCGCTATTTGACAACACTGTGTCATTGCACAGCCTCGTCGCGTGGCCAAATCCATCGATCGGCGTTCGCCACGGACGGCTCAGGCGAGGACGCAGGTGGGGCTCGGCACCACCACCGGCTCGCCGACCGGCCGCGGCACACCCGTCCCCGGGTCGACCCGGAAGACGCGGATCATGTCGGCCCGCTCGTCCGCGACGTACAGATGCTCACCGATCAACGCGAAGTGCCGCGGCCACTCACCATCGGTGTCCACCTCGGCGACCAGCTCCGGCTGATCCCCGCCGAGGTCGAAGACCGCGACCGTGCCGACGCCCCGGTTGGCGACGTAGAGGAACCGCCCGTCCGCGCCCACCGCGACCTCGGAGGGCTGCACGTGGCCCGACCGCCCACTCGCGTTCACCCGGCTGCGTTGGTGCAGCGACCCGTCGGTGGTCAGCTCGTAGCCGATGACCGTGGCGTCCAGCTCACCGACCAGGTAGCCACGGCGGCCGTCGGGGTGACGGGCCAGGTGCCGGGGGCCCGTACCGGCCGGCGTCCGGACCCGTGGCGCCCGAGGGACCAGCCGGCCCGAGGCCGCGTCCAGGTCGTAGCGGTAGACCGAGTCGGTGCCGAGGTCGACGGCGAGCAACGGCCCGCGGTCCGGGGCCGGGTTGACCATGTGGGCGTGCGCCCGGTCCTGCCGGTCCGGGTCCGGGCCGTGCCCCTCGTGGACCACCAGGTCGCTGCGCTCTCCCGGCGCTCCCTCCCCGTCGAGCGGGAAGACCGCCACACTCCCCCCGCCGTAGTTGGCGGCCACGAGGTGACCGCCGTCCGGAAGCACGGCCAGGTGGCATGGCTCGGCGCCACCGGTGGGGCGGCTGCCCAGCGGCTCCAGGTCGCCGTCGGCCCCGACCCGCCACGCCCCCACCCCGCCGGCCGGAAGCTCGTTGACCGCGTACAGGACGGGCCGGGTCGGGTGCCGGGCCAGGAAGGACGGCGACGCGGTGACCGCGACGGTGCCCAGCAGCGTCAGCGCACCGGAGTCCGGGTCCCGCCGGGCCGCCATGATCCCCGTCCCGCGCCCGCCGCTGTGTGCCGTGTAGCACCCGATGTGGACGACCTCGCCCCGACCGCTCACCCGTACCGCCCCTCCGCGACTCCTCCGTCAGATCCAACCAGAGGTTTCCCGCGACGCGCCGCGGTTAGCCCTCCCGGTGCGCGGTGATTTCCGCGACGGCACGGACGGGCTCCCCGGGGCGGGTCAGGCGGCCGGCACCGGCTCCCCGCGCTGGCGTGCCACGTGCTCGACCAGCGAGATCAGCACGAGCTTGCCGGACTGCCGGTCCCGGGCGTCGCACAGCACCAACGGCACGTCCGGGTCGAGGTCCAGAGCCCGCCGCACGGTCTCCAGGTCGAACCGGCGGGAACCGTCGAAGCAGTTCACGCCGACCACGAACGGGATGCCGCGCTGCTCGAAGTAGTCGATGGAGGGGAAGCAGTCGGCCAGCCGACGGGTGTCCGCGAGCACCACCGCCCCCAACGCGCCGAAGGCCAACTCGTCCCAGAGGAACCAGAACCGGTCCTGCCCCGGCGTCCCGAAGAGGTAGAGCTGGAGGTCCTCGTTGATGGTGATCCGCCCGAAGTCCATCGCCACCGTGGTGGTCGACTTCGTCTCCACCCCTGAGAGGTCGTCGGTGGCGACCCCGGCGTCGCTGAGAATCTCCTCCGTCTGCAACGGCCGGACCTCGCTCAACGCGCTCACCAGCGTCGTCTTGCCGGCACCGAAGCCACCGGCGACGAGGATCTTCAGGGCCAGCGGGATCCCGCGGTCGGCGCCTCCGTCGCCCTCCCGGTCAAAGCGCACGGAGTCCACTGACCACCGCCTTGAGGATGTCGTCGTGGGGAAGGTGCACGGCCGGCGGCTCGTGCACCGCGACCAGGCCCCGGGCCAGCAGGTCACCGAGCAACACCCGCACCACACCGACCGCGAGGTCCAGCTCCGCGGCCAACTCGGCGACGGGCACCGGGCGGTGGGCCAGCTCGACCAGACGCCGGTGCTCCGGCGGCAGGTGGGGGTCGGCCCCGGCCGCCCCCGCCGGCCCGGCCAGGACGAACGCCACCAGGTCGAACCCGTCCGCGCCGGAGCGCACCCGGCCGCCCGTCAGCGTGTAGGGCCGCACGACCGGACCGGCGTCCCCGTCCAACCACTCGTGCTGGGGACCGGGAGGCTCACTCCGCATCGACGCCACCCACCGCCGGTCGGGCCGGGGCGGTCAGATTCTCACCCACCCGCATGACGAGCATCGCCATCTCGTACGCGATCAGACCGATGTCGGCGTCCGCGTCGCTCACCACCGCGAGGCAGGCGCCCTGCCCGGCAGCCGTCACGAAGAGGTACGCCGACTCCATCTCCACCACGGTCTGCCGCACCGGCCCACCGTCGACGTGCCGGCTCGCTCCACGGGCCAGGCTGGCGAACCCGGAGGCCAGGGCGCAGAGGTGTTCGGCGTCGGCCCGGTCCAGATCGGCGGTGGCGCCCAGCAACAGGCCGTCAGCCGAGAGCACCACCGCCTGGCGGGCGGCCGGTACGCGTGCCACCAAGTCGTCGAGCAGCCAGTCGAGATCGGCGCTCTGCTTCGTCGATTGCCGCACTAGGCGTCCCTCTCAGTCTCGGTCGATGGTTCGGTGGCCGCCGGGGCATCGGGCGGCCGGATGGAATCGTCACCGACGGGCGCAACCCCGCCCTCGGTGCCGGCACGGCCGGTCTCGGTGTCGCCGGTCGGGACCGCGCCCTTCGAGGTCGCGCCACCGTTCGCCGCAGCGCCACCGTTCGAGGTCGCGCCGGGCACGTCGGCGCCGCCGGCCGGGGCCGTCGCCTCGGCCTGCTCGGCGGGGGGTGGGGCGGGGCGCGCCTCCTCGGCGGCCCGGCGACCCCGGGCGGTGCCGGACTGCAGGGCGGCCATGATCCGGCGTACCTCCTCGGGGGCCCGGGGCGTGGGCTGGTCGGCGACCGCCGGCCGGGCCGACCCGGCACCCGGGGTCCGTCGCCGGACCCGCCGGGGAAGGCCGTCGATCTCGCCGTCGACCTCCGAACCGGGCGGGACCTCCGAGCCGGCTGTGGCCGGTCGTGCCCGCCCGGCGCCGTTGCCGTTCGGCTCGGCCGCGCCGTTCGGGGGCGTGGAGGCGATCGCGGACCCGCCGACGGCCGGCCGGCCCGTCGCACCCCGCGCGGCGGCGGCCCGTGGCCGCGGCACCGTGCTCCGTCGGGCGCCCCGGGCCAGCGGCCGGTCCGGCCGGGCCGGCCCGCGACCGGCCGGGAGGTCCAGACCCAGCGGCGCCGGCTCGTCGGTGATCAGATCGCCGGGCAGCAGCACCACGGCGATCACCCCGTTCGGCTCGGACCGGCGAAGACTCACCTTCACCCCGTGCCGGGCCGCCAGCCGGGCGACCACGAACAGGCCGAGCCGCGCGCTCTCGGCCGGATCGAACTCCGGCGACCGGGTCAGCCTGCGGTTGGCGGTCTCGAGCGCCGCCTCCGACATGCCCAGACCCCGGTCGGTGACCTCCAGGGCGTAGCCGTTGGCGACCCGCTGCCCCGTGATGACGACCCGGGTGGCGGGCGGCGAGAACGCCGTGGCGTTCTCGATCAGCTCGGCGAGCAGGTGGATCACGTCGCCGACCGCCCGGCCCAGCACGCCCGCCGGCTGGACGGTGGTGATGTCGACGCGGTCGTACGCCTCGACCTCGGAGATCGCCCCGCGCGCCAGGTCGACCATCGCGACCGGGTTGCGCCATCCCCGGCCGGGCGCCGCGCCGGCGAGGATGACCAGGTCCTCCGCGTGCCGACGCAGCCGGGTGGCGAGGTGGTCCACCTGGAACAGCTCGGCCAGCTCGTCCGGGTCCTCGGTGCCCCGCTCCATCCGGTCGAGCAGCGCGAGCTGGCGGTGCACGAGGCCCTGGCTGCGCCGGGCGATGTTGAGGAACACCTCGTTGAGCCCGCGCCGCAGGGTGACTTCGTCCACAGCCGACTGGATCGCCGTCCGCTGCACCTCCGTGAAGGCGCGGCCCACCTGACCGATCTCGTCGTTGCCGTACTCCAGCGGCGGCGCCTCGCGCGCCACGTCGACGTGCTCGCCGTGGCGCAGCCGGGCCACCACGTCGGGCAGCCGGTGCTCGGCCAGGTCCTGCGCCGCCGTGCGTACGCCGCTGAGCCGGCGGGCCAGCGAGCGGCCGACCTGCACCGCCACCAGCACCGACGCTACGACGGCGATCAGCCCGAGCAGCCCGGCGCCGGCGAGCCGCACGAGGACGCGTACGGCGGTGGGCACCGATCGGTCGGCCAGCCCGTCGGCCGCCGCGAGCTCGAACTCGCGAAGCTCCTGCTGGGCCGCGTCGTAGCTGGCCTGCCACGCGGCCGGGTCGACCGGCGGCGGCGCCGAGCGGTCGGCGGCGATCAGCGCGTCCTGCATGGTGCGCAGCCGTGCGAACGCCTGTCCCTCGGTGAGCCGCTGGTACGCCGTCCGGTCGGCGGCGGGCAGGTCAGCCACCGCGTCCTCGGCGAGCAGCCGCTGGTTGCCGATGATCTGGACGAGGCGGGTGTGCTCGCCCTCGCCGAACCGTCCGGCGGTGAGCGCACCGGCCAGCAGGGTGTCGGCCTGGCCGAGCAGCTCCCGCGAGCGGCCCAGGGCGGTCAGGGCGAGGGCCTCCCGGTTGAGGTCGGGCTCCGGCAGCGCCGCCATCCCGGTGAAGGCCTGGAACGCCGACGAAATCACTCCACTGTAGAGGCCGAACGCGCCCGCGCGGTCCATTTTGCGCTGGTCGATGAACTCCCGACCGGCCGGGAGCGCGTCCAGGCCCTCGACCAACCGGTCGATCCGGGACTCGAGTGCGGCGTCGGCGGCGTCGCGCAGTTCCTCGCCGTCGACCCGGCGGCGCAGCTCCTGGACGGCCCGGTCGGTCCGTTGCCGCTGCTCGGCCAGGGCGGGCAGCGAAGCGCTGCCGGCGAGCTGGACCACGGTCAGCCGGCGTTCGCGCTGCAGTTCGGCGACGACGGCCTCGCCGGGCCGGCCGAGGTCGTAAAGGTAGGTGCGGGCGGCGAGCAGGTCGAGGGCCGGCCCGAAGGTGAGCGTCGTGGCGAAGATCCACAGCGCGAGCAGAGCCGTCACCGGCACGATCACCAGTGCGGTCAGCTTCGAGCGGATCGGCCAGTCGCGCGTTCTCATCAGACCTCGCCCGGACGTGTGGCAGCAGCGGCGCCGGCGACGGCCGGGCGAGCGCTCCCACCGGGGGCAGCGTCCCGACACCTGGCGCCGGGCACCGGCACGGGCGCCTTGGGAAGGATACGTAATCCCGGGCGGATGCACTACCGCCCGTTGCGACTACCGCGACTCTCCGGTGTGGAGCCCGCCACACGCCGTGCGCCCGCCGACCATGACCGACGGGCCGGCCGGAACTGCTCGATCGAACGGTGACGAGGACGCCGTCGTCGCGATGCCGGGAGCGCCACCCGGGCGCGGCCGGGCACCGGTGCCGCGCCCGTCTCCGGACCACCTGCCGCCGGCCAGCTTCTCTGGAACAGATCCATTCTCCGGCCGTGGCGGTGACGCACCGGCGCACCTCCGTCGACCCGCTCGGGACCGATCGCGCAGGAAAGTACCCCGGATCGGGATTGGCGATCAGTGAGCCGAGGGAATACCGGTGGCGAAGGAGGAGCCATGTCGCCCACGCAGATAGTCGTCATCGTCATCGTCGTCCTGGTCGTCGCGGCGCTGGCCGTCGCCGGGTGGACGCTGGCCCGCCGCCGGTCGCTGCGCAGCCGGTTCGGGCCCGAGTACGACCGTACGGTCGCCGAGCAGGACAGCCGCACGGCCGCCGAGCGGGAGCTACGGGAGCGCGAGCGCCGCCACGCCGAACTCACGCTCACCCCGCTCGACCCCGAGTCCCGGGCGCGCTACGCCGCGGCCTGGGAGGAACTCCAGGTCCGTTTCGTGGACTCACCGGCCGAGACCGTGGGCGACGCGGACGAACTGGTCACCCGCCTCATCGCGGAACGGGGCTACCCCACCGGGGATTTCTCCGACCAGCTCGCCCACCTCTCCGTCGAGCACGCCCGCACGCTGAGCCACTACCGGGACGCCCACGAGATCCACCTGCGCAACAGCCGGGGCGAGGCCGGCACGGAGGATCTGCGGCAGGCCGTGGTGCACTACCGCGCGCTCTTCGCCGACCTGCTCGGCGCCGACCCGGTCGGGCACCGCCCCCCAGAGCAGCGCCAACCGGACCCGACCGAGGAGTCGGACCGCCCGGACACGCCCCACGACGTCACGAGCCGCTGAGGAGGCCACCGCGATGCGCCAGGAAGAGCAGCACGCGAGCAACGACCACCCCGAGGCCGTCCGCTCCGCCCCCGTCCCGGTGCCGAACGGCGACCGGGCCGGCCGCGCGGACGTGCCGGAGGACGCCCTGGACGACCGGGGCACGTTCGACGACCCGGCGGTCGTCGACGACCGCGCCGACGCCGAACGGGACGACGACGCGCGGGTCACCCGGACGGCCTCGCGGGACGCCGACGAGGGCGGCTTCCACGAGCCGGCCCCGCTGCCGAGCGCGCTCGGCGCCCCCAGCGTGGGCGGCGCGGTCGCCGCCTCCGCCCTGGCCAGCCCCCGCCCCGCGGACGAGCCGGACCCGCGGGAGGAGTGGACGGCTCGGCCGGGCGACGGCGCCGAGGAGGGCCCCCGGGAGGGGCTCCGGGCCGACCCGACCGCCGATCTGCACGACGGCGACGGGGGCGCCGGGAGCGCGGACCGCGGTGGCGCCGTCGACGCGGCGGCCTACGGCAGCGCCGCCCCGCGGATGGTCGACCCGGACGCGGCGGCGCCCGACGCCGACCCGGCCGTCGCCGGAGCGGCCGGCGCGCCGGGTTCCCTCACCGCCGCGGGCACCTCGCGGCCGGCTGGTTCGACGGTGGCGGCCGAGCCGGCGAGCCTGTTCGACGCGGACACCGCCCAGAACTTCCGGGACCGCTGGCGGGACGTCCAGCTCCGGTTCGTGGACGATCCGCGCGCGGCGGCCGCCGAGGCCCAGGCGATGGTCGAGGAGGCCATCGAGGCGCTCTCCGCGGCGCTGACGGCGCAGCGGAACACCCTCGGCGCCTGGCAGGAGACCGGCTCCGCCGACACCGAGGAGCTGCGGATGGCCGTCCGCCGGTACCGGGACTTCCTGGACCGCGTGCTCGGCCGCTGAGGCCGTCTTCCCAGGGGCGCCCCCGCCGGTGAGGCCGGGGCGCCCCCCCCCGCCCCGTCGCCCCCCCGCTCCCGGCGCACCCGGCCCACCCCCCCCCGCAGGTCACCCGGGCGGGGCAATTAGCGGCCCCGGGGAAAACCGCGCGCGCCCCACA
>NZ_JBITMV010000006.1:125669-300650 GCF_044466625.1 Micromonospora sp. NPDC049366
GGGGGGGGGGGGGGGGGGGGCCGGGGGGGGGGGGGGGGGGGGGGGGGGGCCCGGGGGGCGCGGGGGGGGGGGGGGGGGCCCCGCCCCCGCGCGCCCGTTCGACCCGCGGATCCGGGCGAACCGGGCCATCCCGCACCGGAAGGTCACGCGGGCGTGGAATTTCGCGGCCAGGGGTAATACGGCGCGCGCAGCACAGACATGCGACGCGGCGACGAAAGGTGACGGGATGGACGGCGGCGGACTCCGGTTGAACATGAACGCCCTCGACTACACCCTCCTGGGGCTCTACTTCGTCACCGTCCTCGGCGTCGGTATAGCGGCCCGGCGCGCGATCCGTACGAGCGTCGACTTCTTCCTCTCCGGCCGCTCGCTGCCGGCGTGGGTCACCGGGCTGGCCTTCGTCTCGGCGAACCTCGGCGCGCTGGAGATCATCGGCATGGCCGCGAACGGCGCCCAGTACGGGATCATGACGGTCCACTACTACTGGATCGGCGCCGTGCCGGCGATGGTCTTCCTCGGCATCGTGATGATGCCCTTCTACTACGGGTCGAAGGTGCGCAGCGTCCCCGAGTACCTGCGGCTGCGGTTCAACCGTCCGACCCACCTGCTGAACGCGATCAGCTTCGCGGTCGCCCAGGTGCTGATCGCCGGCGTCAACCTGTACGCGCTGGCCCTGGTGATGCAGGCGCTGCTCGGCTGGCCGCTCTGGGTGGCGATCATCGTCGGCGCGGCCATCGTGCTGGCCTACATCACCATCGGCGGCCTCTCCGGCGCGATCTACAACGAGGTGCTCCAGTTCTTCGTGATCCTCGCCGGTCTGATCCCGGTCACCGTGATCGGTCTCGTGAAGGTCGGCGGCGTCTCGGGTCTGATGGACAAGGTCCGCGAGTCGAAGCTCGGGGAGGCCGGCCTGCACGCCTGGCAGGACACCACCACCACGGCCAACCCGCTGGGCGCCCACTGGATCGGCATCGTCTTCGGCCTCGGCTTCGTCCTCTCCTTCGGCTACTGGACGACCAACTTCGCGGAGGTGCAGCGGGCGCTGTCGGCGAAGAACATGAGCGCGGCCCGGCGTACGCCGATCATCGCGGCGTACCCGAAGCTGCTGATCCCGGCCGTCACCGTGATCCCCGGCCTGATCGCCCTGGTGACCGTCGAGGGACTGGGCGCGCCGAGCGGCGACCTCCAGTACAACAACGCGATCCCGCTGCTGATGCGGGACCTGCTGCCGAACGGCGTGCTCGGCGTCGCGGTGACCGGCCTGCTCGCCTCGTTCATGGCCGGCATGGCGGCCAACGTCAGCGGCTTCAACACCGTCTTCACGTACGACATCTGGCAGGCGTACGTCCGCCGGGACCGGTCCGACGACTACTACATCCGCGTCGGCCGGTACGCCACCATCGGCGCCGTCGTGATCGGCATCGGCACCGCCTTCATCGCGGCCGGGTTCAGCAACATCATGAACTACATCCAGGCGCTGTTCTCGCTCTTCAACGCGCCACTGTTCGCCACGTTCATCATCGGCATGTTCTGGAAGCGGATGACCGCGCTCGCCGGCTTCTGGTCCCTGCTGCTCGGCACGCTGGCCGCGCTCGCCACCTACCTCCTCTACAAGGGCGGAGTCATCCACTTCAACTCCGACCTGGAGGAGAGCTTCTGGGGTGCCGGCATCGCGTTCGGCACGGCGGCCGTGGTCGCCGCGATCCTCACCCCGCTGACCGCGCCGAAGCGCGACGAGGACCTGCGCGGGCTGGTCTACGGCACCGGCGGCATCGACCTGAAGTCCGACGTGCTCGCCGGGGACCAGGTCTGGTACCGCTCCCCCGTGCTGCTCGGCGTGATCGCCGTGGCGCTCGCCATCGTCTTCTACATCCCGGTCTTCTAGGAAAGGGAATCGCGAGATGGACAACCGCAGCGAGCCGGCCCGCGATCCGCACGTCACCGGGGCCGAGGCGGAGCAGCGGCGCTCGGCCGCCGCGCGCCTGTTCGACCTCCGTCGGGTGATCGGCGGCCTCTTCGCGGTGTACGGGATCATCGTCACCCTGGTGGGGGTGTTCGACAGCCAGGCCGAGATCGACAAGGCGGAGGGCGTACGGATCAACCTCTGGGCCGGCCTGGCCATGCTCGGGTTCGGCCTGTTGATGCTCCTCTGGCAGTGGCTGCGCCCGGCCGAACCGCCCGCCAGTCCGGAGGAGCGCGGGGTGGTCGGTCCCCCGGACGGCGAGCGCTGACGCCCGCGCGGGCATGAGGGCCGCCGCACGGGGTACGCCGGAAGGGGTCAGGACCGCGCCGGGACAGGAGGGCAGCAGCATGACCGATCGTGACCGGCAACCGCCGTTGGAGGAGAGCCCCGAGATGGCCGCCGCGGTGGACGACGACAGCACCGTCCCGCAGCTCATGACCGGCGGCGGCGCCGACCGGGACAATCCGGCCTTCACGGAGCCGGGTGACACCGGTGACCAGGGCGCGCCGACCGACGACATCATCGGCGACCCGTACGCGGCCGGGACCGGGGCCACCGGCACCGGGACGGGTGCGGGTGGGGACAACATCCGCACCGGCGGGGAGCAACCCTGGGACCCCGAGGACCTGGTGATGGCGCGGGGTCAGGACGTGACGCCGGAGAACCTGGAGCGGGCGCGGCGGGACCTCGCCGAGCTGGGGCAGGCGGCGGTGGAGAAGACCCTCCCCTGACCCGTACCCGTGGGGTCCCCGGCCCGACCGCCGCAGCTGGTCGGGCCGGGGACCCGGGACGCCTGCCGCCGGAGTGCCTCACCTACTGCCGGCGGCAGGCGGGCGGCACCCTCACAGGGCCGGGTAGGCGTTCCGCATCAGCTCCTGGAACTGGGCGGAGAACCACGCGCCGGAGATCGGCGCGTCCGGCAGGGCGCCGGTCGGGTTGTTGCCGTTGCGGGCGTTGCCGCCGTAGGTCGGGTCGCACATCCGGTCGAAGCCCTTGCCCTCGTTGTTCGGGATCTCCCGGCTGGAGCCGTCCGACTCACCCGGGGGCTTGACCCAGACGTACGCGTCGATGCCGGGCTCCGGGTTGGCCCTCGGCCGCTCGCCGAGGCCGGCGCCGGCCTGGTTGCACCAGTTGCCGGCGTGTAGCCGGCGGTCGATCCGGCCACCGTTGACGTAGGTGTCGACGCTGGTCGTGGCGCCCGGGCCGGTGGGCCGGGCGGTGCCGCCCCAGCCGTTGCGGGACGTGTCGATCAGCATGCCGATGCCGGACTCGAAGCCGACCGACACCAGCTTCTGCCGGAACGCCTGGGCGAACGACAGCTCGTCGACGTACTGGTTCCAGTCGATCCACCGGGACTGCCGCACGGTCTGACCGTTCACCGTGTCGGTGATCTTGACGTACGGCTCCCGCAGCGCCGAGTAGTTGGCCGTGTTGACGATGAAGCCGTGCACGTTGCGCACGGTGCTGCCGGACGCCACGGCGGCTGCCTTCAGCTGGTCGGCGGTCGGACCGAAGTTGCTGTCCCAGCCGAGCCAGCCGTGGTGGCCGGCGTCGATGTAGTTGTAGACGTTGCCGATCGCGCCCAGCTTGGCGAGGGCGTAGCCCACGCCGTTGACGTAGGCGCCGTTGGCCTTCACCGTGTCGCACATCGCCGTACCGCCCGGCTGACCGGAGGTGTTGGTGACCAGGTTCGGCAACGAGTCGATCTCGATGATGTTGATGATCCGCAGGCTGGCGTACTTCGGGTCGGCCTGGATCGCGGCGATCGGGTCGATGTACTCGGCCTTGTAGCGGGGCAGCTCGTCCGGCCCGAGTTCGCCGTTGGAGGCGAGCGCGGAGCAGTCCCGCCCGGGCAGGTTGTAGATCACGAACTGGATGTAGCCGGCGCCCTGCCGCAGCGCCTCGTCGAGGTGGTCGCGGACCCCGAACGCCCCGTTGGAGCTGCTGTCCGGCGTGCCGTTGATGGCGGCGATGCGGTCCAGCCAGACCGCGGTCGGGTTGCTGGAGACCCGGCTGCCGCCCGGCTCGGCGTCCGCCTTGGCCTTCCACTCCGGGTTCACGTAGCCGCGCACCCCGGCGTACGGGTTGTCGACCTTGGTGCCGGGCGGCGGCGGGTCGGTGGGCGGCGGGTCCGTGGGCGGCGGGTCGGTGGGGGGCGTGGTTCCGCCGTTGCAGGTCACGCCGTTGAGGGTGAACGCCGTCGGCTTGGGGTTGCTCCCGCTCCACGCCCCGTTGAAGCCGATGCTGGTCGAGGCGCCGGTGGCGATGCTGCCGTTGTACGACAGGTTGCGCGCGGTGACCTGGCTGCCCGACTGGGTGAACTGCGCTGACCAGCCCTGCTGCACCCGCTGGCTGGCGTTCGGGAAGGTCCAACCCAGCGTCCAGCCGTTGATCGGGTCGCCGACGTTCCTGATGGTGATGTTCGCGGTGAACCCGCCCGGCCAGTCGTTGGTCGAGTAGGTCACGTCGCACTGGGTCGCCGCGTGCGCCACGGTGACCGGGATGGTCACCAGCCCGCCGGCCACCAGGGTTCCCGCGCCGGCGAGCGCGAGCGCCCGGCGTGGGCCGGACAGCCTTCTCCACACATTCATGCCACAGATCTCCTTGGGCGAGTCCGGGTCCGGGATACGGCCCGGCGAGGTGGCCCGATGGCCGTCCCCGGGGACGGCCGCCGGCACCGACGGGATTCTTGGGGGCGCCCGACCCGGACGGGCGGTGTTGGTGGTGGTGCGGGTCGACCGGGTCCGGTCGACCGGCGGCAGGAATGTGTCGTTCCGGCGGACCGGTTGCCCTCGACCCCTGCCTGCGCGGTGTGGCTCCCCAAACCGCGTGGGGCGATTCTTGCATGGGAGCGCTTCCATAGCAATCCCTCGATAGCTGCTCCCGACGCCGACGCAGCGCGGGGCAGGAACGGGGATCGGGTACCCAAACGGGTGTGGACCGGGCCCCGATGCCGCGAAACGGGGTCTACCGCGCTTACAGGTCCTACTGCCAACAAACGTAGAAACACGAATCTTTCCCTTCATAGCTCATGAAACGGTCTAACGTCGGCCTTAGCTCGGGTGTCGCCGAGTTCAGGACAACAGGGGATGGAGTGACGCAGGTCATGGCTAAGAAGATGCTCGGGAAGGTCGTCGCGGGCGCCGCCCTCGGTGGCGCGTCCCTCCTGGTTTTCACGCCGGGGATCGCGTTCGCGGACGGTCACCACGACGGCAAGGACCGGGATGGCAAGGTCATCGCCAAGCCGCACGTCGTGAAGGCCGGCGAGGAGGTCAAGCTCCTCGAGATCTGCTCCGAGAAGCAGGAACACGCCTTCGTCTGGTCAAAGGTCACCGGCAAGGTCGACCTGAAGCCGGTCAAGGGCGACCGCGGCGACGAGCGCGGCGACTGGCGCGAGGGCGACGAGAACTCCTACGACCGTGACGGCAAGGACGAGCACGGCAAGGACGACAAGGGCAAGGACGAACACGGCAAGGACTGGAACGGCAAGGACGACAAGGGCAAGGACGAGCACGGCAAGGACGACAAGGGCAAGGACGAGCACGGCAAGGACCAGAACGGCAAGGACGAGAACGGCGAGCAGTCGTACGGCCAGGGTGGCGGCGCCGCGGACTCGGGCAAGGGCGAGGACCGCAAGGACTGGCAGGGCTACGAGCACGGCCAGGACGCCGAGGACCGCGGCGGCGACAAGGGCGACAAGGGCGACAAGAAGGACGAGAAGGGCCACGACGAGAACGGCTCGTGGGACTCCAAGGACCGCGAGTACGGCTCCGAGGAGAACGGCTCGGACTGGAAGTCGGACAAGGACTCGAAGGGCCACGACGAGAAGGGCTCGGACGAGTACGGCTCGGACGAGAACGGCTCGTGGGACTCCAAGGACCGTGAGAACGGCTGGGAGGGCGAGGAGTCCGGCGACTACGGCAAGGGCGAGGACGGCTGGGAGCACAAGCGCGACTTCGTCTACTACGGCGAGGCCAAGGTCGACAAGCACGCCAAGCCGGGCAAGTACGAGCTCAAGGGCTCGTGCGGCGAGGGCGAGCTGATCGTGCTGCCGCACGGTGGGGTCGACGCCGGAGACGGCGGCATGACCGGTGGCACCGACCGGGGCCTGGCCGCCGGTGGGGCGAGCCTGCTCGGCGCTGCCGCGCTCGGCGGGATCGTGCTGATGCGTCGCCGGCGGACCGATGAGTCCCTCGTCTGACGGGACGGCGACACGGGCCGGCGGCCGTCACGGGAAACCGTGGCGCGCCGCCGGCACCGCCGTCGTCCTCCTCCTGGTCGCGATGACCGGCGCCGGCATGATCGGTGCCGCCATGAAGCCCCCGCCCGCGCCCCGGCCGCCGCAGCCCCTGGCGCAGGCGGCCCCCGCGGGCACCGGGCCCACCGAGGCGGACCAGCCGGCCGAGGGCGCTCCCACGCCGACCGGCCTCCCCCGTTCCGCGCCCACCACGATCACCATTCCCCGGATCGGGGTCGACGCGCAGATCATGTCGCTCGGCACCAACCCCGACGGCACGGTCCAGGTGCCCCCGCTGGACCAGGCGCAGCTCGCCGGCTGGTACGAGCCCGGGCCGAGCCCCGGCGAGATCGGCAACGCCGTCGTCATGGGGCACGTCGACTCGGCCAAGCTCGGGCCCGCGGTCTTCTTCGACCTGGGCGCCATGCAGGCCGGCGACACCCTCACGGTGAAGCGGGCGGACGGCAGGACGCTCACGTTCCGGGTCGACTCGGTCCGGTCGTACCCGAAGACGGCCTTCCCCACCGAGCTGGTCTACGGCCCCAGTGACCGGCCCGGCCTGCGGGTCGTCACCTGCGGGGGCCTGTTCGACGAGACCGCGCGCAGCTACCTGAACAACGTCATCGTCTTCGCCAGCCTGGTGACCTGAGGAGACACGAAACGGTCCGGCCGGTCGGTGTGCACCGACCGGCCGGACCGCGTCCGTGGCTCAGGCCGCGGCGGAGGTCCGCACCAGCGTGCGGATCTGACGCAGCAGCACCGACAGCGCGGCCAGGTCCGCCCGCGACTCGTCGAACTCGCCCATCGCCCGCTGCGCCCGGTGGATGGAGGTCGCGTTCGACTGCTCCCACTGGTGCACCCGCTCCTGCGGCGGCAGGCTGTCCGGCGTGGAGCCGAGCACCTCGGCGGTGAGCGCGGCCAGCGCGGCGTACAGGTCGTAGCGCAACGCCATACGGGCCAGCGTCTGCCAGCGATCCTCCCGCGGCAGCAGGGAGATCTTCGACAGCAGCGAGTCCACCCGGAACAGGTCGGAGAGGACGAAGTAGACCGACGCCACCTCGCCGACGTCCCGGCCGCTGCTGGTCGCGGTCTCCACCACGTCGAGCAGGCCGAAGCTGTACATCAGGCGGGTCGCCTGCTCAGCCAGCTCCCGCGGCAGCCCCCGCTCGGTCATCGAGTCGATGTGCGCCGTGATGGCCTCACGCTCGCTGCCGTAGAAGAGGTTCTCCAACCCCGGCAGGAGCCGGGCCACCCCGTCCCGCAGGCGCCGGATCTCCGACGGCACGTCGATCGGCGAACGGCGGTTGGTCACCAGCCACCGCACGGCCCGGTCCAGCAGCCGCCGCGTGTCCAGGTAGACGCTGGTCTGCAGCTCGGGCGAGACCTTGTTGTCCAACGCCTCGACCGCGTCCCACAGCTCCCGCAGGCCGAAGACCTCGCGGACCACCACGTACGCCCGGAGCACATCCGCCGCCGAGGCGGCCGTCTCCTCCACCACCCGGAACACGAACGAGATGCCACCCCGGTTGATGGCCTCGTTCACCAGGACCGTGGTCACGATGTCCCGGCGCAGCCGGTGCCGCGACATCCGGTCGGCGAAGCGCTCGCGCATCGGGGTCGGGAAGTAGTTGACCAGGACGTCGGTCGTCCACTCCTCGTCGGCCAGGCCCTCGGCCAGGATGTCCCGTTCCAGCACGATCTTCACGTACGCGAGCAGCACCGCGAACTCCGGCGCGGTCAGCCCGGACTCGACCCGTACCGCCAGCTCCTCGTCCGGCGGCAGCGCCTCCAGCGACCGGTCCAGCGCGCCGGACCGCTCCAATTCGTTGATCATGCGGCGGTGCACCGGGAGCAGCGAGGCGGCCTGGGCCTGGGCGTTGTTGATCGCCCGCGCCTGGTCGTAGTTGTCCCGCAGCACCAGCTCGGCGACCTCGTCGGTCATCCCGGCCAGCAGCTCGTCGCGCTCGGACGTGTCCAGCTCACCGTCGCCGACCGCGCTGTTCAGCAGGATCTTGATGTTCACCTCGTGGTCCGAGGTGTCCACGCCGGCCGCGTTGTCGATGAAGTCCGTGTAGATCCGGCCACCGGTCAACGCGTACTCGATGCGGCCGAGCTGGGTGAAGCCCAGGTTGCCGCCCTCGCCGACCACCCGGCAGCGCAGGCTCTTGCCGTCCACCCGGATCGCGTCGTTGGACTTGTCGCCCACCTCCGCGTTGGTCTGGCTGGACGCCTTGACGTACGTGCCGATGCCGCCGTTCCAGAACAGGTCGACCGGCGCGGTGAGGATCGCCCGCATCAGCTCCTGCGGGGAGATCTGGTCCGCGGCGTCGTCCAGCCCGAGCGCCGCGCGGACCTGCGGCGTGACCGGGATCGACTTGGCGGTACGCGAGAAGACGCCGCCCCCGGCCGAGATCAGCTCAGGGTTGTAGTCCTCCCAGGACGACCGCGGCAGGTCGAACAGCCGCTTCCGTTCGGCGTACGACGTGGCGGCGTCCGGGTCCGGGTCGAGGAAGATGTGCCGGTGGTCGAACGCGGCCACCAGCCGGATGTACTCGGAGAGCAGCATGCCGTTGCCGAAGACGTCGCCGGACATGTCGCCGACGCCGACCACGGTGAAGTCCTCGGTCTGGGTGTCGTGCCCCAGCTCCCGGAAGTGCCGCTTGACCGACTCCCACGCGCCCCGGGCCGTGATGCCCATCTTCTTGTGGTCGTAGCCCGCGGAGCCGCCGGACGCGAACGCGTCACCGAGCCAGAAGCTGTGCGCCGTGGAGACCTCGTTGGCGATGTCGGAGAAGGTGGCGGTGCCCTTGTCCGCGGCGACCACCATGTACGGGTCGTCGCCGTCGTGCCGGACCACGTCGACCGGCGGCACGATCTGCCCGCCCACGATGTTGTCCGTCACGTCGAGCAGCGCCGAGACGAACTGCTTGTAGCAGATGACCGCCTCGTCCCGATCCCCCGGCTTCTGCTTGAGCACGAAGCCGCCCTTGGCGCCCACCGGCACGATGACGGTGTTCTTCACCATCTGCGCCTTGACCAGGCCGAGCACCTCGGTGCGGAAGTCCTCCCGCCGGTCCGACCAGCGCAGACCGCCCCGGGCCACCGGCCCGAACCGCAGGTGCACGCCCTCGAACCGGGGCGAGTAGACGAAGATCTCGAACTTCGGTCGCGGCGCCGGCAGGTCCGGGATGGCCTGCGGGTCGAGCTTGAGCGCCACGTACGACTTTGGCCGCCCGTCCTCGCGCCGCTGGTAGAAGCTGGTGCGCAGGGTGGCCTGGATCAACGTCAGGTACGACCGCAGGATCCGGTCCTGGTCGAGGCTGGCCACGTCGTCGAGCTGCTCGCGGATGGTCTCCACCAGCTCGCCGCTGCGCCGCTGCCGCTGCTCGGTGTCGGCCTCGCCGGGCGCGAACCGGGTCTCGAAGAGCTCCACCAGCAGCTCGGCGATGCGCGGGTAGGCGATGAAGGTCTGCTCCATGTAGTCCTGCGAGAAGACCGTGCCCGCCTGCCGCAGGTACTTCGCGTAGGCGCGGATCACCACCACCTGTCGCCAGGTGAGCCCGGCCCGCAGCACCAGCTCGTTGAACCCGTCGACCTCGGCCTCGCCCCGCCACGCCGCCGCGAACGCGTTCTCCACGTGCGGGCGCACCTCGGCCAGCTCCTGGTGCCCCTCGGGCAGGTGCAGGCCGAAGTCGTACAGCCAGATGCGGCCGTCGATCCGGTCGACCTCGTAGGGGTGCTCGTCGATGACGCGCACGCCGAGCGAGTGCAGCACCGGCAGCACGGCGGAGAGCATCATCGGCTCGCCGTACCGGTAGACCTTGAACCGGACGTCCAGCGTCTCGTCCAGGTCACCCGGCGTCCGGGCGCCCGCCCGGGGTGCGAGCTGCTTGCGGAACAGGTGCATCTCCAGCTGGCCGGGCTCCTCCAGCAGCTCCAGCTTCGCCAGGTCCTTCATCGCCTCGTAGGGCGTGTGACCGTCCTTGTAGCCCTCCGGGAACGCGTCCGCGTACCGGGCGAAGAGGTGCTTGGCCTGCTCGTCGCCGAGCTTGCGCTCCAGCACCAGCCGGTAGTCGTCGTCCCACAACCGGGTCGCGTCGGCCAACTCCTCGGCGAGCAGGTCGGCGTCGACGTCACCCGGTGGCTTGGTCGGGTCGGTCCGGACGATGAAGTGGACCCGGGCGAGCATCGACTCGGTGACCCGGGTGGTGTAGTCCACCCCCACGCCGTTCAACTCCCGCAGCAGGATGTCCTGCATCCGCAGCCGGTTCTGCGTGGTGAACCGGTCCCGGGGCAGGTAGATCAGGCAGGAAATGAAGCGCCCGTACGCGTCGCGGCGCAGGAAGACCCGCAGCTGCCGGCGGCCCGCCATGCGCAGCACACCGATCACCGCGTGGTACAGGTCGTCGGTCTTGATCTGGAACAGCTCGTCGCGCGGGTAGGTCTCCAGGATCTGGAGCAGGTCCTTGCCGGAGTGGCTGCGCATGCTCAGACCGGAGCGGTCCAGCACCTCGGCCACCTTGCGGCGGACCACCGGCAGCTCCCGCACGCTCGTCCGGTACGCGGCCGTCGAGAACAGGCCCAGGAAGCGGCGCTCCCCGACGACCTCGCCGTCGGAGTTGAACACCTTGAAGCCGATGTAGTCCAGGTAGGCCGACCGGTGGACCGTCGCCCTCGAATTGGCCTTCGTGATGATGAGCAGGCGCTTCTCCAGCACCTTCTCGTGCGCCTCGGGCGTCATGGAGGCCAGCGTCCGCGCGTCCGGCGCGTCCTGCCGCAGAATGCCCAGACCGGTGCCGAGCACCGCCTCCAGCGCCGGGCCGTCCGACCCGCCCTCGACCAGCCGGTACTCCCGGTAGCCGAGGAACGTGAAGTGGTCCTGGGCCAGCCAGCGGAGCAGCTCCACCGAGTCGGTGATGTCCTTTTCCGGCACCGGCGGACGGTTGTCGCTGGTGCGGGCGGCGGCCAGCTCATCGGCCATCGAGAGGGCGCGCTGGCGCATCTTCGGCCAGTCCTCCACCGCCTCCCGCACGTCCGTGAGGACCCGCTGGAGCTCGCGGCGCAGCCGGTCCCGCTCGGCGGCGTCGCGGACCGGATCGATCTCGATCCGCATCCAGCTCTCCACCAGGTCACCGGCGATCGCGTCGTCCGGCTCCACGTCCGCGGCCACCTCGGTCAGCAGGCCGAGCGGCTCCCGGCGGACCACCAGCAGCGGGTGGACCAGCAGGTGGACGTCCAGGTGGTAGGAGTTGAGCAGAGCCGTCACCGAGTCGACCAGGAACGGCATGTCGTCCGTCACGATCTCGATCACGCTGTGGTGCTGCTCGGCGTCCGGCTCGTGGATGCGCAGCTTCAGCTCGCCCGGCACCCGCTGGGCGGCCAGCTCGCGGTGCGCGCGGGCCGCGTCGAGCATCTCCTCGGCGGTGAAGCCGATCAGCTCCTCGTCCGGCGCGAACCGCCAGAAGCGGCTGACCAGGGTCGCCGCGTCATGGTCGTCCCCGGCGAGCGTGACGGCCTGGGCCACCAGGCGCTCCGCGTTGGGTACCGGCTCGTCGAGCTCGGAATCCTCCGCGTCGTCGGCCAGAGCCTCCGCCGGTAGGCCGAGGTCGTAAATCGTGTCGATGCTCGACCCGGTCAGCCCGGTAACGCCCATGTCGAGCCGGCCGTAGCCGTCCCCGTCGGTCGCCGAATCGAAGCTGTCGTCGTCCCGGCCGGTGTCAACCTGCCGGAGGTCGGGTTCCGGTTTGATCGCCGGACGCCGGTCCATCGGTGCCACTCCCCTCGACCCACCGCGTTGTGGGTCATTCTTCCGCCCAGCCTAGGCCCTGCCGTTGTTGCCCTTCGTTGGCGGACCACCAGCCGGACGTCCGGATCGGGACTTTGTCCTTTCACCCGTTGCGGGTCCGAGGTAGGCCGCTTGCGGTGTACCCCGCCGCGCGATGTTCATCACACTGTCGCCGGTCCGTCTTTTCGCACGTCGCCGCACATCACGGGACAGTGGGGACAGCACGCGCGTACTAGCGTGCAGGAGAGCTCGATGATCGGAAGGACCCGCTCCATGCACCTGTCGTACCCCCGTTCCGGGCGTTACCGTCTCCGCGCTCCGCTCGTCGTGCTCCTCACCGCGGCGCTCGCCGCCGGCGGGCTCACCGCCTGCTCGGACAGCGACGGCCCGGAGCGCAGCGTCGACGCCTTCCTGGACGGCTGGCGCAAGGGCGACCTCCAGGCGGTCGGCCTGGTCGACACGGCCGGCGCCAAGATCCCCGCGACCAAGGTCAGCCAGCAGCTCAAGGAGCTCGCCGGCGAACTGTCGGCCACCCCGCCCAAGCTGAGCCGCCGGGGCGACCCGAAGATCACCGCCGACATCGCCACCGCCGGCATCCGCGTGGAGTGGACGCTGCCCGGTGGCATTCCCTGGGCGTACGACCGGGAGGTGCGGCTGACCCGGGGCGACGACGACCAGTGGCAGGTGATCTGGGAGCCGCGGGTGGTGCACGAGAACCTCACCGAGGGCGACCGGTTCGGGTTGCGGCGGGACCCGAGCCCGCGCGCCGGTGTGCTCGACGGGGCGGGCCAGCCGATCGTGGCGCCCCGACCGGTGGTCCGGGTGGGCGTCCAGCCCAACCAGGTCCCCGACGTCAAGGACCTGGTCGGCAAGCTCGACGCCGCGTTCCGGGCGATCCGCCCGGCGCTGGTGCCTGCGGTGGACCTCGCCGACCTGCCCAAGCGGCTCGCCGAGGCCGACCCGGGCGCGTTCGTCGAGGTCGTGACGCTGCGCGACGAGGCGTACCGGCAGATCAAGCCGCGCATCTACGACCTGCCCGGCACCAAGTTCCAGTCCGAGAAGCTGGACCTCGCCCCCACCCGGGAGTTCGCCCGCGCGCTGCTCGGCTCGGTCGACCCGGCGCAGGCCGACGACCTGACCGCCCACCCCGACCGCTACGTCGCCGGTGACCTGGTGGGCCACGGCGGCCTCCAGGGTCGCTACGACGAGCGGCTGCGCGGCAAGCCCGGCCTCAGCGTGATCCTCGAACACGCCGGCGAGGACGGCAAGCTCGTGCCCACCGGCACCGAGGTGTTCCAGCACAAGGCCGAGCCCGGTCAGCCGCTGAAGACCACCCTCGACGTGGCCACCCAGAACGCGGCCGATGCGGCGCTGCGCGGCGAGTCACGGCGCTCCGCGCTGGTGGCCGTACGCATCAGCGACGGCGCCGTGCTCGCCGCCGCCAACGGCCCGGGCCCGACCGGCGAGAACCTGGCCTTCACCGCCCAGGTGCCGCCCGGCTCGACGTTCAAGATGGTCAGCGCGCTCGGCCTGCTCGACAAGGGCGCGGTGACCCCGGACGCGACCGTCGACTGCCCGAAGACCTTCACGGTGGAGGGCCGCTCGTTCAAGAACTCCGACAACTTCGCGCTCGGGCCGGTGCCGTTCCGCACCGACTTCGCCAAGTCCTGCAACACCGCCTTCGCGGCCCTGGCCCCGAAGCTGGGTGCCGACGGGCTGGCCGTCGCCGGCCGCTCGCTGGGCTTGGAGGGCCAGTGGGACCTCGGCGTCGACGCGTTCAGCGGCAAGGTCTCCGCCAACGGGTCCGGGGCCGAGCAGGCCGCCGCCGCGTTCGGTCAGGGCACCACCGTGGTCAGCCCGCTGGCCATGGCCGCCGCCACCGCGGCCGTCGCGAAGGGCCGCTTCGAGCAGCCGAAGCTGCTGTTGGAGCCGGCCCCGGCCAAGCCGGCCGGCGCCGGCCCCCAGCTCAAGCAGGAGTCGGTCGACGCGGTCCGGGCGATGATGCGGGAGGTGGTCACCGCCGGCACCGGCAGTGCCCTGAAGGACGTGCCCGGCCAGCCGGTCCACGGCAAGACCGGCACCGCCGAGTACGACAACAACCCCGCCCACACCCACGCCTGGTTCGTCGGCTGGCAGGGCGACGTGGCGTTCGCCGTCTTCGTCGAGCAGGGCGGGTCGAGCACCGCCTCCGCGGTCCCGATCGCTGAGCGCTTCCTCCGCGCCCTCCCCCGCTGACCCGCCCGAGCGGCGGCACACCGCACCCACGGACCCCGGCCGACCCGCCCGCGCCGGGGCCCTGGGCGCAGGCTGCCCGACACAGGCGGCCCGGCGGAGGGCAGCCCGACACAGGGCAGCCCGACACCCCGGACCGGCGCATTTGAGCCGGCGCAGCCCGCCCGGCCTGCCCGGCCCCGGCACCCCGCGACCCACACACCCGAGCCAGCGCAGCCGGCCAGGCGTGCGCGGCCCCGGCCAACACTCGACCGGTTCAGGCGGCCCGGCACGCCCTGCCCGGCGCGGCCCCGCCCGGCGCGCCCCGCCGCTGCCCTGCGCGCCCCGCCCCTGCGCGCCCTGCCCGGCGCACTCCGGCCGCCCCGTCGCTTGATCGACTCCGTTTCCTTGATGTCGTGGTGTCCGGCCGCCGAGGACCCCGCGACATCAAGGAAACGGAGTGGATCTTGTCGTGGCCCACCCGTCCGCGCAGACCGTCTCAGATATGGGGCAGCTCGACAGTCTCCACGGGCCACTTCGCCACCGTGGTCAACCGGCCGCCACCGCCCGCAGCCGCCACCGCCCGCAGCAGCCATCGCCGCCGCGACAGGCACCGACACCGACACCGGCAGCGCGACGTGCTGGCCGGTCGGAGAGGACGTGCTGGCCGGTCGGAGAATCAGGCGAAGCCGGCGGCCGAGCGGGGCGTGTCCTCGTCGGGCGGCGGACCGTTGTCCGGCTCCGGCGCCTCCATCAGCGGCGCCGATCCGCCGATCGCGGCCGGCGCCGACCCCGAGCCCGAAGCCGGGCCGGCGGCAGTGGCCGGGGGTCGGCGGAGGCGGCCGGGACCGGCCGAGGCGGGAGGGCCCACCGGCTCCAGCCCGAAGGCAACGACCGGGTCCGGCTCGTCGGCGTCGACGGTCCGGGCCTGGGCGTCGCCGTGGTCGGGGACGGCCACCTCCGGCAGCGGCGGGACGGCAACAGCCGGGGCGGCACCGGCGGCCACCGGCGGGATGACGGGGCGGCCGTTGCCCCGGCGGGGGGCGGGCGCGGCGGACGGGCCCGGAAGCAGCCGGGGCGGTACCGCCTCCGGCGCGGTCACCGGGGCCAGCCCGGCCACCACGGTGTTGACGATCTCGGCGGCGTACGTACCGTCCGGGTCGTAGTCGGGGTCGAAAACCGTCAGCTCGACGCCGAGGCAGTGCGGGGTGTCGACCAGGCCGGCGAGCAGGATCTCCAGCTCGGCGAAGGCGATGCCGCCGGGGTCGGGCGCGTCGACGGCCGGCATCACCGCGGGGTCGAGCACGTCCACGTCGATGTGCACCCAGTAGCCCGCGCAGTCGGCGAGCTGCTCGTGCGCCCACTGGGCGGTGCGGGCGGCGCCCTCGGCGCGCAGCGCGGGCACCGGGCGGGTGATGATGCCGGCGGCCTGGAGATCGAGGCGGTACTCGTCCTGGGCCCGGATGCCGAGCACCACCACGTCGATGTCGCGGAAGTAGGGCCGGCGCCCCTCGATCGCGGCCAGGTCGGCCTGCCCCCGGCCGGTGACCAGGGCCAGGTCCTCACCGGCGGCAGCGCCCACGTAGGACGCGTTGCCGGGGTGGCGGAAGTCGGAGTGCCCGTCGACGAAGACCAGGCCGATACGACCGCCGACCGCCTCACCGAGCCGGTGCATGGCCAGCGCGGAGCCGAGCAGGACGGAGCAGTCTCCGCCGAGCACCAGCGGGAACTCGCCCCGGTCGATGATGGATCCGATCCGGTCGGCGAGCGCCAGCGAATAGTCCCCGATCTCCCGGGCGTGGCACACCCCGTCGCCGGGTCGCCAGTCGCCCGGGTCGTAGCGGGGTGGGGTCAGGCAGCCCGCGTCCCGGGCCCTCAGCCGGGCCAGCAGGTCGTGGTCGCGCAGCGCTCCGGGCGCCTTGCCGCAGCCGGGGACGGAACTGGGCGTGGGCGGTCGCAGACCCAGATTTGTCGGCGCGTCGAGGACGGCGATCCGGCGCATCATGAGCTCCCGTCCTCGAAGGTCGGGCGGGCCGGCCGGTACGCCGGCCCGCGCTGGCGTGCTACGTGCTCGGAACCGTGTCGCTGCTCAGAACAGGGCGCTGGCCAGGGCCCGCCGGGCCGCAGCCACCGCGGGGTCCTCCGGGGCGGCCATGGTGAAGAGACCGACCAGGTGTTGGCGTACCTTCTCCCGCTCGTCGCCGGCGGTGCGCCGCACCACACCGACCAGTCGCTGGTAGGCCTGCTCGGCCAGGCCGCTCAGCACCTCGATGTCGGCGGCGAGGAGTTGGGCGTCCACGTCGGCCGGGTCGGCGTCGGCTGCGGCGAGCGCCGCCCGCGGGTCCGCCCCGGCGACCCGGCGGGCAAGGCCGACCTGCGCCAGACCGGCCTCGGCCGCGGCGTCCGCCGGGGCGTCGGCCAGGATCTTGCGGTACGCCCGCTCGGCGGCGTCGAGATCGCCGCTCATCAGGGCGTCGTCAGCCTCGTCGAGCCGCGGGTCGGTCGCCTCGGCGACGGTCACGCCACCGGCCTTGAGCACGGCCTGGATCCACTGCCGCAGCTGCGCCTCGGGCACCACGCCGGAGAACGCGTCGACGGGTTGCCCGCCGATCACGGCGTAGACCATCGGGATGCCCTGCACCCGGAACATCTGCGCGATCCGCGGGTTGGTGTCAACGTCGATCTTGGCAAGGACCCACGCGCCGCCACCCTCGACCGCCAGCCGCTCCAGCACCGGGGACAGCTGCTTGCACGGCTCGCACCACTCGGCCCAGAAGTCGATGACGACCGGTGTGGTCAGGGACCGTTCCAGCACCTCGGTCTGGAAGGTCGCCTCGGTCACGTCGATGACGGTGACGCCGGCGCCGCCCACGGCACCGCCGGGGGCTCCCGCCGGCGGCCCCGCCTGGGCCGGCGTGGCGGTCGGGGCAGGGGTGCGCAGCGCGCTGAGGTCGACCGCGCCGCGTGTGAAGATCGACGAGGTGATCCGTGGGTCGCTCATGGTTACCTAGTCTCGCACGGACGCCGCCGAACTCAGATCAACCGCGACGGCGACAGTTGCAGTTCTCACCCTGCTCACCGCCCCTCCCCGGACACCACCGCCCCCCTCCCCGTGATCGTGCGATTCCGGCCCGCGCTACGGGGCTTCCGCGGCTTTTGTCGGGGGCCGAAACTGCAAGATCGCGCGTGGAGAGGAGGGCGGGGACGGGGGGCGGGAGTTAGAAGCGGGCGGGTTCCCGGTAGGTGCCCCATTCGGCGCGGAGGGCGTCGCAGATCTCGCCCAGCGTGGCCTCCGCCCGGACGGCGTCGAGCATCGCCGGGATCATGTTCTCGCCGGTGCGGCTGACCTCGACCATCCGGGCCACCGCGGCCTTCACGGCGGCGTCGTCCCGGCCGGACTTCCGCTCGGCCAGCATCCGCCGCTGCTCGAGCTCCACCTCGTGCGAGATGCGGAGGATCTCCAGGTCCTTGGCGACCGTGCCGGTGTGGCAGTTGACCCCGACGATCTTCTTGTCGCCCTTCTCGAGGGCCTGCTGGTAGACGAAGGCCGACTCGGCGATGTGGCCGGTGAACCAGCCGTCCTCGATGCCGCGCAGGATGCCGGAGGTCATCGGGCCGATCTGGTGCGGGCCCTCGCCGCCGAGCTGCCGGATCCGGGCGAAGATCTCCTCCGCCTCGGCTTCGATCTTGTCGGTGAGCGCCTCGACGTACCAGGAGCCGCCCAGCGGGTCGGCCACGTTCGTCACCCCGGTCTCCTCCATCAGCACCTGCTGCGTACGCAGGGCGATCTCGGCGGACTCGTCGGTGGGCAGGGCCAGGGTCTCGTCCAGGGCGTTGGTGTGCAGCGAGTTGGTCCCGCCGAGCACCGCGGCGAGCGCCTCGACGGCCGTACGCACGACGTTGTTCACCGGCTGCTGAGCGGTCAGCGAGACACCGGCGGTCTGAGTGTGGAACCGCAGCCAGAGGGCCTTCTCGCTGGTGGCGCCGTACACGTCGCGCAGCCAGCGGGCCCAGATGCGGCGGGCGGCCCGGAACTTGGCGATCTCCTCGAAGAAGTCGACGTGCGAGTCGAAGAAGAAGCTCAGCCCGGGCGCGAAGACGTTGACGTCGAGCCCGCGCGAGAGGCCCAGCTCGACGTAGCCGAACCCGTCGGCCAGCGTGTACGCCAGCTCCTGCGCGGCGGTCGAGCCGGCCTCGCGGATGTGGTAGCCGGAGACGGAGAGCGGCTTGTAACGCGGGATCTCCCGAGCGCAGTACTCCATCAGGTCACCGATGAGACGCAGGTGCGGCTCCGGGTCGAAGAGCCACTCCTTCTGCGCGATGTACTCCTTGAAGATGTCGGTCTGGAGCGTGCCGTCCAGGCTCGACAGGTCGGCGCCCTGCCGCTCGGCGGCGACCAGGTACATACAGAAGACCGGCACCGCCGGGCCGGAGATGGTCATGGAGGTGGTGACGCCGGCCAGGTCGATGCCGTCGAACAGCACCTCCATGTCGGCGGCGCTGTCCACCGCGACGCCGCAGTGGCCGACCTCGCCGAGCGACTGCGGATCGTCGGAGTCACGGCCCATCAGGGTCGGCATGTCGAAGGCGACGGAGAGCCCGCCGCCGCCGGCCCCGAGGATCATCTTGTAGCGCTCGTTGGTCTGCCGGGCGTTGCCGAAGCCGGCGAACTGCCGGATGGTCCAGGTCCGCCCGCGGTAGCCGGTCGGGTACAGACCCCGGGTGTACGGGTACTCGCCCGGCCACCCGATGCGCTCGAAGCCCGGGTAGGCGACGCCCTCCGGCGGCCCGTAGACCGGGTCGACGGTCATCCCGGAGAGGGTGGTGAAGTCCGCGTCCCGCTTGCGCGCGGCGTCGTACCGGGCCTGCCAGCGGGCCCGTCCGGCGGCGATCTCGTCGGCGTTCATGGGCGGGGCTCCTCCTCGAGCTCGACTGCACGTCGAGTGTAGAGCCCCGGCCTGAACGATCGCTAAGTAAACTGGTACCCGTGGGTAACCTGGTCAGGCGGTCGGTGCCGGCGGCTCCGCGAGCGCCACGTCGTCGACGCGGATGTTGACGGCGTCGACCCGCAGCCCGTACGCCTCGACCGCCTCGGTCACCTTCGCGCGGACCGCCTCGGTCACCTCCGGCACCGTGCGGCCGGCCTCGATGACGATGAACAGGTCGATCACGGCACCGCCGTTCACCACCTTCGCCGAGGCGCCACGGGTGGCGTCGCCGACGTCGTCCAGGCCGATCCGGTCGAGCACCGAGTTGAGCATCCGCGCCGCGTCCCCGCCCAGGTCGGTCACACCGGGCACCGCCCGGGCAGCGGCCACCGCGATCTTCTCCAGCACGTCGTCGTCGACGGACGTCGTCCCACCCGTCGCCGGAACCGCTGTCACCGACTGCGCCTGCGTCGCCTCGTCAGCCATGGTCTCCCCCAAAACGTCGCACCGCCCCCCGGGGTTCCGAGGGGCGGTGCGAGCGTACTAAGGCGGGAGGGTCCGCAGTGGACCGGTCAGCTCCCGAGCTGCTCCAGCAGCTGGTCCGCGGCGGCGTACGGGTCGATCGCACCCTCGGCCACCCTGGCCGCGAGCGACGGCAGCTCCGTACCGTCGCGCAGCGAGCCCATCCGGTCGCGCAGCACGCCCAGCGCGATGGCCTCGATCTCGGCGGCGGCCCGCGCCTCCTGCCGACGGCGCAGCTCACCGTGCTCGACCAGCCACCCGCGGTGCTTGTCGATGGCCGCCGCGATGTCGTCGATCCCCTCGCCCCGCGCGGCGACGGCCCGCACCACCTGGGGACGCCAGTCGCCCGGGCCGCGCTCGCCCAGCGCGATCATGCCCTGGATGTCGCGATGGGTCGCGTCGGCGCCGTCCCGGTCGGCCTTGTTGACCACGAAGACGTCGGCGATCTCGAGGATGCCCGCCTTGACCGCCTGGATCGCGTCGCCCATTCCGGGCGCGAGCAGCACCAGCGTGGTGTCGGCCAGCGAGGCCACCTCCACCTCGGCCTGCCCGACCCCGACGGTCTCCACCAGCACCACGTCGCAGCCGGCACCCTCCAACACCCGCACCGCCTGCGGCGTGGCGGCGGCCAGCCCGCCGAGGTGGCCCCGGCTGGACATCGAGCGGATGTAGACGCCCGGGTCGGTGGCGTGGTCCTGCATGCGCACCCGGTCGCCGAGGATCGCGCCCCCGGTGAACGGGCTGGACGGATCGACCGCCAGCACCCCGACCCGGTGCCCCCGCGTCCGCAGCGCGCGGACCAGCTCGTTGGTGGTGGTCGACTTGCCCACCCCGGGCGAGCCGGTCAGCCCGACCACCTGGGCCTGACCGGCGTACGGCGCCAGCGCCGCGGCGATGTCCCGCAGCACCTCGTCGCCGTTCTCCACGAGGGTGATCAGGCGGGCCACCGCGCGGGGGTCACCCGCGCGGGCCCGCTCGACCAGCAGGGGTACGTCCCGACTGCGCCGCACCGGGACGGCGTCGGCGGTCGGGGCGTCGGCCATGGTTCCGCTCACTCGCCCGCTGCCGGAACGTGGATGATCAGGGCGTCGCCCTGCCCGCCGCCGCCGCAGAGCGCCGCCGCGCCCGTGCCGCCGCCCCGACGCTTGAGTTCCAGGGCGAGCGTGAGCACCAGGCGGGCGCCGGACATGCCGATCGGGTGGCCCAGCGCGATGGCCCCGCCGTTCACGTTCACCTTCGTCGGGCTGATCCCGAGGTCGCGGATCGACTGGACGCCGACCTGGGCGAACGCCTCGTTGATCTCGACGAGGTCGAGGTCGGCGACGCTCAGCCCACCCTTGCGCAGGGCGTGCTGGATCGCGTTCGACGGCTGCGAGTGCAGGGAGTTGTCCGGGCCCGCGACGTTGCCGTGTGCGCCGACCTCGGCCAGCCAGGTCAGCCCCAGCTCCTTGGCCTTGGCCTTGCTCATCACGACGACGGCGGCGGCTCCGTCGGAGATCGGCGAGGAGCTGCCGGCGGTGATGGTGCCGTCCTTCGTGAACGCCGGCCGCAGCTTGCCCAGCGACTCGACGGTGGTGTCCGGCCGGATCCCCTCGTCCTCGCTGATGACCAGCGGGTCGCCCTTGCGCTGCGGGATGACCACCGGGGTGATCTCGTCGGCGAAGTGGCCGTTCTTCTGCGCGGCGGCGGCCCGCTGGTGGCTGGCCGCGGCGAACGCGTCCTGCTCCTCGCGGGAGATGCCGTGCTTCGCGCCGAGCCGCTCGGTGGACTCACCCATCGAGCAGCAGTCCCAGGCGTCGGTGAGCCCGTCCAGCGCCATGTGGTCCTTGACCACCACGTCGCCGTACTTGTAGCCGCCGCGCTGGCCCAGCAGCAGGTGCGGGGCGTTGGTCATCGACTCCATGCCGCCGGCCACGATCACGTCGAACTCGCCGGCCCGGATCAGCTGGTCGGCCAGGGCGATCGCGTCCAGACCGGAGAGGCAGACCTTGTTGATGGTCAGCGCCGGCACGGACATCGGGATGCCCGCCTCGACGGCCGCCTGACGGGCCGGGATCTGGCCGGCGCCGGCCTGGAGCACCTGCCCCATGATCACGTATTGCACCTGGTCGGGGCTCACACCGGCCCGCTCCAGGGCGGCCTTGATGGCGATGCCGCCGAGCTTCGTGGCCGGAAGGTCCTTGAGGTTGCCCAGCAGGCGCCCCATCGGGGTCCGCGCGCCGCTGATGATCACCGAAGCCATACCTGCCTCCGAGGGGGGTGCCGACCTGTACGCCTTAACGATTGTTCGGCCAGACTAGCGCCATGGCTGAGAACTCCCCCGTCGAGCCCGCTGCGGACTACGTCACAGACATCGGGCTGCGCCGGATCGACCACGTCGGGATCGCCGTGGCCGACCTGGACGCCGCGATCGACTTCTACCAGCGGACGTTCGGCATGCGCTGCGTACACACCGAGACCAACGCCGAGCAGGGCGTCCGGGAGGCGATGCTGGCCGTCGGCCCGACCACCGAGGGCGGCTGCGTCCAACTGCTCGCCCCGCTCTCGCCGGAGAGCACCATCGCGAAGTTCCTGGACCGCAACGGCCCGGGCGTGCAGCAGGTGGCGTACACGGTGGTCGACATCGACGCGGCCTGCGCGGCTCTGCGCGAACGCGGGATGCGGCTGCTCTACGACACCCCGCGGCGCGGCACCGCCGACTCGCGGATCAACTTCGTGCACCCGAAGGACGCCGGTGGCGTCCTGGTCGAGCTGGTCGAGCCGGCCGCCGGCCACTGACCGTCGACCGGCCCGGCGGGCGGTCCCGCCGGGCCGGTCGCGAAGAGCCGCCGACGTCGTGGAACGGGCCCCGGGAGCACGTCACTGCACGGTGCAACGTTCTCCCGGGCACCTTCACGCATCGGCCGATGCGATTTTTCACAGAGGACTTCCCGCCCTAGCTACCGTTCAGTAACGTCCGCCTCCAACAGGAACGCGACCCCGGCGGCCGGTTGTGTCGGACGACGACATGGCGGCCGGTCGCACCGGCGCCGACGATGGCAGCACCCAGGCCCCGCGCGGGTGCGGACGAACGGGAGGTCACCGTGCAGGACATCCTCGAAACGATCATGGCGGCGGAGGACTCCAACGACCCGGACCGCGAACTCGCGGGCCTCGCCGGACTTCCGGTGCCGCAGACCTACCGGGGCGTGGTCGTACGGGCCGACGAGACCCGGATGTTCGACGGCATGGCGACCCGGGACAAGGACCCGCGCAAGGCGCTGCACGTCCAGGAGGTGCCCACCCCGGAGCTCGGCCCCGGCGAGGCGCTGATCGCGGTGATGGCCAGCGCCATCAACTACAACACCGTGTGGACCAGCATCTTCGAGCCGCTCTCCACCTTCAGGTTCCTCCAGCGTTACGGGCGGCTCTCGGACCTGACCCGACGGCACGACCTGCCGTACCACGTGGTGGGCTCGGACGCCGCGGGCGTCGTGCTGCGCACCGGCCCCGGCGTGACCCGGTGGCTGCCCGGCGACGAGGTGGTCGCGCACTGTCTCTCCGTGGAGCTGGAGGACGCCGCCGGCCACGACGACACGATGCTCGACCCGCAGCAGCGGATCTGGGGCTTCGAGACCAACTTCGGCGGGCTCGCCGAGCTGGCGGTCGTCAAGGCCAACCAGCTGATGCCCAAGCCGCGACACCTCAGCTGGGAGGAGGCGGCCAGCCCGGGGCTGGTCAACTCGACGGCGTACCGGCAGCTGGTGTCCCACCACGGCGCGAACATGAAGCAGGGCGACGTGGTGCTGATCTGGGGCGCCTCCGGCGGCCTCGGCGGCTACGCCACCCAGATGGCGCTGAACGGTGGCGCCATCCCGGTCTGCGTCGTCTCCTCGCCGGAGAAGGCCGAGCTGTGCCGGAAGATGGGCGCCGACCTGGTCATCGACCGCGCCGCCGAGGGATTCCGATTCTGGAAGGACGAGGAGACCCAGGACCAGGACGAGTGGCGGCGCTTCGGTGAGCGCATCCGCGAGCTGACCGGCGGCGAGGACCCGGACATCGTCTTCGAGCACCCGGGCCGGGAGACCTTCGGCGCCAGCGTCTACGTCGCCCGACGCGGCGGCACCATCGTCACCTGCGCGTCCACCAGCGGCTTCCAGCACCAGTACGACAACCGCTACCTGTGGATGCACCTCAAGCGGATCGTCGGCAGCCACTTCGCCAACTATCACGAGGCGTGGCAGGCCAATCGGCTCGTCGCGCTGGGTCGGGTGCATCCGACGGTGTCGAAGACGTACCCGCTGGAGCAGACCGGCCAGGCCGCGTACGAGGTGCACCGCAACGCCCACCAGGGCAAGGTCGGCGTGCGCTGCCTCGCGCCGCGCGACGGCCTGGGGGTGCGCGACCCGGAGCTGCGGGCCCGGCACGAGACCGCCATCAACCGCTTCCGCGGTCACTGACCGTCGCGGCGGCGCGGAGCCCGACGACGGGGAGCGCTCCGGCCGCCGTCCGGTGGAGCGGCGGCTGACCATTGGGGCGGACGCGATACGTCTTTCGCGCGGGTGGTTGAGAGCCTTTCGTGCGATCCCGAGGTAGGCCGGACAAAGGGTCGCGGGTGACCGCCGCGACCCTTTTCCGCGCTCCGCCCCGTGCCGCCGCGCCCGCCCGGGAGCAGCCAAGATCGCGGTCCGGCCCGGTCGCCCCGTCGGGCAGGAGTTGACCATGTAAAGAGGACGCGAAAGGTTCGTACCGCTCTTGCGAAGCACCCTGGGGCGTCTGCCAGTATGTCCCAATGCCCCAGCAGCAGTCCTCCCCTCTCGCGTTCTTCGATAACGCGAACTCGCAGCCAGATTTCACCGTTGGCCTGCGCGGATACAACACGCACCAGGTCGATGACTTCATCGGCCGGATGACCGCCGCGCTGACCCAGTCCGAGCAGGCCCGTGCCGAGGCCGAGCAGCGGATGAACGACGCGCAGCGTCGCCTCCGCCAGGCCGAGCAGCGCATGAGCGCGCTGGAGCAGAAGCTCACCGACACCAACAAGCAGCTCGAGGAGAACAGCCGGCCGACCCTCTCCGGCCTCGGCACCCGCGTCGAGCAGATCCTCCGGCTGGCCGAGGAGCAGGCCAACGACCACCGCAGCGAGGCGAAGCGCGAGTCGGAGGGCATCCTCTCCGCCGCCCGCCTGGAGGCGCGTGAGATCACCGACAAGGCCCGCGCCGAGGCCGCCGCCATGAAGGCGACCGCCGAGCGCGAGGCGGGCAACGTCCGCACCGCCGCCGAGCGGGAGGCCGCCGAGGTCCGGGTGCAGGCCCGCCGTGAGGCCGACACGCTGCGCGCCGACGCCGAGCGCGAGACCAAGCAGCTGCGCACCGTCACCGCGCACGAGGTCGCCGAGCTGAAGTCGACCGTCGAGCGGGAGGTGGCGACCCTGCGGGCCACCGCCGAGCGGGAGATCACCCAGCAGCGGGCCAAGGCGGCGCGGGAGGCCGAGGAGAAGCGGGCCGAGGCGACGAAGCTGCTGACCGACGCCCGCGACAAGCGGGACAAGGACCTCCAGGCCCTGGAGCTCCAGCTCGCCGAGCGGCGCGAGAAGGCCGAGCGCGAGGAGTCCGAGCGGCACGCCGCCCAGGTGGCGCAGACCCAGAAGCTGGTCAGCGAGGCCGAGCAGCGGGCGCGGGCCGCGCAGGAGCGGGCGAAGGAGATCGAGCAGCGGGCCGAGGCGCGCCGGGTCGAGTCGGAGCGCACCGCCAACGAGACCGTCGACAAGGCGAAGGCCCTGGCCGAGAAGACCCTCAACGAGGCGAAGGCCGAGTCGCAGCGTCTGCTCAGCGAGGCGCGCACCGAGGCGGAGCTGACCACGCAGGCCGCCCGCCGCGAGGTCGAGGACCTCACCCGTCAGAAGGATGCCGTCACCTCGCAGCTCGGTCAGATGCTGTCCGGCCTCGCCGGCATCGTCCCGGGCGTGCCAGCCGGCGCGAACGCCAAGCCGGAGGCCGAGAAGGCCGGCGGCGACAAGGTGGCCGCCGAGACGGCCAGCTGACGAACCGCCAGGTCGGGGCATGACGCGGCGCGGGGCGGCACCGGACAACCGGTGCGGCCCCGCGCCGCATGCTTTTTCCCACCCACTGATATCCCCCGGTACGACCCGAGTGAAGTAGGTCCCAACAGGGGCGTCCGTATCGCCCCAGCAGGGGCCGTTGCGTGTGAGGATGAGGGCATGTCGCACGGCGAGGAACTGTTCGCTCTCGGCGGGGACGTGGCCACGGAGCCCAGCTTCGAGTCCGCTCTGCGGGGGTACGAGAAGAAGCAGGTGGAGCGGTACGTCGCGCGTGCGGAGCACGAGATCGCGACGCTCGCCGCCGAGCGGGAGCAGGCGTACACACAGATCCACAAGCTCGCCGGCCAGGTGGAGGTCCTGCAACGGGATCTCGCCCAGGTGCGCAAGCAGATCGGCGTGGTCGACCGGGCCTCGTTCAAACATCTCGGCCCACGCGTCGAGCAGATCCTCAGTCTCGCCGAGGAGCAGGCCGAGGACATTCTCCGCGTCGCCAACGACGAGATCGATTCCCGCCGGGCCGCGGCCGAGCACATCATCGAGGACGCGCGCGAGCAGGCCGAGAAGGCGCTGAAGGACTTCGAGATCGCCCTGGCCGCGCGGCGGGCCGAGGAGGAGCGGCAGGCCGCCGCCCGCAAGGCCGAGTCGGAGACCGCCCTGCGCACGGCCAAGGAGGAGGCCGCGAAGCTGCGGCGCACCGCCCAGGACGAGCTGACCCGGGCGCAGCAGGAGGCGACCCAGCTGCGGGAGACCGCGAAGGAGATCCACACCCGCGCGCAGCAGGAGGCCACCAAGCTGCGGGAGGCGGCCAAGGAGGCTCTGGCGAAGGCGCAGCAGGAGGCGACGCAGCTGCGCGACGCCGCCAAGGAGGTGCACGCCAAGGCCCAGCAGGAGGCCAAGCGCCTCGTCGACCAGGCCACCGAGGCGGGACGGGCCACCCACGCGAAGGCGCAGCGGGAGGCCAAGCAGATCATCGACGACGCCTCGATGGCGGGTCGCGCCACCCGGGCGAAGGCCCAGCAGGAGGCGGAGCGGCTGACCACGCAGGCCGCTGAGGCGGCCAAGCGCAGCCGCGCCGAGACCGAGGCGTACGTGCAGCGGATGCGCAGTGAGACCGAGGCGTACGTGCAGCAGTCGCGGGCGCAGACCCAGCAGGAGCTGGGGGCCTGGCGGGCCGGGGTGGAGAAGGAGGTGAACTCCCGTCGCGAGGCCGCCGACCGGGAGCTCGCACAGCGCCGCGCCACCGCCGATCAGGAGTTCGCCACGCGCCGCGACGAGTTGGAGAAGCAGTACAAGGCCCGCCAGCAGGAGCTGGAGACCGCTCACACCGCCCGCAGCCAGGAGCTGGAGACGGAGTTCCGCGCGCGCAAGGAGGAGTTGGAGACCTCCTTCACCTCTCGGCGGGACCAGTTGGAGGCCGAGTACACGACCCGCAAGAACGAGATCGAGCAGGGCGCCGACCGCGTCCGTCAGGCGGCGGAGCGGGACGCGGCGACGCTGCGCCAGCAGGCCGAGGAGCAGGCAACCGAGCTGCTGCGCCAGGCGGAGAGCGAGTCGAGCGAGAAGCGGCGCACCGCCGACGAGCACGTCTCGGCGTCCCGGCGGCAGTTCGAGGAGTACGCGGCGACGACCCAGCAGGCCCTCGCCACCACCCAGCAGCACCTTGCGGCGACGCAACAGGAGGTCGCCGCCGGCCGGCAGCAGCTCGCCCAGGTGATGCTGGAGATCGCCCAGGCCCAGCAGCAGCTCGCCGACCTGCGGCAGGAGACCTGGAAGTCCCGGCAGGAGTCGGATGAGCTGCAGCGGAAGCTGGCCGACCTGCGCCTGCAGTCGCTGGCCATGCCCGGTGGGGACGGTCCCACCTCCCCGCCGCCGGCCGGTGCGGTCAGCCCCGCCTCGGCCGCCGGTCCGGCCGTGGCGGCCCGACCCGTCGACGCCGGAAAGGACACGAGCGGGGACCCGACGGCGAAGCCGGCCGTGGGTTCCCGACCGGGTGACCCCAACGCGCAGCCCGGCGCGGGCACGCCCCAGCCCGTCGCCGCGACGGCGCAGTCCGGCGCCGGCACGCCGCAGCCCGTCGGCACGGTAGCGTCCGGCGGCTCGGCGAAGCAGCCCGGCGCCGACGCGGCGGCGGAGGCCGCCGGGGCCGCGCCGGCGGCCGCGAAGGTCGAGAGCGCGTCGAAGGACGCCGGCCAGCCGAAGGCGCGGCCGGTGGCCGAGCCGGTGACCACCGTGGACGACGGGGCTCCCGGCGCCGCCGCGGACGGCGAGCCGACGGTGGCCGCCGTGCCCGGCGAGGGTGGCCGTGGCGCCACCCCCACGAAGATCAAGAGCACCGGCGAGAACGGGAAGCGGCCCAGCAAGCCCACCACCGACGAGCGTGCCGCGAAGCCCAACACGGTGACCGTCGAGAAGGAGTGACGGGCGCACGCTCGGCCCCTCCGGTGCTCGCCGCCACCGATCTCGCCGCCGGGAGACCTCGACAGACAAGGGCGATGAATCTGCGTCATGAATATGCCGCAGAGTCATCGCCCTTGTCGGATGTGGTCCGCCGACCCGACTCCGCCGCGTCGCTGCCCCGTGGTGCGGCGGCAGAGCGATCGCGGCCCGGCTGAATGTCGGACGCCGCCCTCCGATGCCCGCGACCCGAGGGCGGCCGACCACCGTGTGCGCGAAAGGCGGTGACGAGGGCGGCTCGACTGTCGGTGAGAGCGGATGCTTCGGGACAGGGGTGACCAGTAGTCTCGGGCAGGGCCGGTGCGGGGACGCGCCGGCCGAGGATCGGGCGGCCTCGCCGCGGGACCTGACCGGAGGATCTGGTGACGCAGGACGGGCCGAGGGCCGACGGACCGGGCCGCGGGGACGGGGAGCATCCCGACCCGGAGCGGGCCCGCCCGCGACGGCACACCCCCGGCCCGGGCACGGAGGCGACACCGCACGATCCGCCGGCGGACGACCCGTCGACCGCACCGTTCGACCCGCCGCCGGGCGCCGGCACCGGGCGCTTCGGCCCACCGGGGCGGCCGCTGCGCCGCAACAGCTTCCTGCTGGGCTTCACCGGGGCGCTCGGCGTGCTGTCGGCGTACACGCTCTATCTCGGCGTACGCAACGCGGCCGGCATCCTGGTCCTGGTCCTCATCGCGCTCTTCCTCGCGGTCGGCCTCAACCCGGCGGTGGCCCGGCTGCGGAAGTGGGGCCTGCCGCACGGCCTGGCCGTCAGCGTGGTCGCCCTCACCGTGGTGCTGCTGCTCTGCGGCGGCGTGGTGGCGCTGGTGCCGCCGATCGTCACCCAGTCCGGCCAGTTCGTCGAACAGCTACCGCACCTGGTGCAGGACCTGCGCCGCAACGAGACGGTCAACGACCTCGTCGAGCGGTACGACCTGGTGCAGCGGGTGCAGGGGGCGGTGAACGCGGAGACCGTGAGTCGGGCGCTCGGCGGGGTGCTCGGCGGCGCTCAGCTGATCTTCGGCACCATCTTCCGGATCCTCACGGTGCTGGTGCTGACCATCTACTTCCTGGCCTACTTCAACCGGCTCCGCGCCCTCGGCTACGCCCTGGTGCCCCGGTCCCGGCGGGAGCGGGTGCAGCTGATCGGCGACGAGATCCTGGCCAAGGTCGGCGCGTACATGGTCGGCGCGCTGTGCATCGCGGTGCTGGCCGGGCTCAGCACGTTCATCTTCGCGCTGATCGTCGGGCTGGCCTACCCGATCGCGTTGGCGGTGGTGGTCGCGGTCACCGACCTGATCCCGCAGATCGGCGCCACCCTCGGCGCGGTGATCGTGAGTCTCGTCGGTTTCGCCACCGACCTGTCGGCCGGCATCGCCTGCGCGGTGTTCTTCCTCGTCTACCAGCAGGTGGAGAATTACCTCATCTACCCGAAGGTGATGCGCCGCTCGGTGCAGGTCAACGAGGTCGCCGCCCTGCTCGCCGCGCTGCTGGGGGTCGCCCTCATCGGCGTGGTCGGCGCGCTGATCGCCATTCCGACGGTCGCCGCCATCCAACTCATCCTGCGCGAGGTGGTGCTGCCCCGACAGCAGTCGCGGTGACGCCGGTCAGCCGGCCTTCGCCTGCGGCGGCCCCGGCACCGGTCGGTCCGCGAACGAGGCCACCGTGCGGTCGGCGTACGCGCTGACGTCGCCGGTCTCCATCGGGCCGTCCCAGGTGGTGGGCAGCGGCAGCGGGACGGCCGGGTTGACCCGCCGGACCACCTCGTCGAGCACCCGCTCGGCGTCACCGACCCACAGGTGCTTCGCCCCGGGCACCCCCACCACCTCGGCCTGCGGGACCGCGGCGAACCGCTGCCGGGCCTCCTCCGGGCGCAGGTAGTCGTCGAACTCGGGCACCAGCGCGACCAGCGGGCGGCCGGAGCGCGCCCACTGCGCCAGGTCCTCCGGCTTGGAGTAGCGCAGCGGCGGGGAGAGCAGGATCGCGCCGCTCACCGCCGGGTCGCAGCCGTGCTTGAGGGCCAGGTCGGTGCCGAAGGACCAGCCGAGGAGCCAGATGTCGGGCAGCTCGTGGAACTCGGCGTACTCGATCGCGGCGGCCACGTCGAAGCGCTCCCCGACCGCGTTGTCGAACGCCCCCTCGCTGGTGCCGCGCACGCTGCTGGTGCCTCGGGTGTTGAACCGGAGCACCGCGACGTCGGCCAGGGCCGGCAACCGCCAGGCCGCCTTGCGGAACACGTGGCTGTCCATCATCCCGCCGTGGGTGGGCAGCGGGTGCAGGCAGACCAGGGTGGCCACCGGCTCCCGGTCCACCGGCCGGGCCAGCTCACCGACCAGCCGCAGCCCGTCGGCCGTGTGCAGCTCGATGTCCTCCCGGCGGCCGGGAAGGATGGACGACGCGCGGATCGCTGTGCTCACCGCTCAAGTCTGGCCCGAACTCGCCGCCGCCGCCCGTCCGGGGAGCAAACGACGTGATCCAGATCGCTCAGCCGTAGCGGGGCGCGCCGCGCCCCCGCTGGACCACCGGGCCGCGCCGCTCCCGCGCCCGCCAGCAACCGCTGTGCCAGTGCCGGCGGTCGGTCAGGTCACCCCGCCCGTCCGCCGGCCACGCCACCACGTGCGCGACCCCGGGGCGGATCTCCTGGTCGCACCCGGGGCAGCGGTACGTCTTGACCGACGAGCCGCCGCTGATCCCGCGTACCTGCCACTCGCCGTCGCGCCACTGCTGCACGGATTCGACGCCCTGCCGGGCCCGCTCCGCGTCCACGTGGGCGGCGTCGTCCCGGCGGGGACGGTTACGACGAGGACTCACGTACCCAAGGTTACGGTCACTCCCAGGTCGCGGCCTCGCCAAGGTCGTCCGCCGGCTGGCGGGCGCCGACGGCCGTGACGACCGCGGCGAGGAGCGGTGTCGACCCGGGTCAGCGGTGGGTGTGGTCCCGGAAGCCCCGGCCGGTCTTGCGCCCCAGATAGCCGGCGGTGACCAGGTGCTCCAGCAGCGGCGCGGGGGCGAAGCCCGGCTCGCGCAGCTCCAGGTAGAGCTCCCGCTGGATGGCCAGCGACACGTCCAGACCGACCACGTCGAGCAGCTCGAAGGGGCCCATCGGGTAGCCGCAGCCGAGCTTCATCGCGTGGTCGATGTCGTCGGCGGTGGAGTAGCTGGCCTCCAGCATCTTCACCGCGTCGTTGAGGTACGGGAAGAGCAACGCGTTGACGATGAACCCGGAGCGGTCCCCGCACACCACGGCGGTCTTGCCGAGCGCGGCGCACACCGCCCGGGCGGTGGCGGTGGTCTCCGGCGACGTCCGGATGGTCCGCACCACCTCGACCAGCGGCATGATCGGGGCCGGGTTGAAGAAGTGCAGCCCGACCACGTCGGCGGGCCGCTGGGTGGCCATCGCGACGTCGATCACCGGCAGCGAGGACGTGGTCGTGGCGAGCACGACGCCCGGCTTGCAGATCTCGTCGAGGCTGGCGAAGAGCGCCTTCTTCACGCTCAACTCCTCGACCACCGCCTCGACCACGAGGTCGACGTCGGCGAGGTGGTCGAGGGTGGCCGACCAGGTGACCCGGCCGAGCGCGGCGTCCCGGTCGTCCTCGCTCAGCTTGCCGCGCACCACGCCCTTGGTGAGTGAGGTCTTGACGGCGTCGCAGACCTTCGCGGACTTCTCCGCGCCCCGGGTCACCGAAACCACCTCGTAGCCGGCCTTCGCGAAGACCTCGATGATGCCGGTCGCCATCGTCCCGGAGCCGACCACGCCGACCTTGGTGATGGCGCGGGCGCCGTCGGCGAGCGCGGCGCCCGTGGCCACCGGCGTCGCCTCGTCCGGTACGACGACCGGGGAGCCCGGCCGCTCGTACGTGTAGAAGCCCCGGCCGGACTTGCGGCCGAGCAGACCGGCCGTGACCATCTGCTTGATCAGCGGCACCGGGGCGTGCCGGCGGTCCCGCCCGCCGCGCCGGTACATGGTGTCGAGGATCTCGTACGCGGTGTCGAGGCCGATCAGGTCCATCAGCGCGAGCGGCCCCATCGGCAGGCCGCAGCCGAGCTTCATGGCGGCGTCGATGTCCTCGCGGCTGGCGTAGTGCGCCTCGAACATGCCGACGGCGTGGTTGAGGTAGCCGAAGAGCAGGGCGTTGGCGATGAAGCCGGCGCGGTCGTTGATGGTCACGTCGACCTTGCCGAGCCGGGCGCAGAGCGCCTCCACGTCGGCGACCACGTCGGCCGAGGTGACCACGGTGCGGACGACCTCGACCAGCTTCATCACCGGAGCGGGGTTGAAGAAGTGGATGCCGATGACCTGATTGGGCCGGGTGGTGGCGACGGAGATCTCGGTGACGCTCAGCGACGAGGTGTTGGTGGCGAGGATCGCCTCGGGCTTGCAGACCCGGTCCAGCTCGGCGAAGATCCGCTGCTTCAGGTCCAGGTGCTCGGGGACGGCCTCGATGACGAGGTCGACCGAGTGGAGGGCGTCGAGGCCGACCGCGAAGGTCACCCGGCCGAGCAGCGCGTCCCGGTCGGCCGGGTCGAGCTTGCCCTTGGCGACCGCCCGGTCGGTGGAGCCGGTGAGGTTGGCGCGGCCACGTTCCAGCGCCCCCTCGGAGATCTCGACGGCGACGACCGCCAGGCCGTTGCGGGCGAACACCTCGACGATGCCGGCACCCATCGTGCCCAGCCCCACGACGCCAACGCTGGTGAACTCGCGCGCCACGACCGGCCTCCCCAACAGGCTGCTCCAGCGCGGCCGATTGAACGGCCGCTAAGTTACGCGCGAGTCTGCCATGTGACGCTCGGTTGTCGAGACGTCGTGGCATATTTCACCCACCGCGCCCGGTTCGGGCAGGGGCGGCGGCGTCAGGCCGTCGGGACGGCGGCGAGCGCCAGTAGTTCGGCGACGAACTCCGCCGGCCGCTCCAGGTGCGGGCTGTGCCCACATCCCGGGAGCACCACCTCGCGGTGGCTCCCACCGGCGGCCGTGTAGCGCTCCAGCACCGCCCGGGTCTGGCCGACCATCGGCTGCGGCGGGCAGTCCTGGGCGCCGGGCCAGCCGGGCACCACGCCCAGCGAGCCGAGGTACGCCAGGTCGAACAGCGAGGTGTCGGAGACGATCACGTCGGCGTCGCCGCGCACCCAGGTGACCGGGGGCTTCGTCGGCACTCCGACCAGCTCGTCGGCGATCCGGAAGTACGTCGGTGCGAGCGCGTTGAGCACGCCCCGCTCGCCGGGCGCGGTGCCCGGCCAGTCGGCCGAGGTGACGGCCGTGCCCGGGTAGTTGTCGTCCCCGGTGGCGGTGGTGAGCAGGCTGTCGAGCAGCAGGTCCTCGTCCGCGCCGAGCGAGGCGGCGTCCGCCACGTACGCGGTCCGCAGCACGTTGCGCGGGCTCGTCGGGGCGTCCTCGCTCCGGTCCTTCGCGGCGAGCCGGGCGACGAAGTCGGGGTTGGCGGTTCCCGCGCCGGTGCCGGCGAAGTCGGGCGTGGTGGGGGTGCCGGCCAGGTCACGGGTGCCACCGAAGCCGTACGGGGAGACCGGCGCGGAGAGCAGCAGCCCGCCCACCCGGTGGGGGTGGTCGACGAGCAGCCGCATGGCCACGCCGCCGCCGAGCGAGTGGCCGACGACCACCGGCCGCGCGTCCGCGTCGGCGAACAGGGTGGGATCGTCGAGCAGCGCGGCCACGTCGTCGGCGAAGTCGCGCAGCCCTCGGGTGGCGTTCACCGGGGCGGTCTCGGTGTCGCCGTAGCCGCGCAGGTCGGGTGCGACCACGCGCAGCGTGCCCGGCAGGTGCCGGACCAGCGGCTCCCAGAACGCCGAGGAGGAGCAGTTGCCGTGCACGAGGAGCACCGGTACGCCGTCCGGCGGCCCGGCGACCCGTACCGCCTGGGTGATGCCGTTGGCCGTGACGATCCGCTGCTCGGTCTCCATCCGCGGGATGCTGCCACCCCGCCCGACGCCGGTCCATGTGGGTGACCCCCACCCGAGGCGGCGCGACTCTGTGGCGACCGCCCGGTCAGCGGACGGCGGTCGGCGGGCTCGTCAGCGGCACCGGCAGCGGCAGGGTCGGGCGTTGGTCCCGACGGATCAGGCCGAAGCTCAGCCCGACGGGGTCGGTGCGCGCCACCCCCGGGTCGAAGAAGCGCAGCTCGGTGCGGCCGAGCCGGATCACATCGCCGTCGGCGAGCTGCTCGACGTCGATGATCCGCCGGTCGTTGAGCCAGGTGCCGTTGGTCGAGCTGAGGTCCCGCAGCGACGCGCCCTCGGGGGCCAGCCAGACCTCGGCGTGCCGGCGGCTGAGGTGCGGGTCGTGGACGACCACGTCGACCGTGGGCGCACGCCCGATCACCTGCGGCGCCGGGCGCAGCCGGAAGCTCGCACCCCGCATCGGACCGCCGGCAACCGTCAACAACGGCAGCAGTTCGTGACGCTCCTCCATGGACACTCAGCCCTCCACCCCACACCGTCACCCCGCGCGTCAGCCTGCCACCAGACGGTAGTCGCGCTCCACGGCCGCGCGGTCACCTCGTGTCCCCGGGCGGTCAGCTCCCGATCCCCGGTTCGGGCGGCCGGTCCATGGTCCCGCCAGGTCCCGACGGAGGCGGCGGGACGCGCCGCGTCGCCGGACATTTCGGCCGGTCGACGGCCTACCGGTGAGTAATGTTCGGGTCTAGACTTCCGCCATGACGGCTGTGCATGTCCCCGGCGCCCCGTTCGTCTCCGACGGCCTGCTGGTCTCCACCAGCCCGGCCACCGGGGCCGAGGCCGGCCGCTTCCCCGTCGCCACCGCGGCCGAGGTCGCGGCGGCCGTCGACCGGGCCCGCGCCGCCGGGCAGTGGTGGGCCGGGTTGGGCTTCGCCGCCCGTCGGGAGCGGCTGCTGCGCTGGCGGTCGCTGGTCGCCCGGCGGATCGAGCAGCTCGCCGAGCTGGTGCACGTCGAGGGCGGCAAGCCGGTCGCCGACGCCGTCGTCGAGGTCGTCACCGCGGTCGAGCACATCGACTGGGCCGCCCGCAACGCCCGCCGGGTGCTCGGCCCCCGCCGGGTGCGGTCCCGGCTGATCCTCGCCGAGTTCTCCGGCCACCTCGAATACCAGCCGCACGGCGTCGTCGGGGTGATCGGCCCGTGGAACTATCCGGTCTTCACGCCGATCGGCTCCGCCGCGTACGCCCTGGCCGCCGGCAACGCGGTCGTGTTCAAGCCGAGCGAGTACACGCCGGCGGTGGGTCAGTGGCTGGTGGACACGCTCGCCGAGGTGGTGCCCGAGCACCCCGTGTTCACCGCCGTGCACGGGCTCGGTGACGTGGGCGCCGCCCTCTGCCGCTCCGGCGTCGACAAGGTCGCCTTCACCGGCTCGACGGCCACGGCCAAGAAGGTGATGGCCGCCTGCGCCGAGTCCCTCACCCCGGTGCTCGTGGAGGCGGGCGGCAAGGACGCCATGATCGTCGACGCGGACGCCGACCTGGACGCCGCCGCCGAGGCGTGCGTGTGGGGTGCGCTGACCAACGCCGGGCAGACCTGCATCGGCATCGAGCGGGTCTACGCCGTCGAGCCGGTCTTCGACGCCTTCGTCGACAAGGTGGTCACCCGGGCGGGCCGGCTCACCGTCGGGCCCGACGGCGCCGACATCGGGCCGATCACCATGCCGGCACAGGTGGAGGTGATCCGCCGGCACATCGACGACGCGCTGGCCCGAGGCGGCCGGGCGGTGTTGGGCGGCGCCGACGCGGTCCAGCCGCCCTACGTCCGGCCGACGGTCCTCATCGACGTGCCCGAGGACTCGGCCGCCGTCCGCGAGGAGACCTTCGGGCCCACGCTGACCATCAATCGTGTCCGCGACACCGACGAGGCGGTCGCGCGGGCCAACGCCCTCCCGTACGGCCTGGGTGGTGCCGTCTTCGGTCGGCGCCGCGCGGTGGCGATCGCCCGGCGGCTGCGCTCCGGGATGGCGTCGGTCAACTCGACCCTGACGTTCGCCGGGATGTCCACGCTGCCGTTCGGCGGTGTCGGCGAGTCCGGCTTCGGCCGCATCCACGGCGAGGACGGGTTGCGCGAGTTCGGCCGACCCAAGTCGATCACCCGGCGGCGGGCCCGTTCGCTGCTGCCGTCGATGACTTTCGAGCGCACCCCGGCCGACGTCGCCCGACTCGTCAAGGCCATCAAGCTGATGTACGGCCGCTGACCCGCCTCGGCGCGGCGGGGAGGGCGTCGGTCAGAACAGGGTCAACTCGTCGCGCTCGATGCCGCGCAGCTTGTCGTAGTCGACGACCACGCAGCGGATGCCCCGGTCGGTGGCGAGCACCCGGGCCTGCGGCTTGATCTCCTGGGCGGCGAACACGCCGGTGACCGGCGCGAGCAGCGGGTCGCGGTTCATCAGTTCGAGGTAACGGGTGAGTTGCTCCACCCCGTCGATCTCGCCGCGCCGCTTCACCTCGACGGCGACCGCCCGGGAGTCGGCGTCCCGGCAGAGCAGGTCCACCGGCCCGATCGCGGTCATGTACTCGCGGCGGACCAGCGTGAACCCCTCACCCAGGGTCTCCGGGTTGGCGGCCAGCAGCTCCTGGAGGTGCGCCTCCACCCCGTCCTTGCGCAGGCCCGGGTCGACGCCCAGCTCGTACGACGTGTCCTGGAAGATCTCCTCCAGGGTGATCCGCAGCTCCTCGCCGGCCTTGTTGACCACCCGCCACACCCCGGGGGCCTCCTCCAGCCGGCAGGGCGGGCTCATCCAGTTCAACGGCTTGTACGCCCGGTCGTCGGCGTGGATGGAGACCGAGCCGTCCGCCTTCACCATGAGCAACCGGGTGGCCGGCGGCAGGTGGGCCGAGAGCCGTCCGACGTAGTCCACCGAGCACTTCGCAATCACCAACCGCACCCGACGAGGGTAGCCGAGGAGGGGGCCGACGCCGGCGAGCGGCACTGGCGTGCCGGTGGGATGCTGAGATCGTGTTCGAAGTCCTCACCGGAACCGGGCTCGCCGCGTCGGCGGGTCTGAACGCCTACATCCCCCTGCTCACCATGGGTCTGCTGGCCCGCTACACGGACCTGATCGACCTGCCCAGTGGCTGGGCGTGGCTCGGCAACGGCTGGGTGATGGTCATCCTGGCGGCGCTGCTCGCCGTGGAGGTGGTCGCCGACAAGGTGCCGGTGGTCGATCACGTGAACGACGTCGTGCAGACCGTGGTCCGCCCCACCGCCGGCGGTCTGGCCTTCGGCGCCGGCTCCTCCGCCGAGACGGTGACGGTGAGCGACCCGGGCTCCTTCTTCTCGTCGCACCAGTGGGTTCCGGTGGTGACCGGCGTGCTCGTCGCGCTCGGCGTGCACCTGCTCAAGTCCGCCGCCCGCCCGGTGATCAACGCGACCACCGCCGGCGTCGGCGCGCCCGTGGCCAGCACCGCCGAGGACGCGACCAGCGTGCTGATGTCGGTGGTGGCGATCCTGCTGCCGGTGCTCGTCCTGCTCTTCCTGGCCGGTCTCGTCGCCTACCTGTTCTGGTTCCGGCGTCGTCGAGCCGACCGCCGGCGGGAACGGGAGGCGGCCCGGGCGGCCGGCTTCCGCGTCTGAACCGGAAACGCCGCTGGCCGGCACCCCACACTCGGGGTGCCGGCCAGCGGCTTGTTGCCGTGCTGTCGGTCAGCTGTTCCAGTACTGGGCGACCAGGTCGGCGGCCTGCTGCTCCCACTGGGCGTAGGCGTCCGGGTAGGCCGACACCTGCACCGTCTGAGCAGCCACGGTCAGCGGCATGTCCTGCCAGCCGTCGACCTGCTTCAGGCCCTTCAGGAAGGCCATCGTCGCGTACTCCGGGTCGGTGATCTGCTCCGGCGTGCCCCAACCACTGGACGGGCGCTGCTGGAACAGGCCCAGCGAGTCGTGGTCGTTGGCGTCACCGAGGTGACCCAGGTTCTCCAGCTTCGACTCCTGCAGGCTCGTCGCGATCGAGATGACCGCGGCCCGCTCGTCCATGCCCGACTTCTTCGTGGCGGCGATGATCGCCTTCACGTTCGCGATCTGCTCGTCGTTCAGGTCGATGTGCGACTGCGCGCCCTGCACACCGTGCGGGATCAGCTTGCCGCTGTCGACCTTGTCGGTCTGCACGACCGCCACCGGCTTCATGTCCACCGAGTGCGCGTGGTGCGTCGCCGCGATCGGACCGCCGACGACACCGCCGGCGAAGGCGAGACCAGCAAGACCGAGAACGCTCTTACGCATGATCGTGTTCATGATGAGTAGCTCCTTCGGGGGTTTGACACCCGCCGCCGAATAGGGGTCGGTCAGGCAGGTGTAAGCACCTCGTCGGCGCCCAAGTCACAAGGGGATTGCTCCGGCCCGCGGCGGCGGGGGTGCCGCACACACGCGCCGGGTCCAGATCCAACGACCGGCGGCCCACCATCATTCCGGGGCTCGCCACGTGCGTCGGTCCATGTCCAACGACCGCGAGCCCGTCATCATTCCGGGCTCGGCAGCGCGCCGGGTCCATGTCCAACGACCGGTGGTCCGGCGTCATTCCGACTCTGGCCCGGTCGATCGGGCTCGGGTCGGCCCTGCCGCGGCAGGGACCATGTTCAACGACCGCGGCCCGGCCGTGATTCCGGCCTGGGGATGTCCCCGGTCACAGCCCAAACCGCCCACGACCACCCAGTCGGGCCGTGGGCGGGGCATCGCGACACGGTCCCCGCTGAGATCATCCTCCGGTGTCCGTGAAGAACCTCCGCGTTCCCCTCGCCGTGACGCTCGCCGTGCTCGCGGCCGCGGCAGCTCTCCTCGCCGGTCCCACGCCCCGACCCGAGCCGGTGCGCGCCGGCCTCGCCCGGCTCCCCCACGCCACCACGGCCCCGGGCGCCGCCGCCACACCCGGCGGCCCGAACGGCGCGCCAGCCACACCTGCCACACCGGACCCGAGCGGCGCACCAGGCGCAGACGGTGACGTACCGGTCACCGGTGGCCCGGGCACCCCGGAGGCGACCCCGCCGGCTGGTGGGGTCACACCGCCCGGTGCCACCCCGCCCGGCACGCTTCCGCCGGTGGTCGACCACGGGCCGCGTACGGGGAACAAGGTCGCGCTCACCTTCGACGCCGACCTGACCGACGCGATGCGGCGCCAACTGCGCAGCGGTGCGGTGCGGTCGTACGCGAACCTGGCGATCATCGACCTGTTGGAGCGGCGGCAGGTGCCGGCGACCTTCTTCCTGACCGGCAAGTGGGTCGAGGAGTATCCGGAGGTGACCCGGCGGTTGGCCGGAAACCCGCGGTTCGAGCTGGCGAACCACACGTACGGGCACGAGTCCTTCACCCCGGACTGCTACGACCTGCCCCGGATCGCGGAACGGCGGATGACCGCGGACGTGGCCCGGACGTTCGACGTGATCGCGCCGTACGGGGGCCGCCAGACCCGCTACTTCCGCTTCCCCGGGCTGTGCCACGACCGCACCGCACTGAACGCCCTCGCCCCGCTCGGTGTGACGGTGGTGGACGGCGACGTGGTGAGCGGGGACCCGTTCGCGACCGCGTGGCGGCCGTTGGTGCGCGCGGTCCTGTCCCAGGTGCGCCCCGGCTCGGTGATCATCATGCACGTCACCGAGGCCAACGCGCCGATGACCGACGAGGCGCTGCCGCACATCCTGGCCGGCCTGGCCGAGCGCGGTCTGCGACCGGCCCCGCTGTCGGAGGTCCTGGCGAACGGGGAACCGACAGCCTGACCGCCCTCCACGGACCTAAAATCGGGGCAAATACCGAGGAGGTCGACATGACCGCAGCGATCGAGATGCCCCACGTCGAGGAGTGCGTCGTCGCGGCGTGCGCCTACAACCACACCGGCGACTGCCACGCCTTCGCGATCACGATCGGCAGCTCGGACCACGCGCACTGCCACACCTTCGTCGAACTGCCGGTGCGCGCCGGTGTCGCCGACCTGACCGCCCAGGTGGGCGCCTGCCAGCGGGCCGACTGCCGGCACAACGAGCAGCTGGAGTGTCACGCCCCCGCCATCCGGGTCGGCCCGGACAACGACCTGGCCGACTGCATGACGTACGCCGAGCGCTGAGCCGCAGCACCGGCAGGGCGGCTCACGCCAGCCCGTTGGCCTCCCGGATCACCGTGACCAGCTCGTCGATGATGCCGGTGAGGGCGAAGTCCTTCGGCGTGAAGACCCGGGCCACCCCGGCGGCGCGCAGGTGCTCGCCGTCCCCGGTCGGGATGATGCCGCCCACCACCACCGGCAGGTCGCCCCGGCCGGCCGCGCGCAGGCCGTCCAGCACGGCCGGCACGGCCGCGAGGTGCGAGCCGGAGAGCACGGACAGCCCCACCAGGTCGACGTCCTCCTCCACCGCGGCCGCGACGATCTGCCCGGCGGTCAGCCGGATGCCCTGGTAGACCACCTCGAAGCCGGCGTCCCGGGCGCGTACCGCGATCTGCTCGGCGCCGTTGGAGTGCCCGTCCAGGCCGGGCTTGCCGACCAGCAGCCGCAGTCGCCCGCCGCCCAGCTCACGGGCGGTGGCGGCGACCCGTTCCCGGACGCCCGCGAGGCCCGGGTCCGCGCCCGGCCCGACCCCGGCGGCCAGGCCGGTGGGTGCCCGGTACTCGCCGAAGACCTGCCGCAGCGTGCCCGCCCACTCCCCCGTGGTGACGCCGGCCCGCACGCACGCGAGCGTCGCCGGCATCAGGTTCACGGTGGTCGCCGCGTCGGCCCGCAACCGGTCCAGCGCCGCGTCGACCGCGGCACCGTCGCGCCCGGCCCGCCACTCGCGTACGCCGATCGCGGCGTCCGCCTCCACCGCCGGGTCCACCTGCTCGACCGCCGCCGCACCGGCGGCGGTCAGCGGGCTCGGTTCGGTCTCGGTGAACCGGTTGACACCGACCACCACGTCGGCGCCGGCCTCGATCCGGCGCCGCCGCTCGGCCAGCGCGGCGACCAGGGCGCTCTTGAGGTAGCCGGTCTCCACGGCGGTGACCACACCGCCCATCTCCAGCACCTTGTCCAGCTCGACGCGGGCGCCGGCGACGATCTCGTCGACCAGCGCGGTCATCACGTGCGAACCCTCGAACAGGTCCGGGTACTCCAGCAGGTCCGACTCGTACGCGAGCACCTGCTGCATCCGCAGCGACCACTGCTGGTCCCAGGGCCGGGGCAGGCCGAGCGCCTCGTTCCAGGCGGGCAACTGCACCGCGCGGGCCCGGGCGTCCCGGGACAGGGTCACGCCGAGCATCTCCAGCACGATGCGCTGGATGTTGTTCTCCGGCTGCGCCTCGGTCAGGCCCAGCGAGTTGACCTGCACCCCGTAGCGGAACCGGCGCTGCTTCGGGTCGGTCACGGCGTAGCGGTCGCGGGTGATCTCGTCCCAGAGCGCGCCGAACGCGCGCATCTTGGCGATCTCCTCGACGAAGCGCACCCCGGCGTTGACGAAGAACGAGATCCGCTGGACCACGTCGCCCATGCGCTCGGCCGGCACCTGACCCGAGTCTCGTACGGTGTCGAGGACGGCGACCGCCGTGGCGAGGGCGAAGCCGACCTCCTGCACCGGCGTCGCGCCCGCCTCCTGGAGGTGGTACGAGCAGATGTTCACCGGGTTCCAGCGCGGCATCTCCCGCAGCGTGTACGCGACGACGTCGGCGGTGAGCCGCAGCGACGCGGCGGGCGGAAAGATGTACGTCCCCCGGGACAGGTACTCCTTGATGATGTCGTTCTGGGTGGTGCCGGCGAACCGGACCGGCTCGGCGCCCTGCTCCGCGCCGACGGTGGTGTAGAGGGCCAGCAGCCACATCGCCGGTGCGTTGATCGTCATCGACGTGTTCATCTCGGCGAGCGGGATGCCGTCGAAGAGGGCCCGCATGTCGCCGAGGTGGGCGACGGGCACGCCGACCCGGCCGACCTCACCGGCGGCGAGCTCGTGGTCGGGGTCGTAGCCGGTCTGGGTGGGCAGATCGAAGGCGACCGAGAGGCCGGTCTGCCCCTTCGCGAGGTTGCGGCGGAAGAGGGCGTTGGTGGCGGCGGCCGAGCTGTGGCCGGCGTACGTGCGCATCACCCACGGTCGGTCGCGCTCCGGCAACCGCCCCGGGAGGGCCTTCTCGTCCATGGCCGGAGTCTAAGTTACCGTTCAGTAAAACGGGCTGTGGAAAACCACACACGTCCATGGAGGGGACGTCCGGGTACGGACGACACGACATGGGGGCGACCTCCACACCCCGCCCGGTCCACGTCGCCGACCAGGTCGCACACTTGACGGCATGGACAACGAGCTCGCCATCTCGGTGCGAGGGCTGCGCAAGACGTACGGCGGGACGGCGGCGGTCGCCGGCCTCGACCTGGACGTGCGTCGCGGTGAGGTCTTCGCCCTGCTCGGCCCGAACGGGGCGGGCAAGACCACCACCGTGGAGATCCTGGAGGGCTACCGGCAGCGGGACGCCGGCGAGGTCTCGGTGCTGGGCAGCGACCCGGCCGCTCCGGCGGCCGACTGGCGGACCCGGGTGGGCATCGTCCTCCAGGGCACCGGCGAGTTCGACGAGCTGACCGTCGGCGAGGTGGTCCGGCACTTCGCCGGCTTCTACCCGGACGCCGACGACCCGGAGAAGGTGATCGAACGCGTCGGCCTGACCGGCAAGGCCCGGGCCCGGACGCACACCCTCTCCGGCGGCCAGAAGCGCCGCCTCGACGTGGCGCTGGGCATCATCGGCCGCCCCGAGCTGCTCTTCCTCGACGAGCCCACGACCGGCTTCGATCCGGAGGCCCGCCGCGAGTTCTGGGAGCTGATCCGCGACCTGGCCGCCGCCGGCACCACGATCGTGCTCACCACGCACTACCTGGACGAGGCCGAGGCGCTGGCCGACCGGGTCGGTGTGATCGCCGGCGGGCGGCTGGTCGAGGTGGCCGCCCCGGACCAGCTCGGCGATCGGCAGGAGGCGCTCGCGACGGTCTCCTGGCGTACGCCGGAGGGCACGCTGGAGAGCGTGCAGAGCGCGACGCCGACGGCGTTGGTGGCGGAGCTGGCCGCGCGCCACGGCGGTGAGGTCCCCGGGCTCACCGTGACCCGGCCGACCCTGGAAGACGTCTACCTCACGATGATCGGACACCGATGACCACCACCACCAAGCCGGCGGCCCCGGTCGCCGCCGCCCCGGCCCGCCGGGTGGGCCCGGTCGCGCTCGGGCTGCGGCAGGGCCGGCTGGAGATCACGCAGTTCCTGCGCAGCCGGGAGTCCGTCGTCTTCACGATGGGCTTCCCGGTGATCATGATCCTGATCTTCGCGGCGATCTTCGGTGACGAGATCGCCCCCGGGGTCAGCTACACGCAGTACTTCATCACCGGAATGATCGCGACCGGTCTCATGACGGTCAGCTTCCAGAACCTCGGTATCTGGATCCCCATCGAGCGGGACCGGGGGGTGCTGAAGCGCTACCGGGGCACGCCGATGCCGAAGTGGGTCTACTTCGCCGGCAAGGTGCTCATGGTGGTGGCGATCGGGATCGCGGAGACCGCGCTGCTGCTCGCCGTCTCCGTCGCGTTCTTCGACCCGTCCCTGCCGGGCAGCGCCGGGCGGTGGCTCACCTTCGTCTGGGTCGCGGTGCTCGGCGTGACCGCGTGCACGCTCTGCGGCATCGCGATCTCGTCGCTGGCCCGCACCGCGCGCAGCGGCTCGGCGGTGGTCACGCCGGTGGCGCTGGTGCTCCAGTTCATCTCCGGGGTGTTCTTCGTCTTCACCGAGCTGCCGAGCTGGATGCAGCAGGTGGCGGCGCTCTTCCCGCTGAAGTGGATGTGCCAGGGGCTGCGTGCGGTGTTCCTGCCGGAGAGCTTCGGCGGCCAGGAGCCGGGCGGGTCGTTCGAGCTGGGCCGTGTCGCCCTGGTCCTCGGCGCCTGGTGCGTGATCGGCCTGGCGCTGTGCCTCACCACGTTCCGCTGGACCACCCGACGCGACGGCTGAGCCGCGCTGTCGAGACGCGACGGGGGGTGGGCGCCGCGGCGCCCACCCCCCGTCCCCGAATCAGTACGTGTAGAAGCCCTTGCCGCTCTTGCGGCCCAGGTCACCGGCGGTGACCATGCGCTGGAGCAGCTCCGGCGGGAAGAACTTCTCGTCCGCGGTGTCGGTGTAGATGTTCTTCGCGGCGTGCAGCAGCACGTCGACGCCCGTCAGGTCCGTGGTGGCGAGCGGACCCATGGCGTGGCCGAAGCCGAGCCGGCACGCGGTGTCCAGGTCCTCGGCCGACACGACACCCGACTCGACCAGCTTCACCGCCTCCACGACGAGGGCGGCGATCAGCCGGGTGGTGACGAAACCGGCGATGTCCCGGTTGACCACGACCACGGTCTTGCCGATCTCCTCGGCGAACGCCTTGACCGTGGCCAGCGTGGCGTCGCTGGTCTTGTAACCCCGGACCAGCTCGCAGAGCTTCATCATCGGCACCGGCGAGAAGAAGTGGGTGCCGACCACCGACTCCGGGCGCTCGGTGACCGCCGCGATCTGGGTCACCGGGATGGCCGAGGTGTTGGTGGCGAGGACGGCGTCCGCCTTGCAGATCTTGTCGAGCGCGCGGAACACCTCGTGCTTGACCTCCAGCCGCTCGAACACCGCCTCGACCACGATGTCCGCGTCCGCGGCGGCCTCCAGGTCGGTGGTCGGGGTGATCCGGCCCAGCGTCGCCTCGACGTCGTCGGCCGCGATCTTCCCCTTCTCGGCGAACTTCTCCAGCGACGTCCGGATGCCGGCGATGCCGCGGCCGGTGGCCGCGTCGTCCAGGTCCCGCAACGTCACCTGCCAGCCCGCCTGCGCCGCCACCTGGGCGATCCCGGAGCCCATCAGCCCCGCCCCGACGACCGCGAGTCGACCCGCCATCTGCTTCCCCCTCGCCTGGTTGAGTGTCTGCCAGCACCCTAGTCGGCGAGCCTGAACGATTGCTAAGCCCGGTCGGGGTCAGATGGTCAGATCGGGCTCCTCCGGCGCGGTCCCCCGCTCCACGCTCACCCCGAGGGCCCGCAGGTCGGCCACGAAGTCCGGGTAGCCACGGTCGACGTGGTGCACGTGGGAGACCTCGGTAACGCCGTCCGCGCAGAGCCCCGCGATGATCAGCCCGGCGCCGGCCCGGATGTCGGTGGCCCGCACCGGCGCCCCGGAGAGGCGGTCACGGCCGCAGACCAGGGCGTGGTGGCCGTCGGTCTTGATGTCGGCGCCCAGCCGCATCATCTCGTTGGCGAACATGAACCGCCCGTCGAAGATGTTCTCGGTGATCAGCGAGGCGCCGTCGCTCACCGCCGCCAACCCGATCGCCATCGGCAGCAGATCGGTGGCGAAACCCGGAAAGGGCAGCGTCACCACGTCCACCGCGACGGGCCGCTCGTCCATCCGGACCCGGAAGGAGTCCGCCCGGGTCTCCACCAGCCCACCGGCCGCGACGAGCTTGTCGAGCGCGACCTGGAGGAACTCGGGGTCCACCCCGGTGACCGTCACGTCGCCGCGGGTCATGGCGGCACCGAAGGCCCAGGTGCCGGCGACGATCCGGTCCCCCACCGTGGCGTGGCGCACCGGCCGCAGCCCGGGCACCCCCTCGATGTGCAGGGTGGAGGTGCCCGCACCGGAGATCTGCGCGCCCATCTGCTGGAGCATCGTGCAGATGTCGACGATCTCCGGCTCCCGGGCCGCGTTGTCGATGACCGTGGCGCCGCGCGCCAGCACCGCCGCCATCACCAGGTTCTCGGTGGCGCCCACGCTCGGGAAGTCGAGCGTGATCTCCGCGCCGTGCAGGCCGTGCGGGGCGGACGCGATGACGAACCCGTGCTCGCCGGAGATCTCCGCGCCCATCCGGGTCAGCCCCGAGATGTGCATGTCCAGGCCGCGGGAGCCGATGGCGTCGCCGCCGGGGTGGGCCACCCGTACGTGGCCGAGGCGGGCCAGCAGCGGGCCGAGCACGCAGATCGACGCCCGCAGCCGGCGGACCAGGTCGTAGTCGGCCTCCGCGCCCGGGCGGTCCGGCACGTCGATGGAGACCGAGCGGGACCGGGCGACCCCGCCACCGGCGACCATCGGGTCCACCGGGTCGTCCGCGTCGAACCGGACGTCACAGCCCAGCCGGCGCAGTACCTCGCCCATGATCGCGATGTCGGTGATCCGGGGAACGTTGGTGATCACGCTGCGCCCCGGCGCGAGCAACGCCGCCGCCATCAGCTTGAGCGCCGAGTTCTTCGCCCCGACCACGTGCACCGTGCCCGCCAGCCGGGCGCCTCCGCTCACGCGGATGACGTCGACGTCGTTGACCGCCGGATCGCCCGCGTCGCCCGGGCCGACCGCGCCGGGCCAGCCGGGGGCGACGTCCGGCCGCACCGGGATCGTCAGGTCAGGTATCCGTAGGCTGTGCGTCATGGCCGTCCACCTCACGCGCATCTACACCAGGGCCGGCGACGCCGGCACGACCAGGCTGAGCAACAACGAGCAAATCCCGAAGACCGATCCACGGATCGCCGCGTACGCCGACGTGGACGAGTGCAACGCGGCGATCGGCGTCGCCCTCGCCCTCGGCCAACTCGACGACGAGCTGCGGACCGTGCTCGGGTCGATCCAGAACGACCTCTTCGACGTGGGTGCCGACCTGTCCACCCCGGTCGAGCCGGAGCCGAAGTATCCGCCGCTGCGCGTCACCGAGGAGTACGTCGAGCGCCTCGAGGGCTGGTGCGACGAGTTCAACGCGCGGCTGAGCAAGCTGGACTCCTTCATCCTCCCCGGCGGCACCCCGGGCGCGGCCCTGCTGCACGTGGCGCGGACCATCGCTCGGCGGGCCGAGCGGACCGCGTGGGCGCTGGTCAGCCATGACCCGGAGCGGACCAGCACACTCCCCGCCAAGTATCTCAACCGGCTCTCCGACCTGTTGTTCATTCTGTCAAGGTCGGCCAATCCGGCCGGAGATGTGCTATGGGTCCCGGGCGGGAACCGCTGACCACCGGCACGCTGCACCACGTCGGAGTCTGAGTACCCGCTCTGACGGCGGCCAGACCCCGGCGGGGCCACGGGCTCAACGCCAGTGTTCGGGGCTGTCCAGCACGCCACGCCGGCTGCGTACGCCCCGGCCCGGCCCCGGCCCGCGGGGGCGCGGCCCGTCCCCGGCCGGGGCAGGTGGGCGACGCGCCCGCCCGGCGCACGACCGGGTCGCCCGGGCCCGACGGCGTCCCCGGAGGCGACGCGCCACCAGCAGGCCCCCGACCACCACGGCGAGCACCCCGCCGGCGGCGGCCAACGGCCCCGACGGCGCGCCCCCGGCGAGGTAGCCGACCAGCACCGTTCCGGGCACCCACACGACCACACCGATCCCGTCGAACAGGACGAACCGCCGGTACGGCAGCCCCACCGCACCGGCCACCCGGGGCACCAGGGTCCGCACGAACGCCGTCCACCGGCCCACCAGCACGGCCGACCCGCCGCGCTTCGCCACCAGGGACTCGGCGCGCCGCCACCGCTCCACGCCGATCCGTCGCCCGAGCCGGCCGGCCCGCACCCGGGGGCCGAGCAGCCGCCCCTCCAGATAGCCGAGTTGGTCGCCGGTGAACGCGGCGACCGTGGTGACGACGAGCGCGGCGGTCAGGTCCACCTCGCCCGTACGGGCCAGCAGGCCGACGGTCAGCATGGTGGTGGCCGCGGGAAGCACAAGCCCGGCGAGCAGGCCCACCTCGCCGGCGAGGACGAGGGCGGCGACCAGCAGCACCATGGCGGGTGGCAGCCCGACGAGCCGGTCGGTCAGCGAGTCGAGGAACGTCACCTGACCGACTCTGCCGACACCGCCCCGCGCCGCCCTCCTGCCGCCGGCCGGTCCGCCTCCTCCGGCTGGCCGGCCACGGGGCCGAGACCGAGCCGAGCCGAGCCGGGACCTCAGCCGGTCGGGTCGGGGTCGGACACGGGGTTGAAGTCGTCGTCGACGAGGCCCAACCGGTGGGCGACCACCGCGGCCTGCACCCGGTTGCGCAGGTCCAGCTTCTCCATCGTCGCCGAGACATGGGTCTTCACGGTCGTCACCCCGAGGTGCAGCCGGTCGCCGATCTCCGCGTTGGACAGGCCCGCGCCGACCAGCGCCAGCACCTCGCGCTCCCGGGGGCTGAGCAGCCGCAGCCCTGGGTCAGGCGGGGTCGGCCGCCGCTCACGGTCGTGGTCGGCGATCGCCCGGTGCACGATCCGGGCCAGGACGGGCGGGGCCAGCAGCGGCTCGCCGCGGGCTGCCCGCCGGACCGCGTCGATCAGCTCCTCGGGAGCGCCGTCCTTGACCAGGTAGCCGATCGCCCCGGCACCGAGCGCGCCGTAGATGTCGGCGTCCTCGGCGAAGGTGGTGAGGACCAGGATCCGGGCACCCGGCTGCCGGTCGAGGATCCGCCGCGTCGCCTCGATGCCGTCCACGCGCGGCATCCGCAGATCCATCAGCACCACATCCGGGTGCAGCCGCTCGGCCAGGCGTACGGCGTCGTGCCCGTCACCGGCCTCGCCGACCACCTCGAAGTCCCCCGCGCTGCGCAGCAGCAGACCGACGCCGGCTCGCACCAACGCCTGGTCGTTCACCACCAACACCCTGATCATCCGGTCTCCCTGGTCGGTAGCCACGCCCGTACCCGCCACCCGCCGCCCTCGGCGGCCCCGGCGGTGAGCGTCCCGCCGAGCAGCCCCACCCGTTCCCGCATGCCCGCGAGACCGTGGCCGGACGGCGGCAGCGTCGGGCGGGGCCGGACCGGACCGGAGTCGCGTACCTCCACCACCATGCCGCCGCCGTCCGCCCGGACGTCGACGGAGGCCGCGGCGCCCGGGCCGGCGTGCTTGAGCGTGTTCGTGAGCGCCTCCCGCACGACGCGGGCGGCGGTCGTCCGCACCACGAGCGGCGCGGCGGTCAGCGCGGACGACATGGTCACCCGCACCGCCACCCCGGCCTCGCGGACCTGCTGCTCGGCGTCGCGGATCACCTGCTCCGGCTCGACCTGCCCGGCGGACGGCTCGACCGCCTCCGGGTCGCGGAGCACCTCCAGCAGCTCCCGCAGCTCGTCGAGGACCCGTCCGGCGGTGTCCCGCAGCTCGCCGAGGACCACCACCGCCTCGGCGCTGTCCCCGGTCCGTTCGACGGCGTAGCGGGCGGTACCGGCGCGCAGGGCGATGGCCGCGATGTGGTGGGCCACGATGTCGTGCAGGTCCCGGGCGATGCCGGCCCGTTCGGCCAACCGTGCCGCCCGGGTCTCGACCGCCCGGCGGCTCTCCGCCTCCCGGGCCCGGTCCTCGGCGACCTGCGCGGCGTGGCGCACCCCGCGCAGGTAGCGCCCGAAGGCGACCGGCGCGGCGGTGACCCCGGTGAGCATGACCAGCCGGAGCACCCCGAGACCTCCGGAGAGCACACCGGCGTTGCCATGGTCCAGCACGTCGGCGAGGGTGGCGGCGTAGAACAGCGCGTAGGCCAGGGCCGTGCCGCGCCAGTCGGCCCGGTAGGCGACGAACCCCAGCGCGACCGCCGCGGCCAGCTGCGGGGTGTCGGTGGCGGTGGCGGTGAGCGCGTCGGCGACCACGAGCAGCGCGCACTCGCCGACCAGGACGAACCACGGCAGCCGGCGTACGCCCACCAGGGCGAGCCCCGCGACGAGCGGGACGGCCACCGCCCAGCCCTCCCGGGGCTGACCGGGCGCGCCCAGCAGGGTGCTGGCCACCCCCAGGCCGGCCGCGACCAGCCCGAGCAGCAGCTCCGGCCACCAGCCGCGTCGCACACCCGTCACCCGGCCACGATACGGAGCGACCGGTGGGGCGATGGTCCTCCCACCGGCCGCGTCCCCTCCTCCGGGTGGCCGCGGCCGGCTCCTGCGGCAAGGCCCTCCGCCAACCGGTGGCGTCGACGCCGGCCGGTCAGGCGGCCGGCCAGTCCTGGGAGGCCAGACGCGGCGAGGCCGCCCCGGGTGGGGCGGCCTCGAGCCAGGAGAGAAAGCCGGTGACCGTGGATCGCGCCATGGCGATCTCCACCGGAGCGTGGTGACTGGTACAGCGGAGGATGATCCAGTCGGCGGGCATGGAGAGCCGCTCCTGCCCCTCGGGTAGCCGCCGCCGCTCCACGGCCAGCCCCTTGCGGGAGAGCACCCGCTTGGGGCGCAGCGCGAAGCTGAACATCCGGTACCAGCGGAGCTCGTCACCGACGAAGCGGCCGAAGCCGGGCGACCAGCCCCGACCGTCGAGCAGCGTGGAGACCCGGACGCTGAGCCGGATGATGCCACCGCTACGGGTGACCAGGGCTCGACGGACGAAGAGGATCAGGAGCGCGACGAGAACGACGGCTACGCCGATCCCGATCCCTTCGACGATCTCCATCGACGGGTCGGCTCAGCGGCTCTGCGCGGCGTCGACCGGGGTGGCGCTCTCGGCGAGGACGGTCACGCCCTCGGCGCTCACGGAGAGGAATCCGCCGTCCACCTCGTAGGAGACCTGCTGGCCACCGGGGAGCTTGATGCGGACCTGGCCGGGCTCGGCGAGCTGGCCGAGCAGCGGCGCGTGCCCCGGCAGCACGCCGAGCTCACCTTCGGTCGTCCGGGCGACGACCATCTCGGCCTCGCCGGACCAGACCTTCTCCTCGACGGCTACGAGCTCGACGTGAAGCTGCTGTGCCACGCTGTCTCCTTGCTGCGGCGGCGGGTTGGGCAAATTCTAGTCCCGCCGCCACGGCGCACCCAACGCGGGTGGCGGAGAGGTGGGCCACGCCTACTTGGTCTTGTTCACGAATTCCGGATGTTCGAGCAGGAACGGGTCGAGCTGCTCGTTGTGCAGGGCGGCGAAGAAGTCGGAGACCCCGGCGTGGAACTGCTCGCCCTTGTACTTGCTGCCCTCGTAGACGCCGCCGCCGGGCAGCTTGATCATCTGGATGGCGTTCGGGCGGATGTTCTTCAGGGCGAGACCGAAGTCGACCACGCTGTTGCCCCGACCGCTGAAGATCAGGGACTGGCCGGCGGCGCGAAGCACCTTGTCCAGCTTGATCGGGTTGGTCACCACGTCGGCGCTGAACGCCTGCCCCACCATCGCCTTCACGAACTGCTGCTGGTGGCGCTGCCGGCCGTAGTCGGAGTCGGGTACACCGTTCTTCGGGTAGCGCTGCCGCACGTAGTCCAGCGCCTGCCAACCGCTCAGGTGCTGGTTGCCCTTCTTGTAGACGGCCTGCGGACCGATGTAGCCGCCGCCGCCCGGCTTGCCCTCGCGGTGCTTGCCGCTCGGCTCCCGGTGCTCGGAGCGCACCTCGCGCTCGATGTACATGTCGACGCCACCCATCGCGTCGACGATCTTCTGGAAGCCGGTGAAGTTGATGATCGCGCCGGCGTCGAAGCGCTTGATCCCGGTCTCGTTCTGCACGGTCTTGGAGAGCAGCTCGAAGCCGCGGGCCGCGTCCGGGTTCCGGCCGGGGATCTGGCTGCCGAAGGACATCGCCGCGTTGAGCTTGGTGCGCTCGCCGCGGAAGTGGGCCGGCGGGAAGGCCGGGATGTCCACGTAGAGGTCGCGGGGCATGGAGAAGAGGTAGGCGCGGTCGAGCTCGGCCGGCACGTGCAGCACCATGATCGAGTCGGCCAGCGGCGGGGTCTCCGGCTTCCGCGGGTCGATGCCGACCAGCAGGATGTTGAGCGGTCCCTTGATGTCGCTCTTGCGCTCCTTGGCGCCGGCGGCCTGGTCGCCGAAGAGGTCGGCCTTGCCCACCGCGCCCTCGTAGCGGGCCAGCAGCACCTCGCTGCCGACGAGCAACCCGCCGCTGAGCATCATCAGCACGACGCCGAAGGCGGTGCAGACCCGGGCCCACCGCGGCACACCACGCCAGATGGACTTCTTCCGGCCGTTCTTGCCGGCCTTACCCACGAGCTTCTCCGTTCGTCGCGCCTGCCCATGTAGACGGCGCAGGTGGCCGAAAACGTTGCACGTTTCGACGCCCGATCCCGGCGCGGCGCGATGAGCGGTACGGACCACGACCCGGGCGCCGAGCCTGAGTGATTGGGCAGCGGCGATGATAGGGCCTGAAGATGAACAAAAGAACGCCCCGGCGATGCCGGGGCGTTCTTTTTGATCGGGCGCGGTCAGCCCTTCATGAGCTCCTGTGCCTTGCGCTCCAGGTCGTCCAGACCGCCGCACATGAAGAAGGCCTGCTCAGGGAAGTGGTCGTACTCGCCCTCGCTGATCTTCCGGAAGGCCTCGATGGTCTCCTTGATCGGGACCGTCGAACCCGGCACACCGGTGAACTGCTCCGCCGCGTAGGTGTTCTGCGACAGGAAACGCTCGATCCGGCGGGCCCGGCCGACCGTGACCTTGTCCTCCTCGGAGAGCTCCTCGATGCCGAGGATGGCGATGATGTCCTGCAGGTCCTTGTAGCGCTGCAGGATCCGCTTCACCTCGGTGGCCACCGCGAAGTGCTCCTGGCCGACGAACTCCGGGGCGAGGATCCGGGACGAGGACGCCAGCGGGTCCACGGCCGGGTAGATGCCCTTGTCGGAGATCGACCGCTCCAGGTTGGTGGTCGCGTCGAGGTGGGCGAACGTGGTGGCCGGGGCGGGGTCGGTGTAGTCGTCCGCCGGCACGTAGATCGCCTGCATCGAGGTGATGGCCTGGCCCCGGACGGAGGTGATCCGCTCCTGGAGCTCGCCCATCTCGTCGGCCAGGGTCGGCTGGTAACCCACGGCGCTCGGCATCCGACCGAGCAGCGTGGAGACCTCGGAACCGGCCTGCGTGAAGCGGAAGATGTTGTCGATGAAGAGCAGCACCTCCTGCTTCTTCACGTCACGGAAGTACTCCGCCATCGTCAGCGCCGAGAGGGCGACCCGGAGCCGGGTGCCCGGCGGCTCGTCCATCTGGCCGTAGACCAGCGCGGTCTTGTCGATGACGCCGGACTCGGTCATCTCGGCGATGAGGTCGTTGCCCTCACGGGTCCGCTCACCCACACCGGCGAAGACCGACGTACCACCGAAGTTGCGGGCGACGCGGGTGATCATCTCCTGGATGAGCACCGTCTTGCCCACGCCCGCGCCGCCGAACAGGCCGATCTTGCCGCCCTTGACGTACGGGGCGAGCAGGTCGATGACCTTGATGCCGGTCTCCAGCATCTCGGTCTTCGGCTCCAGGTCCGCGAAGGCCGGGGCCTTGCGGTGGATCTGCCAGTGGTCGTCCGCCTGGAGGGTCTCGCCCTCGGTCAGGTTGAGGACCTCACCGATCGCGTTGAACACGTGGCCCTTGACGGCGTCGCCCACCGGCACGGTGATCGGCGAGCCGGTGTCCCGCACGACCGAACCGCGGACCAGGCCGTCGGTCGGCTGCATCGAGATGGCGCGGACCACGTTGTCGCCCAGGTGCTGGGCGACCTCGAGGGTCAGCGTCTTCTCGCCGCCGGAGAGCGTCACGTCGACGTGCAGGGCGTTGAACAGGTCCGGCATGGCGTCGCGCGGGAACTCGGCGTCGACGACCGGGCCGATGACCCGGACCACGCGACCGGTGGCCGTCTTGGTCTCTACTGGGGCAGTCATCACACTTCACTTCCCGACGCGGCCAGCGCGTTCGCGCCGCCGACGATCTCGCTGATCTCCTGGGTGATCCCGGCCTGGCGGGCCGAGTTCATCTCACGCGTGTACTTCTCGATCATCTCTTCGGCGTTGTCCGTGGCCGCCTTCATGGCCCGCCGACGGGCCGCCGACTCGCTCGCCGCCGACTCGATCAACGCCGCGTAGATCCGCGTGTTGATGTAGCGCGGCAGGAGCGCGTCGAGCAGCGCCTCCGCCTCCGGCTCGAACTCGTACGCCGGGAGCAGGCCCTCGGACCGCGGACGGTCCTCGACCTGCATCGGGCCGATGATCTTCGCGACCGGCGTCTGGGTCATCAGCGAGTGGAACTCGGTGTAGACGATGTGCAGCTCGTCGATCCCGAGCACCCCGTCCGCCCCGGCGCCGCCGTCGACGTCGTCCGCGCCGGACGAGAACGCCTTGATCAGCGTCTCGCCCACCTCGCGGGCGTCCGTGAACGCCGGCTGCTCCGAGAAGCCCGTCCAGCTCGCCTCGATCGGCCGGTTGCGGAACCGGTAGTACGTCACGCCCTTGCGGCCGATGACGTACAGGACCGGCTCCTTGCCGTCCGCCCGCAGCCGGGCGATCAGCGACTCGGCCGTCCGGATCGCGTTGGTGCTGTAACCGCCAGCCAGGCCCCGGTCGGCGGTCACCAGCAGGACGCCGGCCCGCCGAACCCGCTCGCGCGGGGTCAGCAGCGGGTGGTCGATCCGCGCGTTGGACGCCAGCGCGGTGAGCACGCCGGTGATGGCCTGGGCGTACGGCAGGGACGCCTCGACCCGGGCCTGGGCCTTGGCGATCCGGCTCGTCGCCACGAGCTCCATCGCCTTGGTGATCTTCTTCATCGACTTGGCGGAACGGATCCGCTGACGAAGAACGCGTACCTGGGCCGCCACGGGATCAGCTCTCGGCCGGGCGGTCGGTCGCGCCGTCGCGGAACCGGGTCACCGTCTCGCGGTTCTCGTCGCCCTCCAGCGGAGCGGCGGGCGCGTCGTTGACCTGGCGCTCGTCCTCCTTGCCGAGGAAGACCTGCTTGAACTCCGTGATGGCGGCGTCGAGCGAGGCGATGATGTCGTCGTCCCACTTGTTGTCCGCGATCCCGGCCAGGACGCCCGCGTGCTTGTGCCGCAGGTACTGGAGGAACTCGGACTCGAAGCGACGGATCTCGCCGACCGGGACGTCGTCGAGCTTGCCCTCGGTGCCGGCCCAGACGGAGACGACCTGCTCCTGCACCGGGTACGGCGAGTAGTTCGCCTGCTTGAGCAGCTCGACCAGGCGGGAGCCGCGCTCCAGCTGGGCGCGGGAGGCCTTGTCCAGGTCGGAGGCGAAGGCGGCGAACGCCTCCAGCTCGCGGTACTGGGCCAGGTTGAGCCGCAGCGAACCGGCGACCTTGCGCATCGGCTTCACCTGCGCGGCGCCACCGACCCGGGAGACCGAGGTGCCGACGTTGATCGCCGGACGGACGCCCTGGTTGAACAGGTCGGTCTCCAGGAAGATCTGGCCGTCGGTGATCGAGATGACGTTGGTCGGGATGAACGCCGAGATGTCGTTCGCCTTGGTCTCGATGATCGGCAGACCGGTCATCGAGCCGCCGCCCAGCTCGTCGGAGAGCTTGGCGCAGCGCTCCAGCAGGCGGGAGTGCAGGTAGAAGACGTCACCCGGGTAGGCCTCGCGGCCCGGCGGGCGGCGCAGCAGCAGCGACACGGCCCGGTACGCCTCGGCCTGCTTGCTCAGGTCGTCGAAGACGATCAGGACGTGCTTGCCGCCGTACATCCAGTGCTGCCCGATGGACGAGCCGGTGTAGGGCGCGAGGTACTTGAAGCCGGCCGGGTCGGAGGCCGGCGAGGCGACGATGGTCGTGTACTCCATCGCGCCCGCCTCCTCCAGCGTCCCCTTGATGGAGGCGATGGTGGAGGCCTTCTGGCCGATCGCGACGTAGATGCAGCGGACCTGCTTCGTCGGGTCGCCGGAGCGCCAGTTGTCCCGCTGGTTGAGGATCGCGTCCAGGGCGACCGTGGTCTTACCGGTCTTCCGGTCACCGATGATCAGCTGACGCTGGCCCCGGCCGATCGGGGTCATCGCGTCGATGGCCTTGATGCCGGTCTGCAGCGGCTCGAACACCGACTGCCGGGACATCACGTTGGGGGCCTGGAGCTCCAGCTCCCGGTAGCCCTCGTTGGCGATGTCGCCGAGGCCGTCGATCGGCTGGCCCAGCGCGTTGACCACGCGGCCGAGGAAGGCGTCGCCGACGGGCACGGAGAGCACCCGCTCCGTGCGCTTGACGCGCTGCCCCTCCTCGATCCCGCTGTAGTCACCGAGGACGACGACGCCGATGTCCCGAACGTCGAGGTTCAGCGCCACGCCGAGCGTGCCGTCCTCGAACTCCAGGAGCTCGTTGGTCATGGTCGAGGGCAGGCCCTCGACGTGGGCGATGCCGTCGCCGGCGTCCGCGACGGTGCCGACCTCCTCGCGGGAGACGGCGGACGAGTAGGAGGAGACGTAGCGCTCCAGGGCGCCGCGGATCTCCTCCGTCGAGATGGTCAGCTCGGCCATCCTCTGCTTCCTTATGTATCAGGGGCCCGGGATACCTAGTACCGACCGGTCCGAATGGCGTCTGTCGTTCGGGGCGCTAAGCGGCGGAGCCGGTCAGCGCTTCGCGAGCGCGTTGCGGGTCTCGTTGAGGCGGCGAAGGACGGTCCCGTCGTACAGGTCGGAGCCGACCCGCACACTCACGCCACCCAGAACGTCGGGGTTCACCGTCTGTCGGACGGACACTTCCCGACCGTATATCGCGGACAGGCGAGCGCCCAGCCGCTGCTCCTCCTCGTCACTCAACGGGGCGGCGACGGTCACGTACGCGACCTGCCGGTCCCGCCGATCGGCGGCCAGCTCGACCAGCCGGGTGAGCGCGCCGACGAAGGAGCGCCCCCCGAAGCCGGCGAGCGCGGCCCCGACGAGGTAGCCGGTGACCGGACGGGCCTTGCCGGCGAGCAGCTCGTCGGCCAGGGCGGCCCGCTGCTGCACCGGCGCCATCGGGTCGGAGAGCGCGTTGGACAGCTCGGGCGTGCCGGAGACGACCTGCCCGAAGCGGAACAGCTCGTCCTCGACCTCGCCCAGCTCGCCGGCGATGTCGGCGCCCGCCAGGACCGCCTCGATGCCCAGCCGCTCGGTGCCGTCGAGCAGCTCCGAGGGCGCGGACCAGCGGCCGGAGACCAGCGCGCTGACCAGGGCGAGGGCGTCCGCGCCGATCTTGCCGGAGAGCACGTTCTCCAGCAGGCCGGCGCGGTCCTCCCCGGAGCGGGCCGGGTCGGAGAGCGCCCGGCGCAGCCGCGGCTCCCGCCGCAGCAGGGCGGCGACGGAGAGGATGTCGTCGGCGGTGGTGGCCACCGCCGACGGCTCCGCGCCGCGGACGTACGCGTCGAGGCGCTCGGCCGCGATCTTGTACGACTCCCGGCTGGCGGCCTGCATCAGCGGGCCCCCGTGCTCTCGAGGCTGCTCAGGAACCGGTCGACGGTGCCCTTGCGACGCGCCTCGTCGGCGAGCGACTCACCGACGATCTTGCTGGCCAGATCGACCGCGATCGTGCCGACCTCCGCGCGCAGCTCGCGCACGATGGTGGCCCGCTCGGCGGCGAGCTGGTCCTTGCCGGCCTGGATGACCCGGTCGGCCTCTTCGCGCGCCTTGGCGAGGATGTCCTGCCGGATGCCCTCGGCGTCGGCGCGGGCATCGTCCCGGATCTTGGCGGCGTCGGTGCGCGCCTCGGCGAGCTGCGCGCGGTACTGCTCGAGCAGCTGGCCCGCCTCGGCCTGGGCCGCCTCGGCGCGCTTGATGCCACCCTCGATGGCGTCGACCCGGGCCTGGAACGTCTGCTCCATGCGCGGGAAGACGAACTTCATCAGCACGAAGCAGAGCACGATGAAGGCGATGCCACCGACCACGATCTCCTGCCAGAGCGGGAGAATCGGGTTGTGGCCACCCTCACCCCCCTCTGCGGCGAGCAGCTGGTACATGGATGACCTCCCGGTCTACAGGGACGGGATCAGGCGCCGGACCAGACGAAGCCGAACGCGACGCCCAGCAGGGCCAGCGCCTCGATGACGGCGAAGCCGATCCAGACGTACGGCAGGGTCATCCGCGACGACTCCGGCTGGCGGGCGGTCGACTGGATGTAGGCGGCGAAGACCAGGCCGACGCCGATGCCCGGGCCGATGGCCGCGAGGCCGTAGCCGATGGCGGCGGTGCTGCCCTCTACCGCGGCGAGAACGCTAGCGTCCATTGGTGTGGTTCCTCCTGGTTATCACGCGTGACTCTCACGCGGGACGACAACGGTTGGTGCGAGTGGATCAGTGTTCCTCGGCGAGCGCGCCCTGCACGTAGCTGGCGGTGAGCACCGTGAAGACGTAGGCCTGCAGGACGATCACCAGGAACTCGAGGAAGGTCAACGCGATGGTCATCAGCCAGGACACCACCGAGATCGGTGCCAGCAGCGCGTTGGCGTTGAGCATCGCGAAGCCGCCGAGCGTGAAGACCAGCAGGAGCATGTGGCCGGCGAACATGTTCGCGAAGAGACGGACGGCCAGCGAGAACGGCCGGACCAGGAAAGTCGAGAACGCCTCGATCGGGATCAGCAGCGGCAGGATGTACCAGGGCGCCGGCGGCACCAGCGCGTTCTTGAAGTACTTGACGAAGCCGTGCTGCTTGATGCCGACGTAGTTGAAGAGCACGTAGCTGATCAGCGCAAGGAACGCCGGGAAGGCGATGTGCGAGTTCGGCGAGATCTGGAAGAACGGCACGATCGCGAAGAAGTTCGTGAGCAGCACGAAGCAGAAGAGCGTCGTGAAGTACGGCGCGAACCGCACGCCCGCGTGCCCGATCATGTCGACCGCGATGTTGTTGCGGACGAAGCCGTAGATCGACTCGGCGAGCCACTGCTTCTTGGTCGGCACCAGCTTCGGGTTCCGGTAGCTCAGCAGGAAGAACAGGATCAGGATCCCGACCGCCAGCCACACCATGAACGTGATCTTGGTGAACCAGTAGTTGTTGTGGGCGCCCCACGGCACGATGCTGGGCAGGTAGAAGTCCTCCACACTGGGTGGGAAGTTGACTTCGCCCTGTGCCAGGACGTTCGACGCTCCGTTCACCGCGTCCCTTCCTATTGAGGCGTGCCGAGCTTGCGGATGACCAGGATGACTCCCCCGGCCATGCCGAGCACGATGCCGATCCCGGTGGCGACACCACCGGTGTCCAACCACCGGTCGACCAGCCAGCCGATGAAACCCCACACGAGCATGCCCGCGATCAGGTAGCTGAGCGCGGTCCAGCCCTGACCGGCACCGGACGGAACGTCGCCCGGGCCGCCAGCGCTGGGGGGTTTCTGGTCACCGGCCATGACGGGGCGAACGATATCAGTCGAGTGGACGAGGCTGTGCCTCACCCCCCGCACAACCTGGTTGTGTGGGACACGGGCGGGCGAACTCGTCTGGAGGCACGGTACTCCCCTTCGGAGCGAGAGAGAATGACCGATCGGGGACACATCGGCGTGCCGTACCGACAGGTGGGACGGGCGCGTCCCTCCTGGTCGGTCAGCCTCGCATCCGCCGCGCGTGCACCGTCGTCAACCACCAGATGTGCACGCCCGTCCACACCACGACCCCGGCGGCGATGCCCAGGCAGAGCGGGATCAGGCCGGGCCAGCCGGTCGACGCCACCGCCACCATGACCGCGCCGAGCAGCGTGAACTTGGCGACGTAGAGCCCCAGGCCGAACGGCAGCACGAGCTGGGTGTCCCGGGAGTCGGCCCAGGCCAGCACGACGGTCGTGATGGTGTAGCTGAGCGCCGTGATCCCCACCCCGACGGCGGCGCCGAGCGCCGCGTCGCCGCCGCGGGTCGCCCCGCCGACCACCCCGGCGAGCGCGGCCATCACCGCCGAGGCCGCGAGCAGCACCGGCAGGTGGCGCAGCCGCCAGCCCCGGTCCTCGGCCGCCTCGGCCGCGCGGGCGGTGGGCTCAGCCACGGGGGTACGCCGGGAACGCCGTCACCAGCTCGGTCACCTCGGCCCCGATCCGGGCCAGCTCGTCGGTGCCGCCGGCCGCCGCCGGGTCGGTCCGGACCGCGCGGGCGATCAGCTCGGCCACCCGGCGCATCTCCCCCTCGCGCATGCCCTGGGTGGTGACGCTCGGCGTGCCCACCCGGATGCCGGAGGCGACCATCGGCTTCTGCGGGTCGTACGGGATCGCGTTCTTGTTCAGCGTGATCCCGGCGGCGTCGCAGCGGGCCTCGGCGTCCGCGCCGGTCACCCCCACCTCGCGCAGGTCGATGAGGGCCAGGTGGGTGTCGGTGCCGCCGGAGACCGGGCGCATCCCCTCGGCGGCCAGCCCGGCCGCGAGGGCCCGCGCGTTGTCGACCACCTGGGTGGCGTACGCGCGGAACTCCGGCTGGGCGGCCTCGCGCAGCGCCACCGCCTTCGCCGCGACCGCGTGCATCAGCGGGCCGCCCTGCGTGAACGGAAAGACCGCCTTGTCGATCCGCTGGGCCAGCGACTCCCGGCAGAGGATCATGCCGCCGCGCGGCCCGCGCAGCACCTTGTGGGTGGTGAAGCAGACGACGTCGGCGTACGGCACCGGTGACGGGATGGCCCCGCCGGCGACCAGCCCGATGAAGTGCGCGGCGTCCACCATGAGGTAGGCGTCGACCTCGTCGGCGATCTCCCGGAACCGGGCGAAGTCGATCAGCCGCGGGTACGCGGTCGCCCCGCAGATGATCATTTTCGGTCGGTGCGCCAGGGCCAGGTCGCGGACCTCGTCGTAGTCGATCAGCTCGGTGTCCGGCCGCACGGTGTAGCCGACCGTGGCGAACCACTTGCCGGAGAAGTTCACCCGGCTGCCGTGGGTGAGGTGGCCGCCGTGCGGCAGGTCCATCGCGAGCACCGTGTCGCCCGGCTGCACCAGGGCGGCGTACGCGGCCAGGTTGGCGCTGGCGCCGGAGTGCGGCTGGAGGTTGGCGTGCTCGGCGCCGAAGAGCTCCCGGGCGCGGGCGATGCCGATCTCCTCCGCCCGGTCCACCTCGGCGCAGCCGCCGTAGTAGCGCCGCCCCGGATAGCCCTCGGCGTACTTGTTGGTCAGCGTCGAGCCGAGCGCGGCCAGCACCGCCGGCGAGGTGAAGTTCTCGCTGGCGATCAGCTGCAACCCGCCGCGCAGCCGGTCGAGCTCACCGAGCACGACACCCGCGATCTCGGGGTCGGTCGCCCGCAGCTCGTCGAAATCCGGCCCCCAGAAGGTGCTCGTCACGGTGTCCACGACGAAGGAGTCTAGGCGGCCCCAGACTGGTAACCATGAGATGCCTCGTCACCGGCGCCACGGGTTACATCGGCGGGCGGCTCGCGCCCCGGCTGTTGGCGGAGGGTCACCAGGTGCGCTGCCTCGCCCGGCACGCCGGCCGGCTGCGGGACGTGCCGTGGGCGGGTCAGGTCGAGGTCGTCGAGGGTGACCTGCGCCGGCCGGAGACCCTGCCGGCCGTCTTCGCCGACGTGGAGGTCGCCTACTACCTGGTGCACTCCCTCGGCCAGGCCGGGTTCGAGAAGACCGACCGCGAGGCCGCGGAGGCGTTCGCCACCGCCGCCCGGGCCGCCGGCGTACGCCGGATCGTCTACCTCGGTGGCCCGCAGCCCGCCGAGGACGGCGGACCGGGCTCGGCGCACCTGCGGTCCCGGGCCGAGGTCGGGCGGATCCTGCTGGAGAGCGGCGTGCCCACCGCCGTGCTCCGGGCCGCGGTGATCATCGGCTCCGGTTCGGCCTCGTTCGAGATGCTGCGCTACCTGACCGAGCGGCTGCCCGCCATGGTGACCCCCCGCTGGGTGCGCAACCGGATCCAGCCCATCGCGGTCCGGGACGTGCTGCGCTACCTGGTCGGCTGCGCCGACCTGCCGTCCGAGGTGAACCGCGGGTTCGACATCGGCGGTCCCGACGTGCTCACCTTCGGCGAGATGATGCAGCGGTACGCCAGAGTGGCCGGGCTGCGTCCCCGGATCATCGTGCCGGTCCGGCCGCTGAGCCCGAAGCTCTCGTCGTACTGGGTCGGGCTGGTCACCCCGGTGCCGAACAAGATCGCGACGCCGCTCGTGGAGAGCCTCATTCACGAGGCGGTCGCCCACGAGCACGACATCGCCGCGTACGTGCCCGACCCCCCGCAGGGACTCACCGGCTTCGACCGCGCCGTCGAACTCGCGCTCGCCAAGGTGCGCGACGCGCAGGTGGAGACCCGCTGGTCGACCGCGAGCATCCCGGACGCGCCGGCCGAGCCGCTGCCCAGCGACCCCGCCTGGTCCGGCGGCACCGCCTACACGGACCTGCGGGAGCGGGCGGTGCACGCGCCACCGGAGGCGCTCTGGCAGGTGGTCGAGGGGGTCGGCGGCGAGCACGGCTGGTACTCGTTCCCGCTCGCCTGGTCGGTGCGGGGTTGGCTCGACCGGCTGGTCGGCGGCGTCGGGCTGCGCCGTGGGCGGCGCGACCCGCACCGGCTCCAGGTCGGCGAGGCGCTGGACTTCTGGCGGGTCGAGGAGATCGTGCCGGGCGAGTTGCTGCGGCTGCGGGCGGAGATGCGGCTGCCCGGCCGGGCCTGGCTGGAGATGCGGGTGCTGCCCACCGACGACGGACGCAGCCGCTACCTGCAGCGGGCCGTGTTCCTGCCGCGCGGGCTGCCCGGGCACGCCTACTGGAAGGCGGTGGCGCCGTTCCACGCGGTCGTGTTCGGCGGAATGGCCCGCAACATCGCCCGGGGCGCCGAGCAGGAGCCGGTGGGGATCAGTTCCCGTCCCGGGCGCCGGTGACCTCGAACGCGGTCCGCTCGCTGGGCGGCACGAAGTCGCGTACCGGCTGGTCGCGCAGGGCGAACGAGAGCACCTCACCGACCGCCTCCACCAGCCGGGCCTGAACGGCCTGACCGACCAGGTCGCGCGGGTCGTCCGGGTTCGCGGCCATCGAGGCCACGGCCAGCTGCGGCGTGAACGCGACGACCGTCTCCGTGGCGTACCGCTCGGAGCTGCCCGTCTTGCCGGCCACCGGCCGGCCGAGCCGGCCGCGCAGGTCCTCGGCCGTGCCGCCGTCGTCACAGCCGTGGTACATCGACTGGTCGCCCACCGGGCACCGGGCCGCGTCGACCGCGGCCCGCGACACGTCGGCGTCGAGCACCTGACGGCAGTCCGGTGCCGCCGCGTCCACCGGCCGGCCGGCCGCGTCCTTGATCGACATCACCGGTGACGGCGCGCACCAGGTGCCCTCGGCGGCCACCGTGGCGTACGCGTTGGCCAGGTCGAGCGGTGTGGTGGCGGAGACGCCCAGGGTGAACGGCCCCCAGTCCTTCGCGCCGTAGCGGGCCAGCCGGGCGTCCTCGTCGGCGCGGAACGTGATGCCGAGCCGCTCGGCCATCTCCACCACCCGGTCGGCGCCCACGCGCTCGGTCAACCACGCGAAGTACGTGTTCACCGAGCGTCCGAACGCGGTCCACATGTCCTGCCGGCCGTCCATCGACGTCGAGGCGTTCTCCGGGCACCACCGGCCGCCGCAGCTCGCCTCCCCGGTCACCGGGAAGCGGGTGACCAGCCGGCCGGGCGCGTCGTAGACGGTCCGCAGCGGCAGCCCCGACTCCAGCGCGGCCAGCATGGTGAACAGCTTGAAGGTCGACCCGCCCTGGTAGCCGCTGATCGCCCCGCCGCCGGCCACCAGCTGGTTGACGGTGTTGGGGCGGTTCTTCTGCCCGGCCGGGTTGTCGTCCACGCTGTAGGTGCGGTTGACCGCCATCGCCAGCACCCGCCCGGTGCCGGGTTGCACGACCGCGGTCGGCGCCGTCCGGCGGTCGGTCACCGGGTAGACCCGCAGCACCTGCTCGACGGTGGCCCGCTGCACGGCCGGGTCGAGCGACGAGACGACCGAGTAACCGCCCCGGCGCAGGGACAGCGACCGCTCCTCTTCGGTGGCTCCGAACGCCGGCTGGGTGCGCCACCACCGGGTGAACCAGTCGCAGAAGAAGCCCCAGTCGTTGTGCGCCCCCGGCACGGCGGTGCAGTCGTTGGGGGTCTCGCTGGGGCGCAGGGCCAACGGCTCGGCCTTGGCCCGCGCGGCCTGCTCGGGCGGGATCTGACCGGTCTCCACCAGCTGGTCCAGCACGTACGCCCGGCGGCTCAGGGCCGCGTCGGCGTCGCCGTTGATCGGGTCGTCGGTGTGCGGGGAGCGCACCAGCCCGGCCAGCAGCGCCGACTGGGCCGCGGTCAGGTCGGCCGGTGCGGTGGAGAAGTAGCGTTTGCTCGCCGCGGCGATCCCGTACGCCCCGGCACCGAAGTACGCGATGTTCAGGTAGCGGGCGAGGATCTCCTCCTTGCTCAGCTCACGCTCCAGGGCGAGCGCGTACCGCATCTCCTGGACCTTGCGGGCGGTCGTCACCTCGGTCGCCGCCTGCCGCTGCCGCTCGGTGAGCCGCGGGTCGCTGCTGAGCACGTTCCGGACGTACTGCATGGTCAGCGTCGAGGCGCCCTGGCGGGTCTGGCCGTCGCGCCGGTTGACCGTGAACGCCCGCGCCACCCCGCGCAGGTCGACGCCGCTGTGCTGGTAGAAGCGGACGTCCTCGGCGGCGACGATCGCCTGCCGCATCACCGGCGCCACCTCGTGCAGCGGCACGTCCACCCGGTCCTCCTGGTAGAAGGACGTGATCAGGGTGGTCCCGTCGTTGGCGTAGAGGTTGGTGCGCTGGGCCGTGGGCGGCGTGCGCAGCGTGTTGGGCAGCTCCGAGTAGGGCGTGGAGAGCGCGCTGAAGCCGATCCCGAACACCAGCGCGACCGGCAGGGCGGCCATGGCCAGCACCAGTCCGGCCAGCACGCCGGCGATCAGCACGGTCACCACTTTGTCGAGTCGGGCCCGGATCATCAGCTCTCCCCGCAGGAGCCGGTCACGCTTGGACCCGTTCAGAATGACCCGGAAGGCCCCAATCTCCCCCGGTTTTCACCAAACCCGGAGGAATTTCGCGAGGCGGTCACTCACGCGCGGGACGAGCCACCGGCGCTCAGGGCAGGAGCACAGCCGCCAGCGGCTGCACGGTCTCCTCGATCTCGTCGGCCACCCGGCTGAAGCACTGGTCGCCGCGACCCCACGGATCGTCCAGGTCGTCGGTGGAGAGCGCCCCCGCGCCCCGCCGGGACCCGTGCGCCGCCGCCACGAGCGCCACGCCCCGCGCGTACACGGCCTCCGGGGTCGCCTCGCCGGGCGGCAGCCCGGCCGCGTCCACCGCGCCCAGCAGCCGGCCGAACTCACCCAGGACGAAGGTGCGCCCGGCCGCGTCGGGGCGCAGCGCCAGCACGTACTCGTGCTGGTCGGCGGTGGCGGTGAGGATCAGGTCGGCGGCGTCGATGTGGTCGGAGCGCAGCTTGCGGGCGGCGAACCCCTCGACGTCACCGCCCCGGGTGACCACCTGCCGCGCCGCCGGCGGGTTCATCTCCTCGCCCGCGTGCCAGCCGCCGGTGCCCGCGCTGTGGCTGTGCACCAGCTCGTCGACGCCGGCCGGGTCCACGCCGCGCCGCGCCAGCCGATCCCGCACGGCCAGCGCCAACAGCCGCTCGGCCATCGGCGACCGGCAGATGTTCCCCATGCAGACGTGCAGGACGGTGAACGGCGGCACTACGCCCCCTCGACGATGTCCGGCACCACGTCGCGGAGCTTCTCCAGCGGAATCGCGCCCTGGCGCAGCACCTGCGGCACCTCACCGGTGAGGTCGACGATCGTGCTCGGCACCGGATCCGGGCAGGGGCCCGCCTCCAGGTAGGCGCGGACGGAGTAGCCGAGCTGGTCGCGCGCCTCCTCGGCGGTGACCGCGGCCGGCTGGCCGGTCTTGTTGGCCGAGGAGACCGCCATCGGCCCGGTCTCCCGCAGCACCTCCAGCGCCACCGGGTGCAGCGGCATCCGGACCGCGACCGTGCCGGTCTTGTCGCCCAGGTCCCACTGCAGGCTCGGCGAGTGCTCGACCACGATCGTCAGCGCGCCGGGCCAGAACGCCTCGACCAGGTCGCGGGCCGCCCGGGGCAGCGAGAAGACCAGGCCGTCGAGGGTGTTCCGCGACCCGATCAGCACCGGCGGCGGCATCTGCCGCCCCCGGCCCTTGGCGTCCAACAGGGCCTTCACCGCGTACGGGGTGAAGGCGTCGGCGCCGATGCCGTAAACCGTGTCCGTCGGCAGGACGACCAGCTCGCCGTTCTTGACCGCCTCGATCGCCGCGGCGATGCCGCGGTCCCGATCGGCGGGCGACCGGCAGTCGTAGAGCATCACGAGGAGCCAGTCTGCCACGCCCCGCCGGAGTCGGGGCGACGGCCGTCCGAGCGGCGGGACGCGGTGGCGAATCGGGCCCGGCCGGTCAGGTCCGGGTGGTCGGCGACGTCGGCGAACCGGCCGTCCGCCACGAGCAGCGCGGGCACGTCCGCGCCGTGCGTGTCGTCGTGCTCGACGCCGAGGACCCCGCCGGGGCGCAGGAGGGCCGCCGCGCGCGCGATCACCGGCCGGATCACCGCGAGCCCGTCCACGCCACCGAAGACCGCCTCCGCCGGGTCGTGCCCGGCGACCTCCGGGGGGACCACCGTGTCGGCCGGCACGTACGGCGGGTTGCAGAGCAGCACGTCCACCCGGCCGACGAGCTCCGCCAGCAGGTTCGGGGCGGTGACGTCCGCCTCGACCACCTCGACCGGCCGGTCCCCCGCGGCGGCCCGGTCCGCCGCGTTGCGGCGCAGCCAGCGCAGCGCCGCCGGGGACCGCTCCACCGCCACCACCCGCGCGGTCGGCAGCTCCTGGGCCACCGCGAGCGCGATCGCACCCGAGCCGCTGCACAGGTCCACGACCACCGGGCCCGGCGGCCCGACCTGGCGGGCCCGCTCGATCCCCCAGCCGGCGAGCAGCTCGGTCTCCGGACGGGGCACGAACACGCCCGGGCCGACCGCCAGCTCCAGGTGCCGGAACGCGGCGCTGCCGGTCAGGTGCTGCAACGGCTCCCGGGCGACCCGCCGGGCGACCAGGGCGTCGAAGGCGGCCAGCTGGTCGGGGTCGAACCCGTCGGCGAGGGCCAGGCGCCCCCGGGGCACCTCCAGCACGTACGCGGCCAGCAGCTCGGCCTCCGCGCGGGTCGCCTCCACACCGGCGTCGGCCAGCGCCCGTGCGGCTCTGGCCACCGCCATCGAGGGCCGGTACCGTTTCGACCCTTCGGACGGGTGTTGCGGCTCGATGGTCACGACATAATCATGAAGCGTCGCGGGTCACGTCACGAGCCGGTGCGTCCAGGCGCACACCGACAGGAGGTCGCTGGTGGGTTGGCTCGACCGGGTCGAAGACCAGGTTGACGCGCTGACGCAGGCACGGGCGTTGCAGGAGGCCAGCCGGAGCGCCGAGGGCTACGCGGTGCTGGAGCGTGTGCTTCGCACCACCACCGACCCGCGCACCCGCGCCGACGCCCTCGTGCAGCGCCTCTCCGCTCTGATCAATCTCGGGCGCACCGCCGAGTTCACCCGGGCGATCGAGGAGGCGTCGGCGGCCGTCCGCGACCTCGCCGAGCCCTACCTGCACGGCCACCTCAACGCGCTCGCCGCGCTCGCCGCCCACCACCAGGGCGCGCTGGACCGCTGCGTCACCCACCTCGTCCGGGCCGCCCGGGCGCTCGGCGCGGTGGAGGAGCCGGACCGGGACACCGCCTGGGGCTGGCACGACCTCGCCATGGCCTACTCCTACCTCAGCTTCCACGGCTACGCCCTCGGCGCGATCGAACGCGCCCGCCAGCTCGGCCTGGCCGCCGGCATTCCCGAGGAGACCTTCGCGGCGCCCGGCATCCGGCTGCGCAACGCCGTCGCGCTCGACCACAACGGGGACAGCGACGGCTGCCTGCGGGTGCTCCGCGACGTGGCCGCCGACCTGAGCCGGTTCCTGCGCAGCGGCCGGGCCGGCCAGCTGCGCCCGAGCAGCCTCGCCGCCTACGGCTACGCGGCCGCCCGGCGGGCCGCCCTGGGCGACGAGATCGAGCCCGGCAGCGACACCGACCCGGCGCGGCTGCTCGCCCACGGCGGTGACAGCGCCCGCGCCCGGGACATGCGCGACCTCGGGCACGTGTGCCTCGCCATCGCCGCCGGCCGGCCGATCGAGGCGGTCACCCGGCTGGACTCCGTCCACGTCTCGAACGAGACGCTCGGGGCGGCCGAGCCGGCCCGGCTGCGCAGCATCGCGCTCGCCCGGGCCGGTGACCACGCCGCCGCGCACCGGGTCGACCGGCTGGCGTTCCGGCTCGCGGCGCAGCGCAACGACCGCCTTCGGGACGTCTACATCGACGGCATCGCCGCGCGGATCGACCACGAGGAGATGCGCCGGGAGGCGGCGCGCTACGAGGGTGAGGCGTTGACCGACCCGCTGACCGGGCTGCCCAACCGGCGCCGGCTGGAGCGCTACATCGCCGCCGTGGTGTCGCGGGGCGAGCGCGTGGTGATCGGGGTCTGCGACCTGGACGGCTTCAAGGCGGTGAACACCCGGCACGGCCACCACTCCGGCGACCTGGTGCTCCAGCGGATCGCCGGGGTGATCAACCGGGTGATGCGCCGGGGCGACTTCGTGGCCCGCTACGGCGGGGACGAGTTCGTCGTGGTGCTGCCCGACGCCGGCATGGCCGAGGCGGCCGAGGTGGCCCGGCGGATCGGCGCGGCGGTCGCCGGCGAGGACTGGGAGGCGCTGGTGCCGGGCACCCCGGTCGGGGTGAGCATCGGCTTCGCCGAGGTCGCCGGCACCGGGTCGGCACTGCGCGACGCGCTCAGCGCCGCCTTCGAGATCGCCGACCGCGAGATGCTCCGCGCCAAGTCCCGCCCGCGCGCCTCCTGACCCCGGCCGCGTCCGCGCGGGCGGCGGGCCCCCGGGTCAGCGGCGGGTCAGCTCCGTGTCACCGGCGAGGCGGGCGGTGCGGTCGGCCTCGGCCAGCGCGTCGAGGACGCCGTCCAGATCGCCGGCGAGGGCCAGGTCCAGGTTGTACGCGGTGTAGCCGATCCGGTGGTCGGTGATCCGGTTCTGCGGGAAGTTGTAGGTGCGGATCCGCTCCGAGCGGTCCACCGTCCGCACCTGCGCCTTACGCGCGTCCGAGGCGGCCGCGTCGGCCTGCTCCTGTGCCGCGGCCAGCAGCCGGGCCCGCAGGATCCGCATCGCCTGCTCCCGGTTCTGCAGCTGCGACTTCTCGTTCTGGCAGGAGACCACGATGCCGGTCGGCAGGTGGGTGATCCGCACCGCCGAGTCGGTGGTGTTCACCGACTGGCCGCCGGGGCCGGACGAGCGGAACACGTCGATCCGCAGCTCGTTGGGGTCGATGGTGACGTCGACGTCCTCGGCCTCCGGCAGCACCAGGACGCCCGCCGCGCTGGTGTGGATCCGGCCCTGCGACTCGGTCACCGGGACGCGCTGCACCCGGTGCACGCCGCCCTCCCACTTGAGCCGGGACCAGACTCCGTTGCCGCCCTCCGGGACGCCCTTCGTCTTGATCGCCAGCGAGACGTCCTTGACACCGCCGAGGTCGGAGTCCTGCGCGTCGATCACCTCGGTGAGCCAGCCGTGCCGCTCGGCGTACCGGGTGTACATACGCAGCAGGTCTCCGGCGAAGAGCGCGGACTCCTCGCCGCCCTCACCGGCCTTGATCTCGACGATGACGTCCTTGGCGTCGTGCGGGTCGCGCGGGATGAGCAGCTCTGCGAGCCGCTCCTCCAGTGCCGGCAACGAGGCGGCGATCGACTCGGCCTCGGCGGCGAAGGACGGGTCCTCGGCGGCCAGCTCCCGGGCCGCGGCCAGGTCGGACCGCGCCTGGGCCAGCTCACCGGCCGCCTTGTGCAGCGGGACCAGCTCCGCGTAGCGGCGGCCGATCCGGCGCGCCGTCGCCTGGTCGGCGTGGATGGCCGGGTCGGCGAGCTGCTTCTCCAGGTCCGCGTACTCGTCGAGGAGGGCGGCCAGACGCTCGCTGCTCATGCTGCGGATGCTCCTTCGACGGCGGGGACGGGACGGGGTGACACGCCGAGACGGGCGCCATACGGACGACGCCCGCGCCCGGTGGGAAACCGGACGCGGGCGTCGAACGAGCAGTTACTTGGCCTTTTTGGCCTGAACCTTGGCGTACTTCTGCTGGAACTTCGCGACCCGACCGGCGGTGTCGAGAACGCGCTGCTTACCGGTGTAGAACGGGTGGCAGGCGCTGCAGGTCTCGACCGTGATCGCGCCGCCCTTGGCGGTGCTGCGGGTCGTGAAGGTGTTGCCGCAGGAGCAGCGGACCTCGGTGGTCACGTACTCCGGGTGGATGTTGGGCTTCATGTCGCCTCGGTCCTTTCGTCGGTGGTCGCCGGGTCGCCGTCACCGTCCGTCGCACCGCGCGACGGGCTCGGGCGTGAACCGGAACCGGTGGCCGATTGACCAGTGTGCCATGGGCGTGTGCCGGGCCCGTCGGGGGGCCGCACAGCTGGTCCGGCTTCGACAACACGCGGCGTCCTCGTCGCATTCCCGCCCTCCGGCCGGGCATTCACCGGCCACGGCGGTAGCCTCGCCGTGCCCCGCGCGGGGCACGGCGGCCCGCCGGCCGTACGTCGAGGCGACACGGAGGTGAGCGGAGTGCCCCGCCTGATCGCGACCCGAGGGCTGCCCGCCTCCGGAAAGACCAGTTTCGCCCGGACGCTCCAACCGTCCGTGGTCCGGGTCAACCGGGACGATCTGCGCCGGATGCTGCACGGCGAGCGGTTGTTCACCCAGTGGGCCGAGGCACAGGTGACGACCGTCCAGCGGGCCCAGGTCGAGGCGCTGCTGAGGGCCCGGGCCGACGTCTGCGTGGACGACACCAACCTCCGGGCCCGGACACTGCGGGACTGGGCCGACCTGGCCGCCCGCCACGGGGCCGAGTTCGAGGTGCACGACTTCACCGACGTCCCGCTGGAGGAGTGTCTGCGCCGGGACGCCGCCCGGCCGGACGCGGAGCGGGTCGGCGAGGCGGCGATCCGCCGCCTGCACGAGCGCTACCTGGAGGGGAGGCCGCTGCCGCTGCCGGTGCCACAGGCCCGCGCGGGACGGCCGACCCGCGTACGGGAGGCGTCGGCCGGGCCGCCGGAGATCGTCCTCGTCGACATCGACGGCACGGTGGCGCTGAACGTCTCGCGCAGCCCGTACGACATGACCCGGGTCGCCGAGGACCGCCCCAACGAGGCGGTGATCGCGGCCGTCCGGGCCATGCACGCCGCCGGGTACGACGTCGTCTTCTGCTCGGGCCGCGACGCCTCCGCCCGGGCGGACACGGTGGCCTGGCTGGAGCGGCACGTGCGGGTGCCGTACCTGGCGCTGCACCTGCGGGCGCTCGGCGACTCCCGCAAGGACTCGGTGGTGAAGCAGGAGATCTACGAGCGGGAGATCCGGGACCGCTACCGGGTGGTGGGCGTCTTCGACGACCGGATGCAGGTGGTCCGCATGTGGCGGTCCCTCGGGCTCACCGTCTTCCAGGTGGCCGAGGGCGACTTCTGACGCGTCGGGAGGGGTCCCGCGCCGGGGCACGGGCCCCCTCCCCGATCTCACGCGGCCGGCGCCTCGGCCCGCGCGGTGGTCACGGTGACCTCGGCCCGGACACCGTTCACGGTCACCGCCAGCACCACCGACGCGCCGGGTCGCAGCGCGGTCAGCCGGCCGGTCGCCGGGTCGAACCAGGCCGCGTGCCGGGGACGCACGCCGGCGGCCGAACCGACGTGCACGGACGGGGACGCCGACCAGTCGGCGCTGACCGGCGCCGCCACCGGCACCGTACGGCCGCCCGGCTGGGTCAGCGTGGCGGTGACCGGCGCCGGGGCGCCCACCGCGACGCTGGCCGGCGCCGCCACCGTGACCCGGTCGGTGTGCGCGTGGACCTCCGCGTCCACCCAGCGCGGCCCCTCGGCCCGGGGGTCACGCCGCGCCCGGTCGGCCTCGGCCGGGGTGACAGGGTCGACCCCGAACTCCGTCCAGCCGGTGAAGCCGCCCCGGTCCGCCGGGGTGGACGGCTCCTTGCCCGAGTTGCCGTTGATCACATACGGCACGCCGTCGACCCGCTCGGCGTGGAAGGTGCCGACGTGCCCGCCGACGAACAACGCTCCCTTGCCGGTGCGGTGCTGGAAGTCGGCGAGCCACCCCTCCAGCAGCGCCGCCTCCTTGCGGTCCCCGAGCTGGCTGGCCTGGGCCGGGCTGGGATCGCGGGGCGGGTGATGGTGCAGGACGACGACCGAGCCGACGCGCCGGTCCGTGGCCGCCCCGTCGAGCGCCTGCCGCAGCATCCGCACCTGGTCGAAGCCGCCGCCGCGCAGCGAGCCGGTGGACGAGTCCAGCGTGACGAACCGGGCGCCCCGATGGTCGAAGACCCGGGCGGTGTCGCCGAACGCGGCCCGGAAGTTCGTGATCGGGGCGCCCATGATCTCGTGGTTGCCCGGCACGTAGTACCAGGGCAGGTCGTCCCCCAACTCCTCGTCCAGCACCCGCCGGGCGAGCGCGAAGTCCGCCGGGTACGCGGTGTCCACGAAGTCACCGTTGATCACCAGGAAGTCCGGCTTCGCCGCCTTGACCTCGCGCAGCGTCCGGCGGGCTCGGGCGACCAGGTCGCTGTCCGGGTCGGCCGCGACGAACTGGGCGTCGGACATCACCGCGAACCGCCACGGCGCGCCGTCGACCGTGCCGTCGCGGACCACCACGCGGTCGGTACGCGGCGCCTCGGCCGGTACGTCCACCGACGGCGGCACCTTGGCCACCAGGTCGTCGATGACGACCTCGCTGCGGTACTGCGCCGTGGCGTTGGTCTCCGCGACGTAGAAGCGCCGGACGCGCACCGGGTACTGCACGCCGGCCGGCACCGCGAACTCGACGTACCTCCAGCCGGTCCAGGTGACGTACGGACCGCGCAGCACGTGCTGGGTGTCCTGCGCGTCGTGCAGGTGCAGGCTCGGCCACTCGCCGGTGCCGTTGCCGTGGATCCACAGGCCGAACGCCTGGGGCTGGCCGGGCACCTCGATCCAGGCCGGCGGGTCGGCGTACGCGGCCCGGGTGCCGGTGGACTGACTGAAGTCGTACGACAGCTTCAGCCCGGTGCCGGTGTGGCCGGGCGCCGGCGCGACCGAGCCACTGGCCCGGGCCTGGCTGAACGTCCATGCGGCGGCGTCGTCGAAGCCTGCGACCGGCTGGTCGGTCAGCCCGACGGTGACCGGGACCACGGTGCGGTGCTGTCCGACGTGGACGGTGATCAGACCGGCTCCGGAGTCGGCGAGCGCGGTCGCGGTCAGGTTGCCGTCGGCGGTCGGGGTGACGCGCAGCAGGGTGGGGTCGTACTCCAGCCGCAGGTCGGCGGGCTCGATCGGCGCGGTGTTCCCCTCCGCGTCGTAGCCGACCACGCCGAGCAGCGCGCTGCCGTCACGCCCGGTCAGGCCCACCCGCTCCACCGTGGAGTCGATCCGGTCGAGCGGGCCGAGGACTGTGAGGCCGAGGGTGCCGGTGGCCGTCCCCCGCCCGGCGGTGACCGTCACCGCGCCGGGGCGCACGGCGCGGAACACGCCGTCGGGCCCGATCCGACCGCTGCCCGCCGGGGTCGCCCCCCAGGACGGGGCGCCGGTCGCCGGACCGTACGTCTCGTCGTACCCGGCGGCGGTGAGCCGGCGGGTCAGCCCGGGGAACACCCGGTCCGGCCGGCCGCCCCGCACCGGCGACACACCCGGTGCCGCGGTGGGGTCGCTGGCCGTCTCCACCCAGTAGCCGGTGAGCCGGCCGCTGCCGCTCGGGGCGTAGAGGGCGAGACCGTTGGGGACGGCCCGCTCGGCACCGTCCGAGGGGCTGTTCTCCACCTGGACCGCCGCCGCGCCCGGCTCCCGGGCCAGCAGCGTCGACGAGCCGCCGCCGTCGAGGTTGAGCGCGTGGTGCGCGCCCAGCTCGACCATCATCCGGCCCAGCTCGGTCTGGGTGACGCCTCGGCTGTCGACCTGGCGACCGTCCACCGTGAGCATGATCATCTTTCGGCCGTCGGCGGTGAACCCGACCGCCGTACGCGGCGCCGGCGACGCGTCGGCGATGCTCTGCACCGCCCCGTCGCGAACCAGCACGTTGCCACCGCCGACCGCGGTGTGCAGGCTGCCGCCGTCGGACGCCTTCGGACGCCAGGTCACGTCCACGGGGTCGCCCGGGCGCAGCGCGGCGAGCGCGTCGGCGCCGGCCTCCCGGCCGAGCAGGACGGTCGCGCCGGCGGCGATCGGGCCGCTGCCGGCCGCCGGGGCCACGCTCGCCACCCGGCCGCCGACGACGGCGACCTCGGTGATCCGGGCCGCGCCGACGACCGCACGCTCCCGGGGGTACGTCCCCCACAGCGCGGTGAAGGCACCGATGCCGCCCGTCCGCACCAGGTTGTTGAACTGGGTCAGCGTGACCGGCCCGCCGGGCAGCGTGGCGGTGCCGTCGAAGTTCACCTCGATCACCCGGCCGACGCCCTCGGCGCTCACCGTCACGGCGTTGCGGTGACCGTCGACCGCCGACTGGATCAGCTCGCCGCCGCGGATGCCGACGCCCTGCGCCGCTCCCGAGTTGTTGATGTCGAAGAAGTCGCCGTTCACGGCGGCGACCGCGCGGGTCCGGTCCACGGCAGCCCGCAGGGGCTCGGCCCGGCTCACCGCCCCCGAGTTGACGTAGTCGACGGTGACCCCGCCGGTCAGGTCGGCGGTGAGCGCGTCGGCGCGGAGCCAGCCGTCGGCGTCGTACCGGTCGAAGGAGGTCAGCCGCACCCCGGGGGCGACCGGCCGGGTGGTCTTCGTGGTCTCCAGCCCACCGGCGGGAGCGACAGCCTCCGCCGGGGCGGCGGTGGCGGGTGTGGTAACGGTGGCCGGCGCGGCGGTGGCCGGCGGCGGGCCGGTGAGGGTGAGCAGTGGCGTCAACAGCAGGACGCCGGCGAGGTGGGCGGATCGTCTGCGGGTACGCATGGACGACAGTCAACCCGATGATGAATAGAAGTTTCAATACCTGCCGCATGAACTGAAGGAAAGCTGCAGCCATCCGTCTCGGGCGCCGGCGGTCGCGCGGGGGGCGACGGACCGCTTGGTCCGGGTACGGCGAAGGGGCACGGCCCGACGGCCGTGCCCCTTACCTCCGTGCCGACCCGGGGGTCACTCCCCCGGCGTGGACTTCGCGATCTGCATCAGGAACTCGATGTTCGTCCGGGACTGCTTGAGCCGGTCGAGCAGCAGGTCCAGGGCCGCCTGCGAGTCCAGCGAGTGCAGGACCTTCCGGAGCTTGTGGATGATGGCCAACTCCTCCGGCGCGAGCAGGATCTCCTCCTTGCGCGTGCCGGACGGGTGGATGTCGATCGCCGGGAAGGTGCGCTTGTCGGCGATCTTCCGGTCCAGCTTCAGCTCCGCGTTGCCGGTGCCCTTGAACTCCTCGAAGATGACCGTGTCGGCCATCGAACCCGTCTCCACCAGCGCGGTGGCGAGGATGGTCAGCGACCCGCCGTTCTCGATGTTGCGGGCCGCGCCGAGGAAACGCTTCGGCGGGTAGAGCGCCGTGGAGTCGATACCACCCGACATGATCCGGCCGCTGGCCGGCGCCGCCAGGTTGTACGACCGACCGAGCCGGGTCACCGAGTCGAGCAGCACGACCACGTCGTGGCCCAGCTCGACCAGGCGCTTCGCCCGCTCGATCGCCAGCTCGGCGACCGTCGTGTGGTCCTGCGGCGGACGGTCGAACGTGGCCGCGATGACCTCGCCCTTCACCGACCGCTGCATGTCGGTGACCTCTTCCGGCCGCTCGTCCACCAGCACCACCATCAGGTGGCACTCCGGGTTGTTGTGCGTGATGGCGTTGGCGATCGCCTGCAGCACCATCGTCTTACCCGCCTTGGGCGGCGACACGATGAGCGCCCGCTGGCCCTTGCCGATCGGCATGACCAGGTCGATCACGCGGGTCGTCAGGATGTGCGGCTCGGTCTCCAGCCGCAGCCGCTCCTGCGGGTAGAGCGGAGTGAGCTTGTAGAACTCCGGCCGACGCCGGGCCTCCTCCGGCTCCATGCCGTTGATGGTGTCCAGCCGCACCAGCGGGTTGTACTTGTCCCGCCGCTGCTCGCCCTCGCGGGCCGCCCGCACCGCGCCGGTGATGGCGTCACCGCGGCGCAGGCCGTACTTCTTGATCTGGGACATCGACACGTACACGTCGTTCGGGCCGGCGAGGTAGCCGGTCGTCCGGACGAAGGCGTAGTTGTCGAGAACGTCGATGATGCCGGCCACGGGGACGAGCACGTCGTCCTCGCCGACCTGCGGCTCGCGGCCGCCGCCGTCGCCACCCTCGGCACGCTCGCCCCGGCCGCGACGACGGTCCCGGAAGCGGCTACGCCGGCCGCGCCGGCCACCGCCCTCGCCGTCCTCGTCACCGTCGGCGTCACGCTCGACCCGCTGGCCCCGGTCGCCCCGGTCGTTGCGGTCGTTGCGGTCGTTCCGGTCGGCCCGCTCGCCGCGCTCACCACGGTCGTTGCGCTCACCGCGCTCGCCGCGCTCGGCACGCTCACCCCGGTCGTTGCGCTCGCCGCGCTCAGCACGCTCGCCGCGCTCGGCACGCTCGTTGCGCTCACCCCGGTCGTTGCGCTCACCGCGCTCAGCACGCTCGCCACGCTCACCGCGCTCGCCGCGCTCAGCACGCTCACCGCGCTCGGCACGCTCGTTGCGGTCACGCCCGCCACGGCCCTCGGCCCGGTCGGTGCGCTCGCCGGCCTCGGCCTCCTCGGTGCGCGCCTCGCTGGCCCGCGCCTCGCTGGTCCGGGCCTCGCTGGTCCGGGCCTCGCTGGTCCGGCGACGGCCGCGACCACGGCCCTCGGACTCGGCCGGCGCCGGCTCGGTGGCGCGCCGCTCGGCCTCGGGCCGCTCGGCGGACTCCCGGACCTCGGCGTGCACCTCGCGAGCGGGAGCGGCCGCGGCCGCGACCTCGGCCCGCGGTCGAGGGGTCCCGCCGGCGGCGCCGCCCTGCCGCTCGGAGATCGCGCTGATCAGCTCGCCCTTGCGCATGCGAGCCGTGCCGGAGATGCCGAGCGACGCGGCCAGGCTCTGAAGCTCTGGCAGCAGCATCGCCGACAGACCGGTGCCGCTACGCCGCCGACGGGCGGGAGCGGCGGTGGTGGCATCGCCAGCGACGTTCGAAACATCCGACGTCACGTCGGTGGTGTCGCTCAATGGATTCCTTCCCTCGATAGGCCGGGACTGCCCGGGATCGACAAGCAGGTGGCCGGGCGGCCTCGGTGCACCCGCATCGCACGAACGCGTCGCGGGAGTCTGTGACACAGCAGCCGGTCGGTTTCCCAACCCACCAACATCGGTGAGCAGGTCTCGCCGTCTGCGGCGACCTGTGGAAACTGCGGTGCGGCGTGAGCCTTTAGCAGGGGTGACGGGCTGACCGCCGAGAGCTTCGGGGGTGCGCCGACCCGCAGGAAGATCGCATGCTTCGCGGCTGTGCTAAGTCTAGAGCGTAATCAACTCTTCCGACCTGCGGCAACAGGGTCCCGCTCGGCGTGTCCAAGTCTACCCCGGGCAACCCGGGCGCCGCTGACATCTATCGGCAACCGCCAGACCTGCCAGTCTGTTCCCGGGTCGAACCCGGCGGGCGGTTCGGTCAGTGCCAGCACCGTCGGGCCGGCCCCACTGACCACCGCCGCCACATCCGCCGCACGCAACGCGCTGACCAGGGCGGCGGTCGCGGGCATGCCGGGCGCGCGGTATTCCTGGTGCAGCAGGTCGACCGTGGCGGGCAGCAGCAGAGCCGGATCGTCGGTGAGCGCGTGCACCAGCAGGGCGGCCCGCCCGGCCGTCAACGCGGCGTCGCCGTGCGGCACGGTGGCCGGCAGTGCCGCGCGGGCGGCGGCGGTCAGCCCCCGCTCACCCGGCACGAAGACCGTCGGACGGACGCCCTCCGCGACCGGCCGGGAGATCGCCCGCGCGCCCGTCGGCTCGGTCCAGGCGACGGTGAAGCCACCGAGGAGGCAGGGCGCCACGTTGTCGGGATGGCCCTCCAGCTCGGCGGCGAGCCGGAGCACACCGGCGTCGTCCAGGCGCCGCTCGCCGTCGGTCACCAACGCCCGGGCCAGCAGCACGCCCGCGACGATGGCCGCGGAGGAGGAGCCCAGCCCGCGCGCCTGGGGGATGCGGTTGACGCACTCCACGTCGAGCCCCGGCGGCTCGACGTCGAGGCGCGCGAACGCGGCCTTCATCGCCCGCACCACCAGGTGCCGCTCGTCGTCGGGCAGCTCGCCCGCACCCTGCCCGGTCACCGTCACCCGGACGCCCTCGGGCGCCACCTCGGCGGCCACGTCGTCGTAGAGCCCGAGGGCGAGCCCCAGCGCGTCGAAACCCGGCCCCAGATTGGCGCTGGTGGCGGGAACCCGGACCCGGACCGGTCCGGTGGCGAAGTTCGTCGGCACGGGCTCATGCTAGGGCTCGGGACCGACGATCCGGCCGCCCGCCCGCACGCTGGGACCGCGCTGGCAGGCTCCGCTAGCGGGTCACGCCGGCGGACCCCTCCGGGGCCGGCTCGCGCGCCGGGTCGGAGAGTGAGAGCTTGCGGGTGGCGATCCGCCAGCCCACCGCGTACACCAGGGTGACCAGCCCGCAGCCGGCCAGCACCACCCGCTCGTCCACGATGTCGACCACCGCGGCCACCGCGAGCTGGCTGACCGAGATGGCCAGCGTCGCCAGCATCATGTCGGTGGCGAAGACCCGCCCGCGCAGCCGGTCCGGTACCTCACCCTGCAGGGCGAAGTTCGACATCACCCAGTTGCTGCCGCCCGCGAAGTGGGCCACGAAGACCAGCAGCAGTACCAGCGGGAACCAGCCCACCGCCGAGGTGCCGAGATAGGCGAGCCCGTACAGCGACATCGACAGCGCCAGCCCGGGCAGCAGCCAGGCCCGGTTGGTCAGCACCCGACGCATGAGGATCGGCCCCACCAGGGCGCCCGCCCCGCGTACCGCGAAGAGCAGGCCGGCGCCCGCGGGCCCGGCGCCGTAGACGCCGGCCAGCAGCGGGAAGACCGTCAGCACCCCGTTGCCCAGACCCACCGCCGACTTGACCGTGACCAGCGCCAGCACCCGCGGCCGGTGCCCGATGTAGCGCAGCGCCTCGGCCACCGCCGCGAAGGCGCGCTGCGGCGGCGCGTCCCGGTCCCGGGGCGCCTGCAGCGGCCGGCGGATCGTCGCGGCCAGGCCCGCGGCGAGCGCCAGGCCGACCACGGCGATCCAGAAGCAGGCGTACGGCCCGACGTGCGCGCTGAGCACGCCGCCGAGCGAGGCGCCGACCACCGTCATGGTGCCCCAGGCGGAGCCTGCCACCGCGTTGCCCGCGGCCAGCTCGTGCGGGTCCAGCACGTTGGGCAGGGCGGCCTGGGCGGCCGGTGAGTAGAAGCCCTTGGCGACGGCGACCACCCCGATCGCCACCATGGCCAGCCAGGCGGTGCCCGGACCGCGTACGCCCAACAGCAGCAGCACCCCGACGAGCGCGGCGATGTTCGCGATCATCATGATCTTGCGCCGGTCGAACCGGTCGGCGATCGTGCCCGTGTACGGCAGCAGCAGCGCCACGATGCCGGTGTCCACCGCCAGCACCAGCGCCCCCCACACGCCGCTGCCGGTCAGCTTCGGCAACAGCACCAGCAACGGCACCATGACGAACCAGTCCGAGCCGAAGACCACCAGCTCGGCGAGGAAGAGGTTGCGGAAGTTCCGGTTGCGGGTGAGGACGGACAGGGTGGACGCCACGGAGGAGGACCCTATCCCCCGCCCCCTGGCCATCACCTGCTCCGCCCCCTGTCACCGACGTCCCGAGTATGGGCGCACGACCGCTCACGTTCCGTCGGCGATCCGACGCGGACGCCGGACGCGGAACGCCCCCGGCGGGTCGGAACCCGCCGGGGGCGTTCGGAGGCGACGTGCCTACTCGTTGGGTGGCAGCGGCGACGTGCGGCTGCGGGGCAGGCGCAGCACCTCGAACTGGTCCGTGCCGTCGACCAGGGCGGCGGACGGCTTGGGCCGCGCGGCCGGCGCGGGAGCGTCCGCGGTGGCCCCGGCCGCCGGGGCACCCGCCCCCACCAGGACCGGCTCGGCCGGCGCCTCGGTGGCCTCCGGCGGGGTGGGCGTCGCGCCCCGCCGCTGCTCTCGCCGCTCCCGCAGCGACCCCTTCGTGTTCTCCACCATCGTGTAGAGCGTCGGCACCAGGATCAGCGTCAGCAGCGTGGAGCTGAGCAGACCACCGATCACCACCACCGCCAGCGGCTGCGAGATGAAGCCGCCCTCGCCGGTCAGCCCGAACGCCATCGGCAGCAGCGCGAAGATCGTCGCGACCGCGGTCATCAGGATCGGCCGCAGCCGTCGCCGGCCGCCCTCGACCACCGCCTCCCGGACGTCCATGCCCTGCGCCCGGTACTGGTTGACGAGGTCCAGCAACACGATCGCGTTGGTCACCACGATGCCGACCAGCATCAGCACGCCGATCAGCGCCGGCACGCCGAGCGGGGTGCCGGTGGCCAGCAGCAGGCCGATCGCGCCGGTCGCCGCGAACGGGATGGAGATCAGCAGGATCAGCGCCTGGGTCAGGCTCCGGAAGGTGGCCACCATGATCAGGAAGACGATCGCGATGGCGACGAGGACCGCGAGGCCCAGGTCCGCGAAGGCGTCCTCCTGATCGGCGCTGACGCCGCCGACGGTGAACGTCGCACCCGGAACGTCGATCGCGTCGAGCCGCTCCCGCAGCTCCTTCGTGGTGGCACCGAGGTTCGAGCCGGTGGCCGTGCCGGTCACCGAGACGCTGCGCTCGCCGTCGATGCGGGTCACCTGCTGCGGGCCCTCGGCGCGGGTCACCGTCGCGATGTCACCCAGCTTCACCGGGCCGATCGGCAGCGCACGCAGCTCGTCGACGCTGACCGGGGCGGTCGCGGCCAACCGCAGCACCACGTCCTGCTGACCGCCGTCGACGGTCACCTGGCCGAGCGGGGCGCCCCGGAACACCTGCGCCACCAGCTGACCGACCGCCGCCTCGGTGAGGCCCGCCCGGCCCGCCTTGACCCGGTCCACGGCGACGTCGACTCGCGGCACCTGCTCGGCCAGGCTGCTGGTCACGTCCGCCACCTCCGGCGTACCGGCCAGGGCGTCCTGGGCGGCCTTCGCGGCCCGGCTCAGCACCTCCGGGTCGGTGGCCTGGACGACCACCTCCAGCTGGCTGGCCGCCGCGTCCTGACCACCGCCGAAGGTGAACTCGCCGGCGTCGGAGCCCAGCTTGGCGAACTCCGTACGCAGGCGCTCCCGCATCTGCTTCGCGTCGGTGTCACCGCCCAACGCGAGCGACCAGCTGGCGACGTTGTTGCCACCGCCGCCCATCCACGGCATGTCGCCGCCGCCGGCCGTCACCTGGTACGTCTCGACGCCGTCGGTGCGCTCCAGCACCGCCTCGACCTTGCGGGCCGCCGCGTCAGTCGCGGCCAGGCTGGTGCCGGCCGGCAGCTCCTGGCTGATGCTCAGGGTGTCCTGACCGGAGTCGTCCAGGAAGTTCGTCTCCAACTGCCGGGACAGGCCGAACGTGCCGAACAGCACCAGGACACCGAGCCCCAGCGTGATCCAGCGGGTACGCCGGTCGCGGGTCGCGAACCCGATGACCGGCAGGTAGCCCCGCTGCAGCGGGCTGCGCAGCTCCTTCTCCTCCGCGGCCCGGCGCACCGCCTCGTCGTCCGGCGTGCCGCCCGACGGCTTCAGGAACCAGTACGCCAGCACCGGGATGACGGTCAGCGAGACCAGCAGGGAGGCGAGCAGCGCCACCGTCACGGTGATCGCGAACGGCGCGAACAGCTGCCCCACGAAGCCGCCGACCAGCGCGATCGGCGCGAACACGGCGACCGTGGTGAGGGTGGACGCGGTGACCGCGCCGGCCACCTCGCGGACGGCGGCGAGGATCGCGTCCCGCTTCGCCTCGCCGTACCCCAGGTGCCGTTTGATGTTCTCCAGCACCACGATCGAGTCGTCGACCACCCGGCCCACCGCGATGGTCAGCGCGCCGAGGGTCAGCAGGTTCAGGGAGTAGTCACCGATCCAGAGGGCGATCAGCGCGACCAGCACCGACAGCGGGATGGAGACCGCCGTGACGATCGTGGAGCGCACCGACAGCAGGAAGACCAGGATGACGATGACCGCCATGACCAGGCCCAGGAGACCCTCGGTGGTCAGGCTCTCGATGGACTTCTCCACGAACGGCGCCTGGTCGAAGACCACGGTCAACGCGGCGCCGGAGGCGTCGGTGAGGGCGTCGAGGCGGTCCCGGATCTCGTGCGAGATCTCCACCGCGTTGCCGTCCGGCGAGGCGGTGACCGCGATGCCGAGGCTGTCCTGACCGTTGGTCCGGGTGATGGCGGTCGCCGGGGCGACGTCCTGCTCGACGGTCGCGACGTCCGCCAGGCGGACCGGGTTCGGCCCGGTGGCTACCACGATGCCGCGCAGGTCGTCGAGGCCGGCGACCGGGGTGCCGACCTGCACCGGGAGCGCCTGCGAGCCGTCGGCGACCGTGCCGGCCGGGATCGCGACGCCGTTGCTCCGCAGGGCGGCGCCGATCGCGCTCGGGTCCAGCTTCGCGGCGGCCAGCTTCGCCGGGTCCGGCGTGACGGTGACGACGTCGTCGCGGGTGCCGGTCAGCTCGACGGTGCGTACGCCCTCGATGCTCTCCAGCTCGGGCAGGACGCTGCCGCGCAGCTTGTCCGCCAGCGCACGCTGGTCGCCGCCGCCGGACGCGGCCAGCACGACCGCGGGCAGGTCGTCGGTGCTACCGGCGATGACCTGCGGGTCCACGTTCGCGGGCAGCTGCGCGTCGATCCGGTTCAGCGCGGTCTGCATCTTGTTGACGACGTCGTCCAGGTCGATGCCGAACTCGTACTGGACCTGGACGGTCGCCATGCCCTCCCGCGAGGTCGAGCTGACCTTGTCCAGCCCGGGGATCCCCTGGAGGCTGTTCTCGATCGGCTCGGCGACCTGCGACTCGACGATCTCCGGCGCGGCACCGGGGTACGGGGCCACGATGAACGCGGCCGGGAACTCCAGCGACGGCAGCAGTTGCTGCTTCAGCGACGGCACGGCGAACAGTCCGAACGCCGTGGTCACCACCGCGATGAGGGCGACGAGCCCTCGGTTGGCGAGACTGAATCTGGCGAGCAGCGACATCGGCCTGGCTCACTCCTAGAAAAGAATGCGGGGCAGGAGGAGAGTGTGCCCGACCCGATCAAGCCCGCCCCCGCCGGGTGCGGGCCCCGCACCGCACCTGAAACCCGCCTGAACCCACCCTGGACACGCCCTGGGCCGCCCAGAGCCCGGCTACCGGTCAGGCCAGGTCGAGGGCGCGGGCGGCGGCCAGCGGATCGTTGGCGATGGTCGTCGGGGACGGCGCCGTGGAGATCGCCCACTCCGGGTCCTTGAGGCCGTGGCCGGTGACCGTGCAGACCACCCGCGAGCCGGCCGGAACCCGACCCGCCGCCGCCTGCTGGAGCAGCCCGGCGACGCTCGCCGCGCTGCCCAGCTCGACGAAGGCGCCGACCTCACGGGCCAGCAGCCGGTACGCGGACAGGATCTCCCGGTCGGTCACCGCCGCGATCAACCCGCCGGAGGCGTCCCGGGCGTCGATCGCCCGCGTCCAACTGGCCGGGTTGCCGATGCGGATCGCGGTGGCGATGGTGGACGGCTCGCGTACCACCTCACCGGTCACCAGCGGCGCCGCGCCGGAGGCCTGGAAGCCGTACATCTTCGGGGCCCGGGTGCTCCGGCCGTCGGCCAGGTCCTCGGCGTAGCCCATCCAGTAGGCGGAGATGTTGCCGGCGTTGCCGACCGGAAGGCAGTGGATGTCCGGCGCGTCGCCGAGCGCCTCCACGATCTCGAACGCGGCGGTCTTCTGACCGTGCAGCCGGTCGATGTTGACGGAGTTGACCAGCGCCACCGGGTAGTCCTGGGCGAGCTTGGAGGCCATCGCGAGGCAGTCGTCGAAGTTGCCGTTGACCTGGAGCAGCCTCGCGCCGTGCACCAGCGCCTGAGCCAGCTTGCCCAGTGCGATCTTGCCCTGGGGCACCAGGACGGCGCAGGTCAACCCGGCCCGGGCCGCGTACGCCGCGGCGGAGGCGCTGGTGTTGCCGGTGGACGCGCAGATGATCGCCTTGTTGCCCGCCTCGACCGCCTTGGAGACCGCGAGCGTCATGCCCCGGTCCTTGAACGAGCCGGTCGGGTTGGCGCCCTCGACCTTGAGGTAGACGTCGCAGCCGAGCCGCGCGGAGAGCACCGGCGCCGGCAGCAGCGGCGTGTTCCCCTCGTGCAGGGTGACGACGGGCGTGCTGGCGGTGACCGGCAGCCGGTCCCGGTACGCCTCGATCAGACCCCGCCACATGTCGCTCTCCTCGCCTCTGTCGCCCCTGGGCCGGGACCACGCCCAGCGTGGACCACCCTGCCGGAACACGGTCGCCCGCGCGCCGGCGTAACCACCTGGCGGGACGCCCCGCCCGGCCGCGCCACGGTCGCGGCCACCGATCTCCCGGTCGCCGCCGCGAGCCCGGCCCGCGACACCGTGGTCGCCGCCGCCGTCACCGGTTCAACGACTCAGAGCCCGCCCTCGACCCTCAGCACGCTGGTCACCGACCGGACGATGTCCAGCCCGCGCAGCTCCCCGACGGTCGCGGCGAGCGCGGCGTCCGGTGCCACGTGGGTGACGATGACCAGCTCCGCGTCCGCGGCCCGGCCCGTCGTGCCGGCCGCCGAGCCCTGCCGCACCGTCGCGATCGACACGTCGTGCCGGGCGAACACCCCGGCGACCGCGGCCAGCACACCCGGCCGGTCGGCCACGTCCAGGCTGACGTGGTAGCGGGTGAGCGCCTCACCCATGGGGCGCACCGGCAGGTCCGCGTACGCGCTCTCGCTGGCCGCGCGCACCCCGGCGAGCCGGTTGCGGGCGACCGCGACCACGTCGCCGAGCACCGCGCTGGCGGTCGGCGCCCCACCGGCGCCCCGGCCGTAGAACATCAGCTGCCCGGCGGCCTCCGCCTCGACGAACACCGCGTTGAACGCGTCGCCGACGCTGGCCAGCGGGTGGGTCAGCGGGATCATCGCCGGGTGGACGCGGACGTTGACCGTCTCCCCGCCGGCGGCGTCGACGCCGCGCGCGGCGATGCAGAGGAGCTTGATCGTGCAGCCCATCGCCTTGGCGCTGGCCACGTCGGCGGCGGTCACCTCGGTGATGCCCTCCCGGTGCACGTCGGCCGCGCCGACCCGGGTGTGGAAGGCGAGTGAGGCGAGGATCGCCGCCTTGGCCGCCGCGTCGAAGCCCTCCACGTCCGCCGTGGGATCGGCCTCGGCGTAGCCCAACTCGGTCGCCTCGTCGAGGGCCTCGGCGAAACCGGCGCCGGTGGCGTCCATGGCGGAGAGGATGAAGTTGGTGGTGCCGTTGACGATGCCGGTGACCCGGTTGATCCGGTCACCGTGCAGCGACTCGCGCAGCGGGCGCAGCAGCGGGATCGCCCCGGCCACCGCCGCCTCGTAGTAGAGGTCGCCGCCGCCCTCCGCGGCCGCGTCGTGCAGCGCGCCGCCGTCCTCGGCCAGCAGCGCCTTGTTGGCGGTGACGACGCTCTTGCCGGCGCGCAGCGCCTCGACGAGCCAGCCCCGGGCCGGCTCGATCCCGCCGACCACCTCCACCACCACGTCCACGTCGTCCCGCTTGATCAGGCCGAGCGCGTCGGTGGTGAACAGCGCGGGGTCGACGGGCAGGTCGCCGCGGTCCCGGCCGAGCCGGCGTACGGCGATGCCGGCGAGCTCCAGCGGGGCACCGACCCGGGCGGCGAGGTCGGCCGACTGCTCGTGCAGCAGCCGCACCACCTCGCTCCCGACCGTGCCGCAGCCGAGCAGCGCCAGGCGCACAGGTGAGGTCATCCGACATCCAATGCGAGCAGGTCCTCTTCGGTCTCCCGCCGGACGATCAGGCGCGCCTGGCCGCCGCGCACGGCGACGACCGGCGGGCGCGGCACGTGGTTGTAGTTGCTGGCCATGCTCCGGCAGTAGGCGCCGGTGCCGGGCACCGCGACAAGATCTCCGGGCTGCACGTCGGCGGGCAGGAATTCATCCTTCACCACGATGTCCCCGGACTCACAATGCTTTCCCACCACGCGGGCGAGCATCGGCTCGGCGGCCGACGTCCGGTTCGCCACGGTGGCGGAGTACGACGCCCCGTAGAGCGCGGTGCGGATGTTGTCGCTCATCCCGCCGTCCACGCTGACGTACGTGCGGATGCCGTCCACGTCCTTGACCGTGCCCACCTCGTAGAGGGTGAACACCGCCGGGCCGACGATCGCGCGGCCGGGCTCGATGGACAGGTGCGGCACGGCCAGCCGCTCGGCCTCGCACTCCGAGTCGACGATCTTGCGGAGCCGCTTCGCCAGGTCGTGCGGCGCGGCCGGGTCGTCCTGCGTCGTGTACGCGATGCCGAAGCCGCCGCCCAGGTCCAGCTCCGGCAGCTCCACCCCGCGCGCGTCGCGGATCTGCGCCTGGAGCCCGAGCACCCGGCGGGCGGAGACCTCGAAGCCGCTGGCGTCGAAGATCTGCGAACCGATGTGCGAGTGCAGGCCCCGCAGCTCCAGCACGTCCTCGTCGAGGATCTTGAACGCGGCGGCCGCCGCCGCGCCACCGGCGAGCGAGAAGCCGAACTTCTGGTCCTCGTGCGCGGTCGCGATGAACTCATGGGTGTGCGCCTCGACGCCCACCGTCACCCGGACCAGCACCCGGGGGCGGACGCCCCGCTCGCGCGCCAGCGCGGTGAGCCGATCGATCTCGGTGAACGAGTCCACGATGATCCGGCCCACCCCGGCGTCGACCGCCCGGGTCAGCTCGGCGATCGACTTGTTGTTGCCGTGGAACCCGATCCGCTCCGGCGGCATCCCGGCCGCGAGCGCGGTGGCCAGCTCACCGCCGCTGCACACGTCGAGGTGCAGGCCCTCCTCGTCGATCATGCGGACCACGGCGCGGCAGAGGAACGCCTTGCCGGCGTAGTAGACGTCCACGCCGTCGAAGGCGGCCCGGAAGTCGCGGCAGCGCGAGCGCAGGTCGTCCTCGTCCAGCACGTAGACCGGCGTGCCGAACTCGGCGGCCAGCTCGCGGACGCCGAGCCCGGCGACGGTCAGCGCGCCGTCCGCGCCCCGCTGGACGTTGCGCGGCCACAGCTGCGGCACCAGCGCGTTGACGTCGACCGGCGTACGCAGCCACGCCGGACCCCGGTGACCGATGTCGCCGTGCAGCGCACCCGCCTCATGAGCCCGCATGACCCGTCACATCCTCTCCGGGGCGGAGACCCCGAGCAGGCGCAGACCGTTGGCGACCACGGTGCGGGTCGCGTCGTTCAGCCAGAGCCGGGCCCGGTGCAGGTCGGTGATCTCCTCGTCACCCCGCGGGATGATCCGGCAGCTGTCGTAGAACCGGTGGTAGGCCCCGGCCGTCTCCTCCAGGTAGCGCGCCACCCGATGCGGCGCCCGCAGCTCGGCGGCGGCCGCGACCACGGCGGGGAACTCGGCGAGCGCCTTGAGCAGCTCGTTCTCCTTCTCGTGGTCGAGCAGCTCCGGCCGGAAGCCCGCAGCGTCGCCACGGGTGAACCCGACATCGGCGGCGTTGCGGCTCAGATTCGCCGTCCGAGCCGCTACGTACTGCACGTAGTAGACCGGGTTCTCGTTGCCGGCCTTCGTCCACAGTTCGACGTCGAGGTCGATGGGCGAGTCGCTGGAGTAGCGGGCCAGCGCGTAGCGGGACGCGTCGACGCCGATGGCCTCGACCAGGTCCTCCAGCGTGACCACCGTGCCGGCCCGCTTGCTCATCCGCACCGGGGCGCCGTCGCGGACCAGGTTGACCAGCTGGCCGATGAGGATCTCCAGGTTGTGCTCCGGGTCGTCGCCGAAGCACGCGGCCATCGCCTTCATCCGGCCGATGTAGCCGTGGTGGTCCGCGCCGAGCATGATCACGACCCGCTCGAAGCCCCGCTCGCGCTTGTCGAGGTAGTAGGCGCAGTCGGCGGCGAAGTAGGTCCACTCGCCGTTGGACTTGCGCAGCACCCGGTCCTTGTCGTCGCCGAACTCGGTGGTGCGCAGCCAGGTCGCGCCGTCGGCCTCGAAGATGTGACCCTGCTCCCGCAGCCGGGCCAGGGCGAGGTCGAGCTCGCCCCGGTCGTGCAGGTCCTTCTCGTTGAAGTAGGTGTCGAACTCGACCCCGAAGTCGCGCAGCGACGAGCGGATCTCGTCGAACATCAGCGTCACGCCCTCGACCCGGAAGACCTCCTGGGCCGCCGCGTCGTCGAGCGACAGCACGTCCGGCCGGCGGGCCTGGACCTCCGCGGCGATCTCCGCGATGTACGCCCCGCCGTAGCCGTCCTCCGGCGCCGGCTCACCCTTGGCGGCGGCGAGCAGCGAACGCGCGAACCGGTCGATCTGCGAGCCGGCGTCGTTGAAGTAGTACTCCGTGCCGACGTCGGCGCCGGTGGCCCGCAGCAGCCGGCTCAGCGCGTCGCCGACCGCGGCCCACCGGACCCCGCCGATGTGCACCGGCCCGGTCGGGTTGGCCGAGACGAACTCCAGGTTGATCCGCTGCCCGGCCAGCCGCTCGCTGCGGCCGTAGTCGGCGCCGGCCTCGACGATGGTGCGGGCCAGCTGCCCGGCGGCGGCCGCGTCGAGCCGGATGTTGAGGAACCCGGGACCCGCGATCTCGACCGACTTGACCCCCGGCGCCTTGCTGAGCTGCTCGGCGAGCGCTCCGGCCAGGTCGCGCGGCGGCACCCCCACCTTCTTGCTGAGCTGCAGGGCCAGCGTCGAGGCGTAGTCACCGTGCTCGGGGTTGCGGGGTCGCTCGACCGTCGTCCGCTCCGGCAGCACGGAGCTGTCCAGGCCCCGATCGGTGAGCACGGCGTGGGCTGCGGCGAGGACGACCTCGGCGAGTTCTGCGGGAGTCACCGAACCATGTTATCGGGGGTAGACTCGGTGCCCGCGGCGGCGACCCGGGATGTGGACGAGGCCCGCCGGCGCCCCTGACCGACCGACCTGACGAGGCACGATGAGCATCAGCACCCCGGGCGGCGAGCAGCGCCGCCCGACCGTGGTCAGCACGGGCAAGAAGCCGGCGGCCGGCCGGCCCGCGGCCGGTGCCAAGGCCGGAGCAGGCAAGCCGGCGGGCGGCCCGCGCGGCGGCGGCAAGGGCCCCCGCAAGCCGGTCACCCCGGTCAAGGTGAGCCAGGGTCGCTCCTGGGGCCCGATCGCGCTCTTCGTCGCCGTCGGCGTGCTCGCCGTGGGCATCATCGGCTACGGCGGCTGGGCGGCGTTCCAGGGCTCCAAGCCGTGGGAGGAGCGGGCCGACTCGATCAGCGGCATCGTGAACTACCGCGAGAAGGACAAGGAGCTGGTCAAGGGCAGCAACCACCAGCCCGGCCAGATCAAGTACGACATCCTTCCGCCGGTGGCCGGCCCGCACAACCAGGCCTGGCAGAACTGCATGGGTGACGTCTACGACGCCCCGATCGCCAACGAGCACGCGGTGCACAGCCTCGAGCACGGCGCGGTCTGGATCACCTACCGCCCCGACCTGCCGGCCGACCAGGTGAGCAAGCTCGCCGAGAAGGTCCGCGGCAACGAGAAGACGTTCATGAGCCCGTTCGAGGGCCTCGACAAGCCGATCTCGCTGCAGGCCTGGGGCTTCCAGCTCAAGGTCGACAACGCCGACGACAGCCGGATCGACGAGTTCATCAAGACCCTGCGCGTCAACGCCTCGATCGAGGGCCCGACGGCGCTCTGCAACCAGGGCATCACCGCCACCGGCACGACGCCGCGTGACGATCTCCAGCAGCAGATGCCCACCCAGTAAGGATTCGCCATGACGGCTCCCGCGACGCTGGACAGCACGCCCGAGACCCCGGCCGCCGACGGCGGCCGGGGCGCCGGCCGACGCTACGGCCTGGTGGCCGTCGCCGTCGTGGTCGGTCTCCTGCTGGGTTACGCCGGGGGCCTGTTGACGCCCCGGCTGACCCGGCCGGGTGACGCCTCGGTCGAGGCCGGCTTCGCCCGGGACATGAGCGCGCACCACGCCCAGGCGGTCGAGATGGGGCTGATGGCGTTCCAGCGGGCCACCGACCCGGAGGTCCGTGGCATGGGCGGCGACATCGCCACCGGCCAGCAGGGCGAGATCGGCACCATGCAGACCTGGCTGCGGTCGTGGGGCCTCGACCCGACCGGCTCGCAGCCCCGGATGGCCTGGATGCCCGAGGGCATGGCCACCGTCAAGGACGGGCTGATGCCGGGGATGGCCACCCCGGCCGAGATGGAGCAGTTGCGCGCCGCCCAGGGGCGGGAGTTCGACGTGCTGTTCCTCAACATGATGATCAAGCACCACCTGGGCGGCATCCACATGATCGACGGGGTGCTCGACGCCAGCGACGAACCGGACGTGGTCCGGACGGCGCAGACGATGAAGAACACCCAGCAGACCGACCTGACCAACCTGCGCAACGCGCTCAAGCGCCTGGGCGGCTGAGCCCGGGCACCGCCCGCCGCACCTCTGCGAGAGGCCCGCGTCGTCGCCGGAACACCGGCGGACGCGGGCCTCTCGTGCGTCCGCGGCACGGCGACGTCGGGCGAGTTCCGGGGTCGCTGACCGACGCCAAGGGGCTTTGGGCGATTTGGCCGGTGTGACCCATTGAGCGGCTTGGAGAGTTTTCTCCACACATATCGTGACCAGATGCGATTCGGGCTCGTTGCGCAGGACGTGGGGGTTGCACTCAGAGACGCACGGCGTTCCGTCACCAGCTGGTGCCGGCGCCACACCATCGGCGGTGACGGGGCGGTGGCAGCCGTCCGTCGCGGACAGCGGCAGGGCGAGCCGGGAATGCTCAGCCGCGAACAGGAGCTCGAACTGATCGACGCGATGCGGGGTGTCCACCCGGACGAGTTCGGCCTGGACGAGGAGCTGTGGACGCGGCAGAGCCTCACCGCCCTCATCCAGAGCCGCTTCGACGTGCCGCTGGACGCCGGCGCCGTCGGGGCGTACCTGCGGGCCTGGGGGTTGGGTCCGCGGGAGCCCCGAGAGCGCGCGTGCGGGCTCTGCGTCGGCGCGGTCGAGCGCTGGGTACGCAGCGAGTACCCGGCGATCACGCGGGCCGCGCAGGAGCACCTCGCGGAGGTCTACTGGATCGGCCGGGTCCGGCTGCGCGGCACGATGCCGGCCGCCGACGTGATCTCCGCCGTCTCGTCCCGGGGACGGGTGCGGTTCATGATCACCACGCCGACCGTCGACCCGCCGCTCCCCCGCGACTTCGTGCTGCGGCTCAGCGGCGAGGAGCAGCGCACGGTGCACCTGATCGTGGACGGCTCCTGGGCCCGCAACGAGTGGCCGCGCCGGCTGCCCCGACGCATCGTGCTCCACCCGCTGCCCAGCTGCGGCCGCGCCGTCGCCGCCTGACGACCGGTCGCACGGCCGCGCCGTCGCGTGCCAGGGCACGGTCGGCGCGGCCCAGAGATCACGCGGCCGGCGTGCCGAGCAGCTCGGCCGCCAGCGATCCGGGCGAAGGGCGACGCGCGATACCGATTCGGCGTTCCGGGAGGACGTTTGCTAGTCTTCTCAAGTCGCTGAGCCCCCGTAGCTCAGGGGATAGAGCACCGCCCTCCGGAGGCGGGGGCGCAGGTTCGAATCCTGCCGGGGGCACCAGATTCGACCAGCAGGAAAGGCCGCTGACCAGGGGAACCCGGTCAGCGGCCTTTATCGTGTGTGCCGGAGAGGGCCGCCCGACCCGCACCGGCGACGAGGCGTGTGAGACCCAGGACACCCCACACCGCGCCCGGAAGCCTCCCCGGCGCGCGGCTGTCCGCAGCGCGAACGCCTCGGTGTCGCTGCCGGCGCCCACTCGACGGACAACGGGTCCCATGACGGTCCCGCAGGAATGACGACGCTGACGCCCTCACAATGCTTGGACTGATCGATGTCCTGTTTCCCGGGGCGTTCGTGACCCTGCCGAGAAACAGGTCGGGCACCCCTCGAAATTGATTCGAATTCTTGGATGAGCCGAGACATCGTTTCTGCCGTCTTTCGGCCTCGCGATCCCATAAGTGGCCGATTATGCCGACTCAACTTTCCGGACCGCAGTTTGAACAACGACACCGCGTCAGCGTTATCCCTGGAGGCAGCACCCATCCTCACTAGGGAGAATGTTTTGTTCACCAGCGGTGACGAGTTCCTGCGATACCTCAAGAACGAGGACGTGAAGTTCGTCGACGTACGTTTCTGTGACCTGCCCGGCGTGATGCAGCACTTCAACCTGCCGGTGGAGTCCGTCAGCGACGATCTGTTCACCGACGGCCTCGCGTTCGACGGTTCGTCGATCCGCGGTTTCCAGGCGATCCACGAGTCGGACATGCTCCTGCTCCCGGACGTCGCCACCGCGTTCATCGACCCGTTCCGGGCGCAGAAGACCCTCGCGTTGAACTTCTTCATCCACGACCCGTTCACCCGTGAGGCGTACTCCCGCGACCCGCGTAACGTGGCGAAGAAGGCCGAGGCCTACCTCGCCGCCAGCGGCATCGCCGACACCGCCTACTTCGGCCCCGAGGCGGAGTTCTACATCTTCGACTCGATCCGCCACGAGACCGCCGCGAACCAGGCCTTCTACTACATCGACTCGATCGAGGGCGCCTGGAACACCGGCCGCGAGGAAGAAGGCGGCAACCGCGGCTACAAGACCGCCTACAAGGGCGGCTACTTCCCCGTCCCACCGGTCGACCACTACGCCGACCTGCGCGACAAGATCGTGCGCCGGCTCGTCGACACCGGCTTCACCGTCGAGCGGTCCCACCACGAGGTCGGCACCGCCGGCCAGGCCGAGATCAACTACAAGTTCTCCACACTGCTGCACGCCGGTGACCAGCTGCAGCTGTTCAAGTACATCGTCAAGAACGAAGCCTGGGCCAACGGCAAGACCGCCACCTTCATGCCCAAGCCCCTCTTCGGCGACAACGGCTCCGGCATGCACACCCACCAGAGCCTCTGGCTCAACGGGGAGCCGCTGTTCTACGACGAGACCGGCTACGCCGGCCTGTCCGACACCGCCCGCTGGTACATCGGCGGCCTGCTGCACCACGCCCCGTCGCTGCTGGCGTTCACCAACCCGACGGTCAACTCCTACCGCCGCCTCGTGCCCGGCTTCGAGGCCCCGGTCAACCTGGTCTACTCCCAGCGCAACCGCTCCGCCTGCACCCGTATCCCGGTCACCGGCAGCAACCCGAAGGCCAAGCGCGTCGAGTTCCGCGTCCCCGACCCGTCCGCGAACGTCTACCTCGCCTTCTCCGCCATGCTGATGGCCGGCCTCGACGGCATCAAGAACAAGATCGAACCCCCCGCGCCGATCGACAAGGACCTCTACGACCTCCCGCCGGAGGAGTGGGGCGACGTCAAGCAGGTTCCGGGCTCGCTGCCGGAGGTGCTCGACCGGCTGGAGGCCGACCACGACTACCTGCTCGAGGGCGGCGTCTTCACGCCGGACCTGATCTCGACGTGGGTGGACTGGAAGCGGGCCAACGAGGTCGACCCGGTGCGTCTGCGCCCGACCCCGCACGAGTTCGCCATGTACTACGACTGCTGAGCCGAGAGGGGCACGGGACGAGGAGAGAACGATGGCAGGGAAGGCCACCAGGAGTGGCGTGTCGACCGTCAGCGGGACGGCCAACGCATCCATTGCGCACAGAAGTCCCTCGACGAGCGCACGGCCGACTGATCCGAGGGCCCTGGACAGGACTGGCGCCTATCAGAAGCTGTACGACTCGTTCAGCCACGCCGCGGACGGGACGATCTCGCAACTGGAGCTGATCAACCGGATCAGCCAGACGGGGATCTCGACGGCAGATCCCCGTCTGCAGGCGACACTGAACCACGCCCGGTCCGAGTCCGGGGACACCCGCGGCCTGAACCTGGACACCTTTGTCACCATCTGCCAGCGCGACAACGATCTCATCGCCCGTGCCCTCCGCGGTGAACTGGTGATCCCGGACTTCGCCAGCTTCACCGATGATCTGGTCGACATGTACAAGTCCCTGCTCGACGACGACCGGGGAGCGGTCGCCGATTACATCCCACAGCTTGCCCGGGTCAACCCCGACCAGCTGGCCATCGCGGTCTGCACGGTCGACGGTCAGCGGTTCGCCCTCGGCGACTCGGGGACCGGGTTCTGTGTGGAGTCGGTCTGCAAGCCGATCAATTACTGTCTGGCGCTGGAGGAGCATGGTGCCGAGACCGTCCACCGTCACGTCGGCCGGGAGCCGAGCGGGCGGGGCTTCAACGAGCTGACGCTCAACAACGACGGCCTTCCGCACAACCCGATGATCAATTCGGGTGCCATCATGTGCTGCTCGCTCATTCAACCCGGGCTCGCCTCCGCCGACCGGTTCGACTACTACACCAACGCCTGGCGGAAACTGTCCGGTGGTGGGCGGATCGGCTTCAACAACGCGGTCTACCTTTCTGAGCGGCAGACTGCCGACCGGAACTTCGCACTGGGCTACTCGATGCGGGAGAGCAATGCATTTCCGCCGGGCACCGACCTGCTCGACACACTCGAGTTCTACTTCCAGTGCTGTTCCCTGGAGATCGATGCCGAGTCGATGGCCGTGGTGGCGGCGTCGCTCGCCGGCGGCGGTGTCTCGCCGCTGGGCGGCGGTCGCATCTTCTCGACCGACACCGTCCAGCACTGCCTGTCGTTGATGTCCTCGTGCGGCATGTACGACTACTCCGGAGAATTCGCCTTCTCCATCGGGCTTCCGGCCAAGAGCGGAGTCTCCGGGGCGCTGATGTTGGTGATCCCCCAGGTCATGGGGATCTGCATCTGGTCACCGCGGCTCGACCCACTCGGCAACTCCGTACGCGGGATCGAGTTCAGCCGCAGCCTGGTGTCGAAGTACAACTTCCACGTCTTCGACGGGCTGGTGGACAACGAGAACACGGGCAAGCGTGATCCGCGCAAGCGGAGGCACGAGTCCGCGCTGAACGACATGGTCCGGCTCTGCTGGGCGGCCAGCCAGGGTGACCTGGACGAAGTCCGGTCCCTCGTCGCCGGTGGCGTCGATCCGAACAACGGCGATTACGACGGCCGCACCGCGCTGCACCTGGCCGCCTCCGAGGGGCACACCGATATCGTCGAGTACCTCCTCGACCAGGGCGTGGATCCGGCTCCGGTCGACCGTTGGGGTGGCACTCCGGCGGTCGACGCGGCTCGGGGTGAGCACCAGGCCATCGTCGACCTGCTGCGGGAGCGGACGACCAACCGCGGTGCAGACACGGTCACCGCCCTTGAGGCTGCCGGCTGACCGACAGGACGGTCTCGGGTGGCTCCCGACTCCCCATGCGCCGAACCGAGGACCCGCGCCGGCGAGGTCCTCGGTTCGGTAGGGCACGAAGGTGGCGAAGGGTCGACATCTGGGTGGAGAACGGTGAGAGCTGACCTGAACTGACGCCTCCTTTGGTGCACACTTTGTTATCGACGGCATCGTCTGTGACCATCCGAGGGGGCGGGAGGAGGCACGGTGATGTCCCAGGGGAACAGCGACGCGTTCGAGGACCTCGGCGGGGTGGACGACTGCGGCGACGCGGACGACCTGCCCCTCGCCCCCGGCCAGGCCCAGGCCCAGGCCTGCACCGTCCGACAGGTCCTCGACCGGGTGGGCGGCAAGTGGAGCATCGGCATCCTGGTGGCCGCCTCCCAGGGCCCGGTGCGCTTCACCGAGCTGGAGCGGAGCATCGAGGGCATCAGCCGCCGCATGCTCACGCTGACCCTGCGCAACCTGGAGCGGGACGGCCTGCTGCACCGCACCGTGTATCCGACCGTGCCGCCGAAGGTCGAGTACGTCGCCACCCCGATCGCGCGGGAGCTCTACGAGTCACTCGTCGCCCTCACCGACTGGGCCGAGCGGCACCGCAACGCGATCGCCGCAGCCCGGGCCGCGTACGACGAGGCTCAGCGGGCGGCCCGCGGCGCCGCCTGACCCGCGCGGAGCTTTCAAACCTCCCAACCCTGTGGGGAATGCCACGCTCTTCATCTGACCGATCGGTCAGGGTCTGACCGATCGGTCAGGCATGCTTGTTCGTCGGGAGGTGACCGACGATGCGGCGGGCGGAACCGGAGACACGCGGGGAGATCCTGGCGGCGGCGGCGCGACTGTTCGGGGCGACCGGCTACCGGGGTACGTCGCTGCAGGACATCGCCACCGAGGTGGGCTGCTCCAAGGCGACCGTGCTGTACCACTTCGCCAACAAGGAGGCCCTGCTCACCGAGCTGATGGCCCCCGCCATCGCCGTGCTGCGGGCGCTCGACGAGCGGCTCGCGGCGCTCACCGGCGCGGCAGCGCAGCAGGCCGCGGCCGAGGGCTTCGTCGACCTGGCGGTCCGCTTCCGGCGGGAGATCGCCCTGCTCCGCGGCGAGTTCCCCGAACTGCTGCAGCAGCCCGCCTTCGCGCACATCCAGCAGATCTCGGAACGCCTGCTGGACGCGCTCGCCGGGCACACCGACCGCCCCGCCGCGCGGATCGCCGCGCTGGTGCTGCTCGCCGGCATCTCCGAGGGCTGCGCCGAGTTCGTCGACGTCCCCGAGGAGGAGCTCCGCCCGGCCCTGCTCGCCCTCACCCGGCGGGCCCTCGAACCCGTTCCCGACCCATCCCCGACCCAGGACAAGGACACCTGATGGCGACCCTGCTCTACCGGCTCGGCCGGGGCTCGTTGCGCCGCCGGCGACTCGTCGTCGCGGTCTGGCTCGTCGTGCTCGTCGGCCTCGGTCTGGCCGCGGCGACCCTGCGCGGTCCGACGGCCAGCAACTTCACCATGCCCGGCACCGAGTCCCAGCGCGCACTCGACCTGCTCGCCGAACAGTTCCCGGCCGCCAGCGGCGCCACCGGCACCATCGCGCTGAAGGCGCCCGCCGACGGCCAGTTGACCACCCCACAGGGCCAGGCCGTGGTCAAGGAGGTCGTCCAGGAGGCGAGCACACTGCCCGGCGTGGTCGGGGCGGTCGACCCGTTCACCGTCGGCGCGGTCTCCCCCGACGGCCGGTACGCCCTGGTGCAGGTCCAGTTCGCCACCGGCGCGGACGAGGTGGACGACGCGCAGCGCACCGCGTACGAGCGGGTCGGCGCGTCAGCCGAGGCGCAGGGCTGGCAGGTCGCCTCCGGTGGTGAGGTGCTCAACGCCGAGCCGGAGGTCGGCTCGACCGAGGCGATCGGTGTGCTCGTCGCCGCGGTCGTGCTGGTCATCACGTTCGGCTCGCTCGTGGCCGCCGGCATGACCATGCTCAACGCGCTGATCGGCGTGGGCGTCGGCATGGCCGGCCTGTTCGCGCTCAGCAGCGTCGTCGAGTTGACCAGCACCGCACCCATCCTCGCGCTGATGCTCGGCCTGGCGGTCGGCATCGACTACTCGTTGTTCATCACGTCCCGCTATCGGCAGAACCTGCTCGAAGGGCTGCCGGCCGACGAGGCGGTCGGCCGGGCGGTCGGCACCGCCGGCTCCGCCGTCCTCTTCGCCGGCGCGACCGTGGTCATCGCGCTGGCCGGTCTGGCCGTGGTCGACATCCCGTTCCTGACCGTGATGGGTCTCGCCGCGGCGGGCACCGTCACCGTGGCCGTGCTGGTCGCGCTCACCCTCCAGCCGGCGCTGCTCGGCTTCGCCGGTCGCCGGGTGCTCCCGCGCCGGCTGCGCTCCGCGGTCCCGGCCGCGCCGGTCACCGACACCCCGGCGGGCGAGGAGTCGGGCCACGGCGCGGCGGCCGAGGACCGGTCCGGCTTCGGCTTCCGCTGGGCGCGTCTGGTCACCCGGCTGCGCGTACCCGTGATCCTGGTCGGGCTGCTCGGCCTGGGGCTGCTCGCGGTGCCCGCCCCGGACATGCGGCTGGCCCTGCCCGACGCCGGTACCGCGCCCGCCGGCTCGTCGGCCCGGGTGTCCCACGACCTGATCAGCGAGGGCTTCGGCCCGGGCTTCACCGGGCGGCTCGCCGTCGTCGTGGCCGGCGACAACCCACAGGCCACCGCCGCTGCCGTGCCCCAGGTGACCGCGCTGGTCCAGCGCACCGAGAACGTGCTCGCCGTGGCACCGCCGCAGCTCAGCCCGGACGGGCGGACCGCCCTGCTCGGCGTGGTGCCGAAGACCGGCCCCACGGACGCCGACACGGAGACGCTGGTGCACGACATCCGCGACTCGGTGGCCGGGATCCGCGACGCGGACGTCCTGCTGACCGGGGCGACCGCCATCGGCATCGACGTGTCCGAGAAGCTCGCCGACGCGCTGCCGGTCTACCTGCTGCTGGTGGTAGGGCTCTCGGTCCTGCTGCTGATGCTGGTGTTCCGCTCGCTGCTCGTGCCGGTCAAGGCGGCGCTGGGCTTCCTGCTCACCGTCGCGGCCACGTTCGGCATCACGGTGGCGGTCTTCCAGCAGGGCCACCTGGCCGACCTGGTCGGCCTGGACGACCCGGGTCCGCTGATCAGCTTCCTGCCGATCCTGCTCATCGGCATCCTGTTCGGCCTGGCCATGGACTACGAGGTCTTCCTGGTCTCCCGGATGCGGGAGGACTTCGTCCACGGCGACACGGCCCAGCAGGCGACGATCAACGGCATGGGGCACGGTGCGCGGGTGGTCACCGCGGCCGCGCTGATCATGATCTCGGTGTTCGGCGGCTTCGTGTTCTTCCTGCACGACCCGGTGATCAAGTCGATCGGGTTCGCGCTCGCCGTGGGTGTGGCGATCGACGCCTTCGTGGTCCGGATGACGATCGTGCCGGCCGTGATGTCCCTGCTCGGATCCCGCGCCTGGTGGCTGCCCCGCTGGCTCGGGAAGGCCCTGCCGAACGTCGACATCGAGGGCGAGGGCCTGCGCGCCCACCTGGCCGACCGGACGCCGACGCCGGTCTGAGCCGACGTCGGTCTGAGCCGACGCCGGACTGACGCCGACGCCGGTCTGACGCGAGCACCTGCCCGGCGGGTCACACGCCCGCCGGGTAGGTCTCCAACTCGCCCGTCATCGAGGGTGCGGGCAGGGGATGCAGGGCCGTGGTCTCGTCGCACCAGATGAACGCGTCATAGCGCTCGCCCAGCCGGGTCGGCACGTAGTTGCCCCACGACTCGAACGTCGGGTCGTACACCACCCCGATCGCCCGGTGGTCGACGGTCTCGGTGACCCACCCGGGCTGGTCGTCGCCGCCGAAGACCAGCACCGCCCGCTCGGGCAGCAGCTCGTGCAACCGCCGCTCGATCGAACCCTCCCGGGCCGGCGGCATCACCATCGCCTCGGCCGGCGAACCCCAGCGCGGCGCGGCGACCGCCGTGCCCCGGTAGCTGCCGAAACCGACCAGCGTGACCGCGTCCGCGCCGTGCCGCTCCCGGGCCAACTGGCCGATGTTCACCATCCCGTCGCCGGCCATGTCGGTGGCCCGCGCGTCGCCGACGTGGGTGTTGTGGGCCCACACGACGCCCCGCGCGTCCGGGCCGTACCGGTCGAGGAGCCGGTCCAGGGTGTCCTGCATGTGGATGTCCCGGATGTTCCAGGACTCCGGGCCGCCGGCCACCATCGCCCGGTAGTACCGCTCCGCACCCGCGACCACCTCGGCGTTCTGCCAGGCCGAGAAGCAGCCCGGCCCGTCGCCGAGGGCCTGTTCCCGGGTCCGGGCCAGCAGCCGGACCACCTCCTCCTCGCAGCGGGCGGAGACGAAGCGACTCGCGGCGCCGTACTCCTCCACCCGCTTGCCGTACGGCTCGAAGCAGCGGTACGCGTCCTGCGCCAGCTCCAGCGACGCCGGGTCCTCCTCGCCCAGGTAGTCGAAGATCGCCTGCATCGACTCCCACAGGCTGTAGACGTCCAGCCCGTGGAAGCCGGCGCGCTCCCCCTCCGGGCGCTCCAGGTTCCAGGCGCGCAGCCAGCGGCAGAACCGGGACACCTCCGCGTTCGCCCACATCCACGTCGGCCACCGTTCGAAGCGCTCCAACGCGACCTGCGGGTCGGGGATCCCGTCCGGGGCACCGGTCACCGACCGGTGCACCCGGTCGCAGTCCGGCCAGTCCCCCTCGACGGCCACGAACGAGAAGCCGTACTCGGCGATCAACCGTCGGGTGAGCTGTTCCCGCAGCCGGTAGTAGTCGTAGCTGCCGTGCGTCGACTCGCCGATCATCACCACCCGGGCGTTCCGGACGCGCTCCAACAGGGGGTCGAAGTCGCTCGGCGCGCCGAGCCGCTGTACCAGCATGCCCGCGGCTACCCGGCGGCTCGGCGGGCAAACCGTCGGCGTGCCGCCCCCGACACGCCGCCCGGAGCCGCCGCCCCCGAGGCACCGCAGGCGGTGTGTCGCCGGACGGAACGGGTAGCCGCCGCACATGACCGTCACCGGGGTGCAGTGGCAGGAGTACCTGGCCGGGCTCGACTACCCGGTCTCCCGCGAGGACCTTGTCCGCTGGGGTCAGGAGAACGGGGCGAGCACGCAGATGTTGCAGATGTTGCGCGCGTTGCCGGTGGAGGAGTTCGAATCCCCCGCCGAGTTGCAGGACGCGCTCGGCACCGTGACCTGACGGCCGGACGGCGCGGGCGGGACGATACCCACCCGCGCCGCAGGCCGGCGCGCCCGACGTCGGCGCACCCCGTGTCGGCGCGCCCGGTCGCTCAGCGGGCGTGCAGCAGGCGGAAGAGGACCAGCCACTGCTCCGGCCAGACGTAGCCGACCGGGGTGCCCGGGTCCAGCCGCGTCGCCCGCAGCGCCGCCGCGACCCGCGCCGGCGGGTAACGCCGCCGCAGCGAGGCCGCGAGCGAACCGCCGACGCCGCCGAAGCCCAGCTCCACCATCCCCCGGTACGCGGGCAGCGCGGCCGGGGACAGCAGCGGCTCCGGCCGCCGGTCGACGCGCAGGATCCCGGCGTCGACCCGGGGCACCGGGCGGAACGCGGTGCGGGACACCCGACCGGCCAGCCGCCAGGAGAACTCGGGCCAGGTCAGCACGGTCAGCCGCGTCCACCGGCCGTAGTCGCCGCCGCGCCGGCGCGCGTACTCCAGTTGGGTGAGCAGCGTGGCCGCGCGCAGCCCCGGGGCGGCCAGGCACCAGCGCACCACCGCCGAGGTCAACGACCAGGGAATGTTGCCGACCACGGTGAACGGCTCGTCGGGCGGATCGGTGGCGAGGAAGTCGGCCTGCCGGAGCCGGACGTTCGGCAGCGCGGCGCAGACCGTGGCCAACTCGGCGGCGGCAACGGGGTCGACCTCGTACGCCACCAGCCGCCCGCACGCGGCGGCGAGTGGTCGGGTCAGCTGGCCGCGACCGGCCCCGACCTCCAGGACGAGGCCGTGCGGATCCGGTCTGGCCGACCGGACGACCCGGGCGACGGCGGCCGGGTCGGCGAGGAAGTTCTGGGAGAGTACGCGACGGGACCGGTCGCGTTCGGTTGCTCGGGTACGGCGGGGCGCCACGTGTCGTCGTCCTGTCTGTCGCCGGTGCGGCGACGGGGCGGACAGGCAGCCCGAAGTGGGGCCTGTCCGAGAGGATCGGGGACTCGGACGGCCCTGGGGACGGCGCGGACGTGCGCCTGCGGTCAGTCGCGGGTCTCGTCCAAGCCGGCCAGGGCCGGACGCCGGACTCGCGGACGGGACGCCAACAGGGGGCCCCGGGCGGCCGGCGTGCCGGCCACCTCGATCAGGGCGTGCGTGAACATGCCCGCACGCTAACCAGCCCCCCACCCTCCCGCGACCCAATTACCCCCACCCCACCCGAGGCGGGCGGCAACAACGTCATGATCAACGGGGGTGGGGGCGGCGTGCGGAGGCCCGGGAACGGGCGCGGCTGGCGGAGGTCAGGCGGGGAGCGGGACCGTGCGGGACTCGGCGCGGGCGGTCTCGGCGGCGGACAGGATGGCCACCACCTCGCGGCCGAAGCGTACGTCGCAGCGGTGGTCCCGGGTACCGGCCTCGACCTCCTCCAGCAGCTGGTCGATCGCCACGGTGAAGGCGGTCGCCGGGCCGGTCTGCGGCGCCGGCGCGCCCTCGATGCCGTTCTCGCCGAAGAACACGATCTCGCGGGCGGCGGCCTCGGGGGGCGCGTCCAGGGTCAGCGAGGCGCTGCTGGTCGCGCCGCCGTCGTGGGTGAGCAGCAGGTGCACGATTCCGCTCGGGCCGTTCATCGCGGCGACGTGGGTGACCCGGCCCATCACCGGCAGGATGATCGACAGCGCGTGCGGGCCGATGTCCCAGAGCGCGCCGTGGTCACGGCGCCACTGTGACTCCCCGTACGGGTTGCCCGGCTGGTAGATCGACGTGAACATGGTCGCCCGGGCGTGCTGCCAGCCGCCCGCCGCCGCGGTCGCCGCGAGGAACGCGGTCACGTTCGGCTGGTAGCGCTGGGTGAAGAAGACCACCGAGGCGACACCGGCGCTCTGCGCGGCCTCGACCACCCGGTCGGCGTCCTCCAGGGTGAGCGCCAGCGGCTTGTCCAGCAGCAGATGCCGGCCGGCGGTGGCGGCCCGGACGGCGATGTCCGCCTGCACGTCCGGCGGAAGGGCGACGGCGACGGCGTCGCACGCGTCGAGGAGCGCGTCGACGTCGTCGAAGGCGGGCACGTCGTACCGGTTGGCCAGGGCGGCGGCCCGCTCGGGGTTGCGACCCCAGACGCCGACCAGCTGGGCCCGCGGATGCGCATCGAGCGCTGCCGCGTGCGTCTCCGTCGCCCAGTGACCGGTGCCGAACAAGCCGAACCGCAGCACGAGAACTCCCGCCGTCGTCGTACGCCGCGGCGGCGCCGCGACCCGTGATCCACGCTAGTACGACGGCCCGGTTGCTGGTGGCGGCGGGGCCCGACGTCACCGTGGACCGGCGCCGGCAGGTGTCGCGGGGCGGGGTCCGGGGGCGGTTACTACAACGGTTAGTAGGCTGTGCCGGTGACCGAGCCAAGGACCGGGTGGCCCCGATGACCGGTGCCGCCGCCGCGGGATCGCCGGTGGACGGAGTCCTCGCCACCGCGTCGATCGTGCTGTCGCTCGTAACCGCGCTGTGGGCGCTGGTGGCCGCGGCGCGCAACCGGCCGCCGGACCGCGGGCAGTTGATCGGGCTGGCCGTGCTGGAGCTGGCGCTGCTCGCCCTGGCCGTGGTGGCGATCGTCGCCGTCGCCGGCGGCGAGCGGCCAGGTGAGCCCGGGGCCTTCTTCGGCTACCTGGTGACGCTGGTGTGCCTGCCGCCGCTGGCGGCCGTGCTGGCCCGGATGGAGCCGACCCGCTGGGGTTCGGGGATCGTCTGCGCGGTCTGCCTGGTGACCCCGGTGGTCGTGGTGCGGCTCCAGCAGACCTGGGAGGTGCTCGGTGGTTGAGACCGCGCCCCGGCGGCGGGCCACGAACGCCGGCCCCGGCCGGCTGCTGATCGCCGTCTACATCCTGTTCGCGATCGCGGCGACGTCGCGGGCCGGTCTGCAGCTCGCCACGAAGTTCGACGAGGCGCCGGTGGCGTACCTGCTCTCCGCGCTCGCCGCGCTGATCTACATCGTGGCGGCGGTGGGGTTGGCCCGGGCCGGTCACACCGGACGCCGGTTGGCCCTGGCATGCTGCTCGGTCGAGCTGGTCGGGGTGGTCGTGGTGGGCGTCCTGAGCCTCGTCGACAAGCAGCTCTTCCCGGACGAGACGGTGTGGTCCCAGTTCGGCAGCGGGTACGGCTACATCCCGCTGCTGCTCCCGCTGCTCGGCCTCTTCTGGCTCTGGCGCACCCGCACGGCCGCGCGCTGAAACGGGCGTCGGGTGGCCGCCGGCTGCGCGACGGCCACCCGCCCGGTCCGGGGGCCGGTCAGTCCTTCGGGCCGCCGGCGACGTAGATGACCTGGCCGGACACGAAGGACGCGCCCTCGCTGGCCAGGAACGAGATGGTGTGTGCGACGTCCTCCGGCCGCCCGGCGCGGCGGACCGGGATCTCGGCGGCGGCGTGCTGCTGCAGCGCCTCGAAGTCGACCTTCATCCGGGCGGCGGTGGCCGCCGTCATGTCGGTGACGATGAAGCCGGGCGCGACCGCGTTGACGGTGACGCCGAACGGGCCCAGCTCGATGGCGAGGGTCTTGGTGAAGCCCTGGAGGCCCGCCTTGGCGGCCGAGTAGTTGGCCTGGCCGCGGTTGCCGAGCGCCGACGTGCTGGACAGGTTGACGATCCGGCCCCACTTCCGCTCGACCATGTGCTTCTGCGTCGCCTGGCTGAACAGGAAGGCACCGCGCAGGTGCACGCCCAGGACGGTGTCCCAGTCGGCGTCGCTCATCTTGAACAGCAGGTTGTCGCGGAGCACGCCCGCGTTGTTGACCAGCACGGTCGGCGCGCCCAGCTCGGCCGCGACGCGCTCGACGGCGGCCTCCACCTGCGTACGGTCGGCGACGTCGGCGCCCACACCGAGGGCGCGGCCACCGGCGGCGGCGATCGCGTCGACGGTCTCCTTCGTCGCCGACTCCTCGATGTCGACCACGGCGACCGCCAGGCCGTCGGCGGCGAGCCGGCGTGCGGTGGCCGCGCCGATGCCGCGCGCGGCGCCGGTGACGATGGCGACGCGGGACTCCTCCGACATGCTTACCTCCCGGTAACTTGAGCTCGATCGAAGGAGCTTAACCCCCGCCGACCGGCGGGCGTCAGAGATGATCATCGTTTTACATTGCGCGCCTATACGAAATGATCTTCCACGCGTAGCGTCTCGTTCCGCCCTCCGACATGTGCACAGCGCTCGGCCGTGCCGGGACACGCAGCCGGAGAGGCCGCTGCCGTCCGCAGCGGCCGGTGCAGACAACGAGACAAGGAACCCATCAGGTGAAGTTCTCCCGTGCCCGCGGAGCGTGGCTCGCCGCCGCGCTCGCCGCGGCCGTGGCGGCCGGCGGCTCACCCGCCCTGGCCGCCCCCGGCGGACCGGCGGATCCCGGCCCCACCGACCCGCCGACGACCGACCTGCCCACCCCGCCCGGCGCCCACTCGGTCACCCTGATCACCGGTGACGTGGTCACCACCCGCCGCACCGCGAACGGCGGAACGCTGGACGTCCGGCGGCCCGACGGTGGCCGCACGCAGGCGCGGGTCGTGGCGGCCGGCGACGACCTGTACGTCTACCCCCAGTCCGTGCTCCCCTACGTGGCCGCGGACACCCTCGACAAGCAACTGTTCAACGTCACCCGCCTGATCGCCGACGGGTACGACGACGCGCACATCGACCACCTGCCGCTGATCGTGTCCTACGCCGACGCGGCCGGACTGCGCGCCGCCGCGCCCAGCGGGGCGACCCGCACCCGCACGCTGAGCAGCATCTCCGGCGCCGCTCTGCACGAGGAGCGCGACCGGGCCGACGAGTTCTGGGCCACGATCACGGCAGACCCCACCCGCAGGACCGCCGAATCGGCCGGCGACCCGGGTCGCTTCGGCGGCGGCATCGCCAAGATCTGGCTGGACGGGCGGGTGCACGCCGCGCTCGCGGACACCACCGCGCAGATCGGCGCGCCCGAGGTCTGGGCGGGCGGCGACACCGGCGCGGGCGTGCGCGTGGCCGTGCTGGACACCGGCATCGACGCCGCGCACCCGGACTTCGCCGGCCAGATCGCCGACACGGCCTCCTTCGTGCCCGGTGAGGAGGTGACCGACCGCGCCGGCCACGGCACCCACGTCGCCTCGACCATCGCCGGCACCGGTGCCGCCTCCGACGGACGGGAGAAGGGCGTCGCGCCCGGTGCCCGGCTCCTCGTCGGCAAGGTGCTCGGCGACAACGGCGAGGGCCAGAACTCCTGGATCATCGCGGGCATGGAGTGGGCGGCCCGCGAGGCCGACGCCCGCGTCATCAACATGAGCCTCGGATCGAACGAGCCCAGCGACGGCACCGATGTCCTCAGCCAGGCGGTCAACACGCTCAGCGCCGAGACCGGCGCCCTCTTCGTCGTGTCCGCCGGCAACCGGGGCGCGCCGAACAGCGTCACGGCGCCCGGCGCGGCGGACGCGGCGCTGACCGTCGGCGCCGTCGAGGGCGACGACGAACTCGCGTACTTTTCCAGCCAGGGTCCGCGGATCAGCGACGAGGGCATCAAGCCGGAGCTGACCGCCCCCGGCTTCGGGGTGATCGCCGCCCGGTCGCAGTACGTGGCCGGTGACGGTCCCTACCGCAGCATGGACGGCACCTCGATGGCCGCACCGCACGTGGCCGGCGCCGCCGCCCTGCTCGCCGCGAAACACCCGGACTGGACCGGCCAGCAGCTCAAGGACGCGCTGGTCAGCACCACGAAGGCCACCCCGCAGTACGACGTGTACCAGGCCGGCACCGGCCGGGTCGACGTCGCCAACGCGGTGAAGGCCCCGATCTTCGCCACCGGCACCGTCCACACCGTGATGCGCCCCGAGACCGTCAGGGCGGGCGGTGAGGCGCACCCGGTGACGTACACCAACACCACCGGAGCGCCGATCGCCCTGGAGCTGACGATCGACGCGCCGACCGCGCCCAGCGGCCTGTTCACCCTCTCCACGCCGCGGGTCACCGTGCCCGCGCACGGCAGCGCCACGGTGACGCTGACCACCGACACCACCCGGGCAGCGATCGGCAGCCGGTACACCGGGCAGATCGTCGCCACCGCGCCGGACCGGTCCGCGCTGGCCCGCACCGCGATCGCCGTCGGCACCTTCCGGCCGTACCACTGGCTGCGCTTCGAGGTGACCGACCGGGAGGGCCGGCCGACTCCCGCCCAGATCGAGTTGGGCGAGCCCGGCGCGTACGGGCCGGGCTTCCTCAACACCGACGAGCACGGCGTCGCGCAGGTCTACCTGCCCGAGGGCGTCTACTCGGCGATGAGCTTCCTGAACATCACCGGGGCGCACGGGCCCAACTCCCTCGGCCTGGCCCTGCTCGGCGACCCCGACATCGACCTGCGCGCCGACACCACGATCCGGTTGGACGGGACCGCCGTACGCCGGATCGAGTCGCTGGTTCCGCAGCGGACCAGCGACACGTACGCCCGCCTGGACTACTTCCGGTCCCAGGGCGAGGGCCGCTGGCGCACCTTCATCGAGGGCGGCGTCTTCTACGACAGCTTCTGGGCGGCGCCGAGCACCCGCCAGGTCGAGCACGGCGACTTCTACGTCGCCGCCCGCTGGCGCAAGGAGCAGCCGGAGCTCGCCGTCGGCACCGGCGCCGTCGACTTCGACGACGTGGTCCGCCAGCAGGGCACCACGCAGCTGCCGAAGGGCACCTGGAAGCTGCCCGCCGTGTACGCCGGCAACGGCGCGGCGGGCGACTACGCGAAGTTGGACGCCCGGGGCAAGGTCGTCGTCGTCCGCCACGTCGAGGAGGTGTCCGACGCGGAGCAGGCGGCCGCGGCGACCGCCGCCGGGGCGAAGCTGATGCTGGTGGTGAACGACCACCCGTGGCGTGAGGTCCGCGACTACTCGGTCGGCTGGGCCACCCCCACGCCAATCGAGGTGGCGCTGCTCAGCGCCGACGAGGGTGCGGCGCTGATCCGACAGATCCAACGGGAGACGACGACGGTCGAGGTGACCTCGCAACCGGTCGCCGACTACGTGTACGACGTGATGCAGACGCACCACAACCGGATCCCCCGCGAGCTGTCCCGCACCGAGACGAAGAAGACCCTGGCCCGCGTCGACGTCGGCTTCGCGTTCCCGCCCGGCCAGACGCGGGGTGGCGAGTTCCGGTTCGACTGGCCGTCCTACTCCGACTGGGGCATCGGCGCCACCAGCAACCGGCCGCTCGCCCCGGTACGCACCGACTGGGTCTCCACCGGCGGCCTCTACCAGTGGGGCCAGGAGGCGTACGCCGAGGCGGGCACGTACCAGATCGACGCGCGGACCAGCTACCAGCCGGGCAGCAGCGGCGCGGAGGAGTTCTTCGAGCCGATCGAGCGGCCGCACCTGAACAACAACTTCAAGGCACCCACCCGCGCCGGGGACACGCTCAGCATGGACGTGCCCGGCTGGGGCGGCGCCGACCACGTCGGCATGGCGGTCAACGGCGCCACCCAGACCAACCAGCTCTACCAGGGGGACACGCTGCTCGCGGAGGGCAGCAGCACCTGGATCAGCGGCACCGCCCCGAGCCCGGGCGACCTGCCGTACCGGCTGGTGGTCCGGACCGCCCAGGATCCGACGGCCGGTCCGTACTCCGCGAGCACCGAGTCGGAGTGGCGGTTCCGGTCGAAGGCGCCGGCCGCCGGCGTGGAGTCGAGCGTCCTGCCGCTGCTCCAGCTCGACTACGCGGTCGACACCGACACCGCCGGCACCGCGAAGCGCAACACCGACCTGACCGTCTCCGCCGCGCACCTGGCCGGGGTCACCGGCGGCGGCAGCGTCGGCACCGTCGAGCTGGAGGTCTCGTACGACGACGGCCGGACCTGGCAGAAGCAGTCCGTGGACCGGACGAAGGACGGCTCCTGGACGGCGCGGCTGAAGGCGCCGAAGGGCGCGTCGTTCGTGTCGCTGCGGGCCAGGGCCGCCGACGGTTCGGGCAACTCGGTCGCGCAGACCGTGATCCGCGCGTTCGGCGTGCGCTGACCGACACGAAACACCCGCACCATCACGGGGGGCCACGGCACACGCCGTGGCCCCCCGTCGTCACGTCGTCAGCCGCGCCGGCGCAGCCGGATCCAGCGGTAGCCGTACCCGCCGAGCTTCAGCGCGTTCAGCTTGCCGACGTCCCCGTAGCCCCGGTCGGTCAGCACGTCGATCGGCAGCTCCGCCTCCGGCTCCAGCGTGCTGAGGTCCACCTCAACGTCCTCGGTGCCCAGGTTGTGCAGGAAGACCATGGTGCCGGTGTGCCCGTCGGCCCGGTGCGCCAGCACCCCGGGCGGCGTCGCCACGTCGATGTGGGTGGTCGAGCCGGACCCGATCTCCGGCGCCTCGCGCAGCGTCCGGATCATGCGCTCGAACCAGGCGAGCAGCGACCGGGGGTCGCCGCGCTGGGCGGTGACGTTGACCTTCTGGTAGCCGTAGTCGCCCTTGTCGATCACCGGCCGGACCAGCTTCTCCGGCTCGGCCGTCGAGAAGCCGGCGTTCTCCTGGTACGACCACTGCATCGGGGTACGGATCGACTGCCGGCCGGGCAGCGACAGGTCCTCCCCCATGCCGATCTCCTCGCCGTAACGCAGCACCGGCGTGCCGCGCAGCGAGAACTGCAACGCGTACGCCAGCTCGACGCGACGCCGGTCGCCGCCGAGCATCGGGGCTAGCCGGCGCCGGATGCCCCGGTCGTAGATGCGCATGTCCTCGTCCGGGCCGAACTGCGCGTACACCTCGTTGCGCTGCTCGGCGGTGAGCCGCGACAGGTCGATCTCGTCGTGGTTGCGCAGGAAGGTCGCCCACTGGCCACCGACCGGCAGCGTCGGGGTGTCCCGTAGCGCCTCGATCACCGGCTCCGGGTCCTGCCGGGCGAGCGCGAGCATGAGCCGGCCGTTGAGCATGAAGTCGAAGAGCATGTGCAGCCGGTTGCCCGACCCGCCGCCGTCGCCGAAGAACGTGGGCAGTTGGTCGGGCTCGACGTTCGCCTCGGCCAGCAGGACGGCGTCGCCGCTGCGCCACTGCACGTGCTGGCGCAGCTCGGTGAGGAACTCGAAGTCCTTCGGCGAGTCCGGGTTGCCCGGCTCGGTCAGCTCGATGATGAACGGCACCGCGTCCATCCGGAAGCCGGAGACACCGAGCTGGAGCCAGAAGGACATGATCTTCTTGACCTCGGCGCGGACCTCGGGGTTGGCCATGTTGAGGTCGGGCTGGAACTTGTAGAAGCGGTGGTAGAACCAGGCCTTCGCGGTGCGGTCGTACGTCCAGGTCTCGTGCTGCTCGCCGGGGAACACCATGCCCTGGTGGCGGTCCGCGGGCTCGTGGTCGGACCAGACGTACCAGTCCCGGTACGGCGAGTCCGGCGACGACCGCGCGGACTGGAACCACGGGTGCTGGTCGGAGGTGTGGTTCACCACCAGGTCGATGATCACCCGGATGCCCCGGTTGCGGGCCTGGTGCAGCAGCTCGGCGAAGTCGCCCAGGGTGCCGAAGCGCGGGTCGACGTTGTAGAAGTCGGTCGCGTCGTAGCCGTCGTCCTTGTCCGGCGACGGGTGGACGGGGTGCAGCCACAGGCAGGTCACCCCGAGCCGGGCCAGATAGTCCAGCCGGCCGATGAGCCCTCGGATGTCGCCGACCCCGTCTCCGTTCGAGTCGGCGAACGTGTCGATGTCGAGGCAGTAGACGACGGCCTCGGAATACCACCTGTCACCCATGCCCGTACCCCTTCTCCGCTCGGGCGTCCCGGCAAACCCCGCGGCCGCGGGGCGGTACCGTGCCGGCATGCGTGACGGGAGCGGGACGGAGCCGGTCGACTGGTCCGCCGGGAGTTGGCTGCACCAGCCGGTGCGGACGGAGCACACCCCGGAGGGCGACCTTCTGGTGGAGCCGGCGGAGGGCAGCGACTTCTGGCGGCACACGAGCTACGGCTTCGTCCACGACGACGGGCCCGCCCTGCTCGCGCCGTTTCCCACCGGCGCGGCGGTCGAGGTGAGCTTCCGGCTGGAGTGGACCGAGCAGTTCGACCAGGCGGGTGTGCTGGTCCGGGTGGACGAGCGCACCTGGATCAAGGCCGGCGTGGAGATCAGCGACGGGCAGCCCCAGGTCGGCGCGGTGGTGACCCGGGAGTTCTCGGACTGGTCGGTGGCCCCGGTGCCGGAGTGGACCGGGCGGGAGGTGACCGTACGCGCCAGCCGCTCCGGTGACGCGCTGACGGTCCGCGCCCGGGTCGCCGGTGAGCCGTGGCGGCTCGTCCGCGTCGCGCCGCTCGCCCCGGACGCCCCGACCCTGGCGGGCCCCTTCTGCTGCTCCCCGACGCGAGGCGGGCTGACCGTCCGGTTCACCGGCTGGCGGCGTGGCCCGGCCGACGTGGCCCTGCATCCCGAGGAGTGAACCGCGAGGTGTGAGCGCCCGACCGCGGGGTACAGGTGGACGATCCCCTCCCCCGCGGAAAGGATCCTCATGTCGTACGCCCAGGACGTCGACCCGGCCCAGCTCGGCGGGCTGACCGGCTGGGTGGCCGGGGTGATCGATGCGGCCGGGATACTCGGCGTCGCGCTGCTGGTCGCGCTGGAGAGCGTCATCCCGCCGATCCCCAGCGAGATCGTCCTGGCGATGGCCGGCTACCTGGCCGGCGAGGGCCGGTTCCCCGTCGTGGTGGTGGCGCTGGCCGCCACCGCGGGTTCCCTGGCCGGCGCGCTGATCCTCTACTGGTTGGGTGCGGTGATCGGCGAGGACCGGCTCAAACGATGGCTGGACCGGCTGCCCCTCGTGGACCTGGACGACCTGGAGCGGGCCGACCGCTGGTTCGAGCGCTACGGTCGCTGGGCCGTGTTCTTCGGCCGGATGATGCCGGTCGTCCGCAGCCTGGTCTCCGTCCCCGCCGGCACGAACCGCATGCCGCTGCCCGAGTTCGTCCTGTTGACGACACTGGGCAGCGGCGTCTGGAACGCGATCTTCGTCGGCGGCGGTTACGCGCTCGGCTCGCGGTGGCACCAGGTCGAGCGCTACAGCAACTGGTTCGACTACGGCATCATCGCGATCTTCGTGGTGATGATCGCGTTGTGGGTGGTGAAGAAGGCCCGCCGCCGGCGTGCGCGGCGCGACCGGCGGTCGGTGACCGCCGGCCGCTGACCGGCACCAACTCAACGTCGATCGATATCGGCCTCGACCGGCACCGGCCGGTGCCGCCGGAGCACCGCCTGCTCCAGCGCCGACCAGGCCGTGGTGGTCACCAGGTAGAGCACTGCGGCCAGCGGCAGCACCAGGGCTGCCAGCACCGTCGTGAAGGGCAGCAGCGGCAGCAGCCGGCCGAGCGCGGCGACCGCGGACGCCTCGGCCGGCGCACCGTTCCCGGCCGCCGGCCCTCCGGGGGTCGCACCCGCGAGCGCGCCGGTCCGCGGCCCCCCGGTCGGTTCGGCGGGCGCGCCCGTGCCGGCCGTTGCCCGCCGGGCTCGGCGGAATGACCAGAACGCGAGCGCGACCAGCGCGGCCAGCAGGACGGCGAAGACCGGACCGGCCGACCCGCTCAGCCCGTCGCCCAGGTGGTGACCGAGCGGGACCCCGGCCAACCGCTCGTCGAGCAGCCCGGTGCCGCCCTCGTCGGTCGCGAACAGCCGGTACAGCACGATCAGGAAGGGCGCCTGGACCAGCAGCGGCAGGCAGCCGGCGAGCGGATTGGCGCCCGCCGACCGGTAGAGCGCGAAGAGCTCGGACTGGAGCCGCGTCGGGTCGTCGGCGTACCGCCGCTGGAGCTCACGCACCCGCGGCGCGAGGGCGGTCCGGCGGCGCTCGCCGCGGACCTGCGCCACGGTGAGCGGGGAGATCAGCAGCCGGACCACGACGGTGAGCAGCACGATGGCCGCGGCAGCGGCAGCGCCACCGGCGACCGGTTCGAGCAGGGTGGTCAAGGCGGAGAGCGCGGTGCCGGCGGCGCCGACCGCGTCGTGCAGAGGTGCGAAAGCGAGCATGGGACGTCCCTCGGTCCGATTCCGGATGGTGTCCCGGCCGGGCACGGCGGCCCGGCGGGACGGAGAACGGCGGAATCGGCCGCACGGCACCGGCCGGAGGACCGGCGTGGATCGGTGCTAGGCGGCCGAGAGACGGCCGCCCGGTGCGCGAGGACGTGGTCGCCCGGACGCGTCCGGGTCGACGTGGCGCGGCACACGGCGGTCACGAGCCCGTGCCCGCAGGCCCGTCGCCCGCCGGGCCACGCCCGGCGCGGTGCCGAGGACCAGCGCCCGCGCCGCGAGCACGGCGGCGAGCAGAGCGGCCACGCCGAGCGCGGCGCCCGCGAGGAGCACGGCCGGCCGGTCGGCGGCCAACTGGGTGAGGGCGTACGCCCACAGCCCCAACGCGATCCCCCACGGTCCCGGCACGGGTCCCACGCTAGAACCCGCTGTCACGCCGCTCGGGCGAGCGCGACACGCCGCCGACGCGCCCGCGTCGGGTTTCCGGCCATCGCCACCCTGGGTAACCACCGGCTCGACCGGCGCGGACGGGCCGCGGCCGGGAGGAACGGACGGTGATGGTGATGACCGGCCAGCTGGTGGAGGCGCCAGGCGGGACGGCCGACGGGACGAACCTGCTCACGGTGGGTGTCGAGGAGGAGTTCCTGCTCGTCGACCCGCACACCGGCGCCGCGGTGCCCGCCGTCGACCTGGTCCTGGAGCAGGTGCCGGCCGAGCTGCGCGGGCAGGTGGAGCGGGAGTTCCAGACCAGCCAGATCGAGATCGGCACCCCGCCCGGCCTGGAGCTGCGCTCGATCCGGCACTCGCTCGGGGTGCTGCGGGGTGCGCTCGCCGACGCCGCCGAGCGGGCCGGCGTACGGCTGCTCGCGATCGGCACCGGACCCGTGGACGGCCCCGTCCCCCCGGTGGTCGACAAGCCCCGCTTCGACCGGATGATCGAGCGGTTCCGGCTGCTGGTGCCCGGCCCCGGCAACAACGGCATGCACGTCCACGTGGGCATTCCCGACCCGGAGACCGGCGTCCAGGTGCTCAACCACGTCCGGCCGTGGCTGCCCATCCTGCACGCGGTGACCGCGAACTCCCCGTTCGCCAAGGGCGAGGACACCGGTTACGCGAGCTGGCGGTCGATCGAGTGGGAGCGCTGGCCCTCGGTCGCCCCGACGCCGTACCTGGAGTCGCACGAGCACTACCAGCGGCTGATCCGCCAGTTGATCTCCAGCGGCGTGATGCTCGACGAGGGGATGCTCTACTGGTACGCCCGGCTCTCCGCCAAGTACCCGACCGTGGAGCTGCGCATCGGCGACGTCTGCCCGTCGGTGGACGACGCCGTCCTGGTCGCCGCCCTCGTCCGGGCCCTGGTCGCCACCGCGATCGACGACATCGCCGCCGGGCGTCCGGCGATCCGCACCGACCACCACCTGCTGGTCGCCGCGCACTGGCGGGCCGCGCACGACGGGCTGGAGGGCAGCGGGGTGGACCTGACCACGGGCGAGGTGCGGTCGGCCTGGGAGCTGCTGGACGGGTTCGTCGAGCGGGTCCGCCCGGCGATCGAGCAGCACGGGGACTGGGACGAGGTGAACGACCTGCTGAGCGGGCTGCGCCGACACGGCAGCGGCGCGGCGCGGCAGCGGGCGGTGTTCGGCCGCGGTGGCCGACTCTCGGACGTGGTGCAGGACGTGGCGCGACAGACCCGCGGATGAGCGCGGCGTGACAGGATGACGACGTGGCGCAACGTCTGATCGTCGTCGGTGGCGACGCCGCCGGGATGGCGGCGGCGTCCCAGGCGCGCCGCCGCCGCGACCGGGCCGATCTGGAGATCGTCGTCTTCGAGCGGGGGCACTTCACGTCCTACTCCGCCTGCGGCATCCCCTACTGGATCAGCGGCCTGGTCCCGGAGCCGGACGCCCTGGTCGTACGCGAACCGGAGACGTTCCGCACCACCTACCAGATGGACGTCCGGATGCGGCACGAGGTGACCGCGATCGACGTCGAGCGTCGCGAGGTGATGGCCCGGGACCTGATCGGCGGCGGCGAGGTGCGGGAACGCTTCGACGAGCTGGTGTACGCCACCGGCGCGGTGCCGGTCCGACCCGAGTGGGCGCGGGACGACACCGACGGGGTGTTCGGGATGCAGACCCTGGACGACGGCGCCGCGCTGCGCGACTGGCTGGAGAGCGACCCGCGGCCGCGTCACGCCGTCGTGGTCGGCGGCGGCTACATCGGGGTGGAGATGGCCGAGGCGCTCATGGTGCGGGGCCTCAAAGTCACCCTGATCGAGCAGGCCGACCAGCCGATGTCCACGGTGGACGCCGACATGGCCGAGCTGGTCGTCGACGCGATGACCGGCATCGGCATCCAGACCCGCGCCGGGTTGCGGGTCACCGGGCTGGAGGAACGGAACGGGCGGGTCCACGCCGTGGTCACCGCCGAGGGGCCGATCCCGGCCGACGTCGTGGTGCTCGGCCTGGGCGTACGCCCCAACACCGCGCTCGCCGAAGCGGCCGGCCTGCCGCTCGGGCCGACCGGCGCGATCCGGGTGGACCGGCGGATGCGGGTGCCCGGGCTGCCCGGGTTCTGGGCGGCCGGCGACTGCGTCGAGACGCTGCACCGGGTGAGCGGGATGCCGGTGCACATTCCGCTCGGCACGCACGCCAACAAGCAGGGCCGGGTCGCCGGCATCAACATCGGCGGCGGCTACGCGACCTTCGCGGGCGTGATCGGCACGGCCGTCACGAAGGTCTGCGACCTGGAGGTCGGCCGCACCGGCCTGCGGGAGCGCGACGCCACCGCCGCAGGCTACGAGTTCGTGTCGGTGATCGCGGAGTCCACCAGCCGGGCCGGCTACTACCCCGGGGCCCGCCCCATGACCGTCAAGCTGATCGCGGAGCGACCGAGCGGGCGGCTGCTCGGAGCGCAGATCGTCGGCTGGTCCGAGGCGGCCAAGCGGATCGACACGCTGGCGGTCGCGCTCTGGAACGGCATGACGGTGGACGAGATGAGCGCGCTCGACCTCGGCTACGCACCGCCGTACGCGCCGGTCTGGGATCCGGTGCTGATCGCCGCCCGCAAGGCCGTCGACGCCCTGGCCGCGGTCTGCTGACCGCTGTCGGTAGTGGGTGCGTTTCTTGTCGCCCGAGCGACAGAAAACGCACCCACCGCGGCCCGCGCCCGCGCCGCGCGCCCCGTGCGCCCCGCTCAGTGGCAGCGCCAGCGGACCGCCCGCATCGCCACGTCGTCGCCGCCCGGTTCGACGTCGAGCTGTCCCCCGATCACCCGGCCGTCCTCGCTGACGCTCACCGCGGCCGCCCGGTACCGGCCCGTGCCCCCGGTTGGGGTCCGGCAGCCGGAGGAGACCCGCGTCGGTGAGCAGGCCGGCGTCGAGGTGCCCGGCGGAGCCGACCGCCCAGTCGCGCGCTGAGGTACTCGACGTACTCCTGTTCCGATGCGTCCGGCATCCGGTTACCTCCGTCGGTCCTCCCTATAGACGGACGCCGGGCGGAATCGGTTGTACGGGCGGGCCGCGCTCAGGCCGGTTGGCAGGTGGCGCACCAGTAGAGGTTGCGTCCGGCCAGCTCGCCGCGGCGCACCGGCGCCCCGCACACGTGGCAGGGGTCGCCGGGGCGGCGGTAGACGTACACCTCGCCGCCGTGCCGGTCGACGCGGGGCGCCCGACCCATCGCCTCCGGCAGGTGCTCGTCGCGGACGGTGTCGATCCGGCCCCGCTCCACCGCCTGGGACATCAGCGCCATCAGGTCGGCCCAGAGCCGCTGCCAACCGTCGCGGCCGAGCCGCCTGCCGGGCAGGGTCGGCGGCAGGCCGGCGCGGAACAGCGCCTCGGTCACGAAGATCAGGCCGGTGCCGGCCACCACCGACTGGTCCAGCAGCAGCGCGGCCAGCGGCGTCGGGCTGCGCGAGATCCGGGCGTACGCCCGCTCGGGATCGGCGTCGGCGCGCAGCGGGTCGGGGCCGAGCCGGGCGCGCAACGCCGCGACCTCGGGCGGGGTGAGCACCTCGCAGGCGGTGGGGCCGCGCAGGTCGAGCCAGTGGCGGTCGCTGGTCAACCGCAGCCGAATCTGACCGACGGGTTCGGGTGGCTCGCCCTCACCGTCGGTGATCTTCCCGTAGAGCCCGAGGTGGACGTGCAGGGTCAGCTCGTCGGCGTGGTGGTGCAGCAGGTGTTTGCCGTACGCCTCGGTGGACTCCAGCACCGTGCCGCTGAGCCGGGCCGCGCCCTCGGCGAACCGGCCCTGCGGGCTGCTGGTGTGCACCTTGTCGCCGGCGAAGAGCGCGGCGTGGCGGGCCGCCAGGCGGTGAATGGTGTGTCCCTCTGGCACGACCGGCAAGCCTAGCGCGGGCGGGCGGGGTCCCCCCGTTCACCGGCGCCTGACGCGAGCGCCGGGCCGGCGCTCGGCCGTCGACGATCAGGAATCGCGGACGCGGTGACCACCCGAGCCGGCATCGGGTGTCGGAAAACGACCAGCGGGGTATTCGGGGGACGTAACGCGTGGGTGCCACCCGTTCCACGGCCACCCCGCAGTCCTCAGGAGGTGTGTTGTGGTGAAGATTCCTTCGCTGTCGCGGCGCTCCGAGCCGTCGTCGACGCGGGACGAGAACGAGCGCGACAATCCGACCGCCGGCGGCCGGGACGGGACGCGGCCGGCCACCACCGGCCCGGCCGCACCGGCCGACGTGGACTCGACGGCACCGACCAGCCCCGGCCGGGTGCCGACCGGCCGGGACGCCGAGCGGACGACGTACCGCGGCGGCACGGTGACCGACCCGGAGCCGGCCACCGACACGGAGCGGCGGGCGGCGGAGCGGGCCGCGGTCGCCCGCGCGGCGACCACCCGCCCGACCGAGGCCGGCGTCCGCGCCGACCGGGACGCCACCGAGGTGAGCGGCGACCGGGACCGGACCGTACGCCCCGACCGGGACCGCCCGGTCAGCACGGACGCGGAGCCGGTCGCGCCGGCGCAGCCGGTGGTACGCGGGCCGAAGCCCCGGGCCAGCCTGCTCGCCACCCTGGGCCTGGTGGTCAGCGTCGCCGGCGCCCTGTTCGTGCTGACCGGCACCCTCGCCGGGTACGGCATCGGGCTGGGTGCGGTCGGCGCGGTGCTCGCCGTGCTGGGCCTGGTCGCCACCCGTCGGCGGCACATCGCCGGGAAGACCGACGCGCTCTTCGGCATCGCGTTCGGGGTCGGCGCGGTCGTCGTCGGCGTGCTCGCGATGACCGGGCAGTTCGACTGGCCGACCACCGACGGCGACTGGGTGCAGCGCTTCCGCGAGTGGCTTGACTCACAGTTTGCCGATCGTTTCTAGCGGGCACTGTCCCGCTCGCCGGCGGTGCGCCGGCGACCAGCGCCGGTGGTTCACCGGGGCAGCCCGACCAGCCTGGTGGTTCACCAGCCGGGCAGCACCCATTCAGGGGCGGCGGTTCGCCGCCCCTGAAGTCTGTCCGGGGTCGACGCCGATCCGCCCGCACCGGTGGGGCCCGTCGGGCGGAGCACCGACCGCCGGACGTGTGGTTGCGCTCAGACGCAACGATTCGGTGATGCTTGCCGTCCAGACGCAACGAACAGCCGCCCTGTGCAAGTCTCAGCGGTGGATCCTGCCCCCTGACCCCGCATAACGTTGAGCATCGGCGCCAGCCCGTGGGCCGACGGTGGCCGGGCGCGCCCGACCCCGTGGGAGCAGGACGATGACGATGGACGCCACCCGCCAGCGCTTTCTGATGTGCCGGCCGACGTACTTCGCCGTGGACTACGCGATCAACCCCTGGATGGACCCGACCGCGCCCGTCGACGCCGACCTGGCGATCCGGCAGTGGGAGGGGCTGCGGCAGATCTACCGCGACCTGGGCCACACCGTTGAGGAGATCACTCCGGTGCCCGGTCTGCCGGACATGGTCTTCGCCGCCAACGGCGGCACGGTGATCGACGACCGGGCGATGGCGGTGCAGTTCCGCGACCCGCAGCGCGCCGACGAGGCGCCCGCCTACCGGGCCTGGTTCGAGTCGGCCGGTTTCGAGCTGTACGACCCGAAGCACGTCAACGAGGGTGAGGGCGACGTGCTGCTCGTCGGCGACGTGCTGCTCGCCGGCACGGGCTTCCGCACCGCGCACGCCTCGCACGCGCAGCTGCAGGAGGTCTTCGGCTACCCGGTGATCACCATGCAGCTCGTCGACCCACGCTTCTACCACCTGGACACCGCGCTGACCGTCCTCGACGAGCGGACGGTGGCCTACCTGCCGGAGGCGTTCTCGCCGGGCAGCCAGGCCGTGCTGCGCCGGCTCTTCCCGGACGCCGTCCACGCCACGATGGCCGACGCCGAGGTGCTCGGCCTGAACGCGGTCAGCGACGGCCGGCACGTGGTGCTGCCGGCGCAGGCCACCGACCTGGCCGCCAAGCTGCGCGACCGGGGCTACGAGACCATCGGTGTCGACCTGTCCGAGCTGCGTAAGGCCGGCGGCGGACCGAAGTGCTGCACGTTGCGACTCCGACAGGGAAAGGCAGGCAAGTGATCGTCGACGACATGCTGCGGACTCCGGACGCGGTCCGGGACGCCGAGCGCTGGACGGCGCACAACTACCACCCGCTACCGGTGGTCATCTCCTCGGCCGAGGGCGCCTGGCTGACCGATGTCGACGGTCGGCGCTACCTCGACTTCCTGGCCGGCTACTCGGCCCTGAACTTCGGGCACCGGCACCCGCAGCTGATCGCCGCGGCCCACGCCCAGCTCGACCGGCTGACGCTGACCAGCCGGGCGTTCATCCACGACCAGTTCGCCGACTTCTGCCGGGAGCTGGCCGAGCTGTGCGGCAAGGACCTGGTCCTGCCGATGAACACCGGCGCGGAAGCGGTGGAGACCGGGATCAAGGTGGCCCGCAAGTGGGGCTACCAGGTCAAGGGGGTGCCCGCCGGCCAGGCCAACATCGTGGTCGCGGAGGGCAACTTCCACGGGCGTACGACCACGATCGTGAGCTTCTCGACCGACGAGGACGCGCGCGCCGACTTCGGGCCGTACACGCCCGGGTTCACCGTGGTGCCGTACGGCGATCTGGACGCGCTGACCGCGGCGATCGACGAGAACACGGTGGCCGTGCTGCTCGAACCGATCCAGGGCGAGCAGGGCGTCGTGGTGCCGCCGGAGGGCTACCTGCCGGGCGTACGCCAGGTCTGCACCGACCGCAACGTGCTCTTCATCGCCGACGAGATCCAGTCCGGGCTGGGCCGGACCGGCGCGACGTTCGCCTGCGAACACGAGGGTGTCGTCCCGGACATGTACCTGCTGGGCAAGGCGCTCGGCGGCGGCATCGTCCCGGTCTCGGCGGTGGCCGCGAACGCCGACGTCCTCGGCGTGCTCAAGCCCGGCCAGCACGGCTCGACGTTCGGCGGCAACCCGCTGGCCTGCGCGGTCGCGGTCGAGGTCGTCCGGCTGTTGGCGACCGGTGAGTTCCAGCGCCGCTCGGCCGAGCTGGGCGCCCGGCTGCACGAGGGGCTGACCGCCCTGGTCGGCAAGGGGCTCGTCGCGGTGCGCGGCCGCGGCCTCTGGGCGGGCCTGGACATCGACCCGGCCCTGATGACCGGCCGTGAGGCGTGCGAGCGGCTCGCGGAGCGCGGCGTCCTGGCCAAGGACACGCACGGCTCGACCATCCGCCTCGCCCCGCCCCTGTTGGTGACGGAGGAGGAGATCGACCACGCGGTGGCCCAGCTGGCCGCGATCCTGGCCGCCTGACAGCCCGGCCTGCCCCGCCCCGGTCAGGGGCGGGGCAGGCGCATGGCCATCGTCGGGGCCTCGGCCATGACCGAGGTCGGTGTGTAGGAGGCGCCGGTCGGCAACTCCTCGGCCCGGCCCACCTGCACCCCCGGGTAGAGCTCCACCATGTCGTTCTCGGCCAGCACGCGCGACTGCTGCGGGGCGAGCGGGATCCGGTCCGACTCGGTCATCGAGCCGCCGGGCCGGATGCCCGAGCCGTTGGTGCTCAGGTCGGTCACGATGATCTCGCCGACGCGCAGTTCGAGCTGGATGTGGCTGCGGCTGATCCAGCGCCGCGCCTCGTCGTTGAGCCACTGCCCGAGCACGATCCCGCCGTCCCGGTCGGGCGCCCGGCCCACCAGCACCGGCTGCTCGTCGGTCAACACGAACCGGCGCCGCACCAGGCCGCCGATCCGCACCGCGAGCACCTCCGTCCGGGGACGCGGGCCGGCGTCGCTCAGCCGGGCGCCGTGGCGGGGACAGGTCGGTACGCCGCCGCGCAGGGTGGGCGGCGCCTGCCCGGCCGGGCTGCTCTGCACCCGGGCGAGGTCGGCGAAGGCTCCGCCGCCCCCACCGCCGCCGAAGAGCGTGCAGCCCGGCTCCGGGCACCGCCACTGGCGGGCCAGGAGCTTGACCCCGACCCCCGACCGGCTGCCCGCCACCGGTTCGTCACCGCCGCCGACGTGCGCGATGAACACCGGCCCGCCGGGACCTGGCACCGGGGCGACCACCCGGCCCGGCTGCTCGACCAGCCACGGGTAGCGGCCGCGCAGCCCGTCGAAGCGCATCCGGCTGATCACCGGCAGCCCGAGCAGGTCGGCGACCTCCAGCATCCGGTCACCGGGGTTGTCGAGCACCTCGACCAGCCCGTCGTCGGCCCACCGCCGCACCACCATCCGCTCGTTGGAGGTCAGGTCGGCGTCGGAGAGCATGGCCCGGTGCACCACGGCGTAGACCTGGACGCTGTCCTCCTCCAACTCGCGGGAGAGGGCGTCGATCACCATGCCGAGCCGGAGCAGGCTGGCCGGGCGACCGCCGTCGAGGTCCTGGAAGCGGATCACCTCGGCGAGGTCGACGACGGCGCGGGCGAGGGACGGGTCGATGCAGACCCGGCCCTCGATGGCGTCCAGAACCTTGCTGATCTCGAATCTCATCGGGCACTCCGGATGATCTCGTCGATCCGCCGGGCCAGCGTCACGTCACGATGCGTGACGCCGCCCGCCGAATGGGTGACGCAGTGGAAGGTCAGCGTTCGCCACCGGATGTCGATGTCGGGGTGGTGGTCGAGCTCCTCGGCCGTGACGGCGACCCGGTCCACCACGGCGATGGCGTCCGGGAACGTGGCCAGCTCCACCGTGCGGCTGATCCCGCTGGGATCTCCCGACCAGCCCGCCAACCCGCTCAGCTCGTTTTCCACCGCCTCCGCGGTGAGCACGTCTGCCATGCCCAGACCCTACCGGTGCGGGTGGGTCGGGCCCGCGCCGCGCCGGGCGGGGGTATCGACGCGCGCCGGTGGACCGCTCTGACTAGGCTGGCCAGCGGCCCGGCCGGGATCGACGCATGTCGTCTCCGGCCTCACCTTCACGAGGAGTTGTCCACGATGAAAACTCGACGGCTGGCGACCACGGGGGTCGCACTCGTCGCAGTGCTCGGGCTCGGTCTGACCGGCTGCGGCACGCAGACCGACAGTCCGGCCGCCAGCGGCGGCACGGGCGCGGCGCCGGCCAGCAGTGCCCCGGCGGACGCGCTCGGCAAACTCTCCGCCGCCGCTCAGAAGCTCAACCAGCAGAGCATGCGCATGAAGATCGAGTCGTCGGTGCTGAACGGCAGCGGTCTGATGGACCCGGCCAACAAGACCGGGGACATGACCATGAACCTCGGGCCGCAGGGCACCTTCCGGATGCTGATGCTCGGCGACGACGCCTACATGAAGGTGACCGGGATGACCGGTCTGCCCGAGAAGTGGCTGCACATGGACACCACCAAGCTCGGCGCGAGCGGCCAGCTCAACCTGATGCCGGAAGGCGACCCGGGCGGTGTCAACAAGCTCGTCAAGAGCGTCGTGAAGGTCGAGGAGACCGGCCCCGGCACCTTCACCGGGACCATGGACTACACCCGGAGCAACCCCGACGACAAGGACATCGCCGCGCTCGGTGCCAAGGCGAAGGAGGTGCCCTTCACCGCCACGGTGGACGCCGAGGGCCGGCTCACCAAGATCGCCGTCGACACGAGCGTGCTGCACGAGTCGCTCGGCACCATGACCACCAGTTACTCGGACTTCGGCACCGAAGTCAAGGTCAACAAGCCGCCGGCGGCCGACACCCAGGAGGCCCCGCAGGAGCTGATCAAGGCGTTCGGCGGCGCCTGATCCGTACGCCGTGCACACGACGGGGCGGCGCCGGTCGGCGCCGCCCCGTCGTCATGGTCAGCCCCGCAGCGGCCGACCCACCTCGTGCAGGTGGGCGAGCGCCTGACGGTACGACTCGACCAGCCCGGTCTCCGCGTACGGGATGCCCTGCTCGGCGCAGTAGGCCTTCACGAGCGGCTGCGCGCGGCGCAGGTTGGCGCGCGGCATGTTCGGGAACAGGTGGTGTTCGATCTGGTAGTTCAGCGCGCCGAGCGCCACGTCGACGAACCGGCCGCCCCGCACGTTGCGGGAGGTCAACACCTGCTTGCGCAGGAAGTCGAAGTCGTCCTCGGCGGTCGGCATCGGCATGCCCTTGTGGTTGGGCGCGAACGCGCACCCCATGTAGAGCCCCCACAGTCCCTGGTGGACGGCGGCGAAGGCCAGCGCCTGCACCGGAGACATGACCAGCAGCAGGACGGCGAGGTAGCCGGCGGTGTGCACGGCGAGCAGCAGCGCCTCGACCCCCCGGTGCCGCATCGGCGTCCGGTGCGCCCCGCCCGGCTCCCGCCCGACGACCGCCTTGATGCTGGCCACGTGCAGGTTGAGGCCCTCCAGCAGCAGCATGGGGAAGAACAGGTACGCCTGCCGCCGGGCCAGCCGGCGGCCGAAGCCCCGGGTCTGCAGCGCCTGCTCGTGCGTCCAGACCAGCGCGCCGGCCCCCACGTCGGGGTCCTCGTCCTCGTGGTTGGGGTTGGCGTGGTGCCGGTTGTGCTTGTCGACCCACCAGCCGTAGCTGAGGCCGACCGCGAGGTTGCCGGCGAGCAGGCCGACGGCCTCACTCGGGCCCCGGCGGCGGAACATCTGCCGGTGCCCGGCGTCGTGGCCGAGGAACGCCACCTGGGTGGTCGCCACGGCCAGCCCGACCGCGAGGAGCAACTGCCACCAGGAGTCGCCCACCAGGATCACGGCCACCCAGCCGGCCACGAAGGCGCCCAGGGTGAGCGCGATCCGGACCGCGTACCAGCCGGGGCGCCGCTCCAGCAGCCCCGCCCGGCTGATCCGTCGGGACAACTGTGCGTAGTCACTCCCTCGTCGTACCGGCGGATCCGCCACCGCTGCGAGCACCATCGCGACTCCCGTTCCTCGACGTCCGGCCGGCCGTCGTACGACTCGACCCCCACCGTCGAGTCTCCGGAGAACGGTTGCGCTGAGTAACCCTGTGAACCCCCGGATCCGGGGTAGGGGTTGCCCTACCGTCAGCCCATCCGGCCGACCGCTGCCCGGAGTCGGTGCAGGTCCCGCCGCCGACGCTCATAGGTGGCGGCCAACCCGATGAGCGCGAGACCACCGGCGGCCAGGAAAATCCACCGGGGCAGCAGGTCCCAGCCGCGGGCCAGCTCGTGCACGGCGAGCAGAGTCAGGGTGACTCCGCCGAGCAGCACCGGCGCCTGCCAGCGGCGGGCAGCGCCGCCCCACACCGCCGCGAGCGCGGCGACGCCGACCAGCAGGCGCCGCCAGGGCTGCGGTTCCGGCGCGGCCAGGACCGACGCCAGGCTGGGCAGCAGGGCCGCGCCGAGCCCCGGGGCCAGCGCGAGCCAACTGGTCAGCCCCGGCCGGGTCCGCAGCGCCACCAGTCCGGCGGCGAGCGCGAGCGCGGCGGCCGGCAGGGTGTACGCCTCCAGCAGCACCACCCCGCGGTCGACCAGCAGCAACCAGACGCCGAGCAGCTCACCGGCGCCCGCGATGCCGGCGAGGACCCACCGCCGGCGGACGGGTTCGCCCCGCCGCAGGATCCGCAGACCGACCGCGGCGCCCCACAGGGCGGAGACCACTGCCGCGTGCCGCGGCGCGCCGAGGGTGAGCAGCAACGCGACCAGCGCCACCGCCTGGGCGGCGGCGTCGAGCACGGGCCTGACCACGGCCCGCTCGCCAGCCAGTGGCGACGAGGCGGCGGCCAGGGTCAGCGCCGCGACGGCGAGCACGGCGAACGCCGCGTCCCGCAGGGGCAGCCCGCCGGCCAGCGGCGCGGTGATCGCGAGGGCGACGCCCGCCGCCACGGCCGTGAGGCAGCCGGCGATCCGCGCGGCGGAATGCCGGCCGACCGTGCCGGCCACGGTGGCGGCGACCAGCAGCAGGCCCAGCCCGGCGAGGGTGCCCGCGCGGGTGGCGACGAGCCCGGCCAACCCGGCGGCCACCAGCGGCAGCCCGACCGGCACGCTGACCGGGACGAGCAGCGGGCGCGGCGCGAGCAGGGCCGCGGCGAGCAGGGCCGCCACCCCGGTGAGCAGGGTGGCCGCCGGCGTCACCGGCCAGGGCGCGCCGCCCGCGACGAGCAGCACCGGGGGCGCGGCGGCGGCGAACGGCAGCGCGGCCAACAGCGTCGCTGCCCGGGTCGACCGGACGGCCACCGCGACGGCAACCGCCGACACGACGAGGGCCAGGCCGGCCGGGAGGGCTGCCGGCACCGGGTCCGCCGCCGGCACGCCGGACCAGACCGGAAGCGCCCGGCCGTACGGGGTGACCAGCGCCGCCAGCAGCGCGGGCAGTGCCGCCAACCCGCTCACCAGCAGCAGCAACGATCCGGCCACCCGCAGCACCACGTCCGCCGGGAGCGCGTCCCGGCCCGGGCGCGGCGGCGCCGCCTCGGCACCCGACGGCGTGGTCTCGGCACCCGGCGATGCGGCAGGTCGACCGATCGGGGATCCGGCACCCGGCAACAGACCGACCGCCAGCGGCAGGGCCGCCAGTGCGGCGTACAGCGCCAGCGACTCGTCGGCCGGCACGAGCACCGGCGCGACACCGGTCAGCATGAGCGCGACGGCCACCGCCGTCGAGGCGTACCCGCTGAGGTCGGGCCAGTGGCGGCGGACCGAGAACAGCGCCGCGACCAGCAGCCCGGCGGCGGCCAGCGCGGCCCGCGACTGCCACCAGGCGGGCGCGCCCGCGGCGAGCAGCGCGACCGGGACCGCGGCGGGCACCGCGAGCAGCGCCGCGGCGAGGGCCGGGCCGGTGACCGTCCGGGACGCGACCGGCTCGCCCCGCCGGCCCAGCGCCGCCCCCGCCACACCGAGCAGCGCGACCGACCCGAGCGCGGCCAGCGCCCCGACCGGCGCGGCCAACGCCACCAGCGTCCCGTGCCCGGCCAGGACGGCCGCCGCAACCCCGGCGACGGTCGCCCGGGTGGTTCCGCGGGTTGGCCGGGCCACCGCGACGAGCAGCAGCGCCGCCGCGCCGGCGAGGTCGAGGGCGACCGCGACCGACCAGGCGGACGGCCAGCCGGCGGGCACCGCCAGCACAGCCAGCGCCAGGGTGACCGGCCCGGCGACCGGCCGGACGGCGCGCGGCGCGAGCAGCGTCGCCGCCGCGACGCCGAGCACCACGGCGACCGGCAGTTGCCAGCCCCAGTCGACGTCCGGCCCGAGCGCCGCGCCGCGCCACGGCGGCAGGGACCGGCCGACGGCGGTGAGCGCGAACCCGACGGTGAGCAGGGCGGCCGGTGCCGTCGCGCCGGACGCGACGACCAGCCCGGCGACCCGGGGGCCGGTGCGCCAGCCCGCCGGGAGCAGCACGATCGCGCCGGCCAGCGCCGCCGCGATCAGCGCGCCGGCCAGCAGCAGCAGGGACGGACGCAGCTCGGCCACCGGGCGCAGGAGCGCGGCGGCGAGCACGGGCACCAGCAGCCCGGCGCCCACCCACCGGGCGGTCCGGTCACCGGTGAGCAGCGCCGCGCCGGCCAGCGTGGCCGCCACCACGAGCAGCGGCAGACCGGCCAGCAGTGGGGTGCCCGCCGCCTCGCCCACGGCCAGCGACACCAGTGCGGGACCGGCGGCGGCGACCACCGCGGCGCCGAACGCCGTCCAGGTGACCACCCGTCCGGCGACCACCGCCGGGCGGGCCGACGCGCGGCGCAGCACGAACAGCAACGCGAGGTCCAGCACGGCCACCCCGACCAGCGTCAGCGCCCAGCCGTCGGTCCCCGGCCGGGTCTCCGCCACCACCAGCGGCAGCACCGGCTGGACGGCCACCAACGCCGCGAACCACGGGCCGGTGAGCCGGCTGAGCCGGGCGTACCCCGCCGCGACCGCCGTGCCGGCCCCCCCGACCAGCGCGGCGTAGCGGGTGCCCGGCCAGCCGGTCACCCCGAACAGGTCCACCGACCAGGCGGCGTACCCGTCGAGCACCACCAGCAGCAGCCCCACCGCGGCGACCGTCTCCGCGGTCCCCCGGAGCCCGCGTCGCACCGCCACCAGCGGCACGGCCAGCGCGAGCGCGGTGACCGCGGCCAGGATCAACGCCCGCCCCACGATCCCGACCGACGCCCACGCCACCGCCGTGAAGACCACCGCGGCCGTGCCGAGCAGCAGTCCACCCAGGACGAACAGCAGACCCTGCACGGTGCGCGCCGACGTCTCCGGGCGCCCGGGGCGGGCCACGGCCGGCGACGGCGACGGCATCGGCCGCACCGGCGGCAGCGCCACGACGGGCGCGGCCACCCGCGCACGCACCCGGGCCGCCAGCTCCGCGCGGCGCTGTCGGCCGCGCTGGAACCGCTCGGCCAACTCGGCGTACGCGAGCCGCGCCCGCTCCACCTCGACACCGAGCGCGACGAGGTCCCGGTCGAGCCGGATCACCTCGGCGGCCTCCGGGTCGGGTGGCCGACGGCAACCGGCGCAGCCGCCGGTCAGGTCGGCCGGTGCGCCGCACGCGGGGCAGGGGTAGTCGTTCTCCACGCGGTCATCCTCGACAACCCCGGGCCCGCGGACCAGAGTGCGCGTACTCAGGGACGGGTGTGCTCGTACACCCAGGCGGCGTACGCCGGGTCGCCGCTGTCCACCCGGGACACCAGGATCTCCGGCACCTCGTACGGATGGCTGACCCGGATCTGGTCGACCAGCGCGACCACCCGGTCCGGTGCCGTCTTGAACTGCACCGACCACTCGGTGCTCGTCTCCACACCGGAGCGCCACCAGTAGGTGCTGTCCACCTGTCCACCGACCTGCGCGCAGGCGGCGAGCCGCCCGGCGACCGCGGCGGCCGCCAGCACGTCGGCGACCGACCGCGCGTCCACCACCGTCGTCACCACGCTGATCTGGTCCACGACCGCACCCTACGTGGCGTTGTCACGGTTGGCCGCGATCCAGTCGTCGATCTGCGCCCACCAGTCAAAGAGCCAGTCGATGCGCTCCTGTCGACCGGTCGGCACCTCCTCCGGGGGCACCGACCAGAACCGCATCACGATCCGCTTGTCCATCGGCAGCTCCCGCCACACGTCCGTGACGGTGAGCATCCGGTCCAGACCGGTGTGCGCGACGAAGATGACCCCGGCCTCCGGTGCCGCCTCCAGCGCGGCGAGCACCCCACCCGGCCGGGGCGCGAGGACATGCCGCATCCCCTCGGCGCGCCGTGCCATCCGCTCCAGGCCCGCCGAGCGGAGCCGCGCGATGGCCCGCAGACGGCGGCGCGGGGTGAAGTTGCCGCCCTCCGGGAAGATCACGAAGGCGTCGTCATCATCCAGCGCGGTGGCCAGGTGCCCGATCTGCCGCAGCAGCTCCGCACCCTGGTCGCCGTCGCGGGGCGGCGCGATGAACCGGCTCGGCAGCCGGTTGAGCAGCACGTCGATGGCGGGGTCCCACTGAAGGCTCTCCTTCAGCACGATCCGCGGCTCACGGCGGAACCAGTTCACCAGCCCGTGGATCAGGATGAACGAGTCGCCGGGCCCGGCGTGCCGGCAGAGCACCAGCTCCGGCCGGCCGGGCAGCGCGGTGTCCGGGTCGGTGCCGACCACGTCGATCCGCAGCCGCAGCGTCCACCGGGCCTGCCAGAACAGCGCCCGCAGGAACCAGCCGGCGAGCAGGTAGTGGGCCCGCTGGAAGGCCGGCGACCGCTGCCGTCGGCCGAAGCCGGCGGCGACCCAGAGCCCGAACAGGGCGAGTAGGGCCGCGGCGTCCCAGACCAGGTAGACGCAGCCGATCCAGAGCAGGCGCAGCGGGCGCAGCCGTCCCGGGACCAGCGGCGACAGGGCCGCGGCGAGCAGCGCCCAGACCGGCAGGGTGGTGATCACCACGACGGCCAACAGCACCACGCCGGGTGCCAGCAGCACCCGACGTACCCACCGCGGCGGCAGCGGCATCAGTGGCCCAGGTTGGCCAGGTACCGCCGGGACGCGGTGTACGCGCGGCTGATCCGCCGCCCCACCGCCGCCATGTCCCGGTAGGCCCAGGGCGTGTCGTCGCGCGGGTTCAGCCCACCGGTCGGCAGGACGTGCACCTCGACGTCGTCGGGGAGGGCCGCCATCTCCCGGAAGAACCGGTGCCGCCGGGCGATCTCGAAGGCGACCTGGGCGATCTCCCAGGGCCGGCGCGGCGGCGACAGCTCCCGTTCGATCCGGCCGACCTGGAGGACGAAGATCCGGGTGGCCCCGGCGGCCACCGCCTCCCCGATGGGGATCGAGTTGACGATCCCGCCGTCGATGTAGTGCGCGCCGTCGATCTGCGTCGGCGGCAGCAACCCGGGCACCGACGCGGACGCCAGGACGGCGGGGACGACCGGCCCGCTGTCGAACCAGTGCTCGGCAGCCCGCTCGATGTGCGCGGCGCAGCAGCGGAACGGCACTCGCAGGTCGGCGAAGGTGGTGTCCACGCCCAGTTCGGATTCGAGCAGCCGGCGCAGCGGGAGGGGCGAGTGCAGGTGGGTGCGGGCGGCGAACCGGCGCAGCTGGCGGGCCACCGAGTCGCCGTACACCTCGCTGGCCTCGGGGGACGCCCAGAGCCGGACCAGCCGGTCGGTGACCGCTTCGGACGGGTCGGCGGCGACCAGGGCCCCGTTGACCGCGCCGATGGACGTGCCGAGCACGAGGTCGGGTCGGATGTCGGCGCGGAAGAGGGCACGCAGCATGCCCACCTCGACCGCACCCAGCACACCGCCGCCGCCGAGCACGAACGCCACCGGTCCCCCCGCCATATCGTTCATCCTGGCACGACGGCGCCGCCCCGCCCCCGGCCCGGGTCGCCCGGTCGCCGCCGGGACCGGCGGCGACCAGCGGCGCGTACCCGCCGCGCGCGCAGCCTGATCGATCCCGGACGTGCCGCGTCCGACTCCGGCGCGGACGTTGACAAGCCAGGAAACATTCACGCAACCTGATACGGCTCCCACCCCGAGGCAGGTGCGCACCCGTGACGGCAGCACTGCATCCCGGCCGGTTGCTGGCCCGCCGCTACCGGCTCCTCGACCAGATCGGCGCCGGCGGCATGTCGGTGATCTGGCGGGCCCACGACGAGGTGCTCGACCGGGTGGTCGCGCTCAAGGTGCTCGCCCCGTCGCTGGCCGCCGACGCCCGCTTCCGGGGGATGGTGCGCGACGAGGCCCGCGCCGCCGCCCGGCTGGTGCACCCGCACGTCACGGCGGTCCACGACTACGGCGAGACCGTCGCGCCGGACGGCGCGATCACCTCGTTCGTGGTGATGGAGCTGCTCACCGGTGAGGAGTTGGAGCTGCGGCTGACCGAGGGACCGCTGCCCTGGTCCGAGGCGGTCGAGGTCGGCGCGCAGGTCGCCGACGCGCTCGCCGTGGCCCACCGGTTGGGTGTCGTGCACCGGGACATCACCCCGTCGAACGTGATGATGACGCCCGTCGGCGCGAAGGTGCTCGACTTCGGCATCGCCACCCGCATCGGCGCCCCGGACGAGGACGAGGACGGCGGCACCTTCGGCACCCCCGCGTACGTCGCCCCGGAACGGCTCGACGGCGCGTCAGCCCAGCCGGCCACCGACGTCTACTCGCTGGGCGTGCTGCTCTACGAGACGCTGACCGGCCGGGTGCCCTACCCGGCGGACACCTGGGAACAGCTCAGCGCGGCACTGGCCACCGACCGGCCGCCCGCGCTGACCGGGGTGCCCGGCCTGCCGACGGCGGTGGCCGCGACCGCGCTGCGGTGCCTGGCCCGCGACCCGGCCGCCCGGCCCAGCGCCCGCCAGGTGGCCACGGTCCTGCGGGACCACCTGGCGCCCACGCCCCCGCCGACGAGGGGCGCGGGACCGGCACACGATCCGGAGCCGCCGACGGCCGACGCGGTGCCGACGGCACCTGGCACGACACCGTCCACGGCCGACGGACAACCGTCGGGACACGGCACGGAACCCCCGGCGGCCCGGCCGGAACAGCCCGGTGGTCCCGGCCGGGCCGGCCCGGGCGTTCCGGCCCGCGCGGCCCGGCGCCGGCTGTCACGGGCGTCGCGCTGGGCACCGGCCGGGCTCGCGATCGCGGCGGTGCTCGCTCTCGGCGCGCTGCTCCCGGGCGCACCCCCACCGCCGGCGGCGCCGCCCGCCGCTCCGGCCACACCGGCGACGAAGGCACCCCTGCCGGAGGCGGCGACGCGCTCACCGGACGCGCCGGCACCGTCCACGCCCGACCCGGTGGCCGGGCTGTCGGGTCCGCTGGTCGAGGCGGCCCACCGGGTGGAGAGCCTGATTGGTTCCGGGCTGAGGGCCGGCGAGATCCGCTCCGACGTGGGCCTGGACCTGCGCAACGAGCTGCGCAACTTGAGCATGTCGGTGGGCGGCGGGGGCGTCGACCTCGGTCCGCCGGTGGCCCGGCTGCGCGAGAAGGTCGCCGTCCGGCTCCGTGAGGGCGCGATCAGCCGGTCGTACGCCCTCCGGCTCGACGCGGCGATCGCCGAGCTGGGCACCGCCCGGGCCTGACTCCCCCGGCCGGTCTCAGCGGGCGACGACCCGCGCCGGCTCGCGTACGTCGTAGCCGACGGCACCGGCCGCGACCTGCCGGTAGACCGCCACGTAGCCCTCCGCCATCCGCAGCGTGGAGAACGCGTCCGCGGAGTGCGCCACGCAGTCCGCCGGGTCGAGCCGCCCCACCGCCAGCAGCGCGGCGGGCAACTCGTCGGCGCCGCCGCAGATCAGGCCGGTCACCCCGTCCTGGATCAGCTCCGGCACCGATCCCCGGTCGAGCGCGACCACGGGGGTGCCGGTCGCCATCGCCTCCACCATCACCATGCCGAACGGCTCCTCCCACTGGATCGGCATGATGAGGCAGCGCGCGTTCACCAGCATCCGCAGGGTGGCCTCCCGGTCGGCGTTGAGCACCACCTCGACGTCGTCGGCGAGCAGCGGCCTGATCACCTCGTCGTAGTAGCGGCGTTCGGCCGGCTCGTTGCACTTGCCGGCGAGCAGCAGCGGCACGCCGGCCTCCCGGCACGCCCGGATGGCCACCTCGGGGCCCTTGTCCGGGCTGAACCGCGCCAACCACAGCACCGGCCCCGGCCCGGGTGCGCTCTTGCGAGGGATGGCCCGGATGTCCAGTCCGTTGTGGACGGTGCCGACCCAGGGCAGCCCGGTGTTCAGTCGGCGCTGGGCGTGCGAGATGGCCACCAGGCCGACGCCCTCGTCCGTCTCCGAGAGCACCGCGCCGTACTCGCCCACCGGGTTGCCGTGGATCGTGGCGACCGTGGGCACCGCACGTCGCCCCGCGATCAGCGGCCCGATGGTGGTGTGGTCGTGGATGACGTCGAAGTCCCCGGGGCCGATCAGGTGGTCCACCCGGGCCAGGTGCGCCAGCTCCGGCAACGCCTCGCCGAGCCGCTCGAACTGCAGGGTCGGTTCGGTGGAGACGAAGCTGCGGGCGGCCGTGCCGTGCTCCTCACCGGCCCCGAACAGGGTCACGTCGTGCCCCAGCTCGTCGAGGGCGTCGACCAGTCCGGCGACCACCTGCTCCAGCCCGCCGTAACCCGGCGGTGGCACGCTCAGCCAGGGCGGGACCACCATCGCGATCCGCAGCGGTCGGCCCGCTGGACGGCCGCTCGACCGGTGGTTCACGGCCACGTGTCCTCCCGTTGGTCCCCCGCGTGCGCGGTCCGCTGGCGCCGGTTCGCGTGGCCCGGCGCTTTCCCGCAGACCGGGGGCGATAACCCGGACATGCCGGGCGTCAGGTCACTCGCCGACGAGCAGCTGATCCTCCACCGCCCGTACGCCCGGCGCCGACCACGCCACCCGTTGCGCCTGGTCCCGCTCCCACCAGGAGCGCACCACACCGCTGAGGACAAGGGTGTCGCCGTCCACCGCCACCGACACCCGCTCGGTGCCGACGGCGCGTCCCAGCGCCCGGCGTACGTCCCGGAGCATGCGGTCGTCGTCGGTGGGCGCCGGAGGGTTGACCTCGACCAGGTTGGTGACGCCGCGTACACCCCGGAGCCGGTACAGCTCGCGTTCGGCGGTGCGCCGCTGCCAACCGAACTCGACCTCGCCGCGGAGCATCACCCAGCCGTCGGAGACCGTCACGTCCAGCCGCTCGGCGGGGACGAAACTGTCCCACTCCAGCGCCCGGGCCGCGGCGACGGCGATGTCCGAGTCGGTGGCGCCGGGGCTGCCGGGCAGGCGTACCTCGATGTCGTCGACTACCGCCCGCACCCCACGTACGCGGTGGGCACAGCGGGTGGCGGCCCACCGGCGGGCGGAGCTGTCCACCCATCCGCCCAGCGTGACGACGGCGCGCTCGACGCTGACCGCGATCTCGTTCGGCTGCACCTCGGCGTCCCAGGCCAGCTCGGCCAGGACGTCCTGCTGGATCCGCTGGTCCTCGCGGGCAACGGCTGCCGTGCTCATCCCGTCTCCCCTCGCCGGTCCCGACGAGACTGCCCGCGAAGGGGGTGACGGCGGTTCACCCGGGCCGGGTGAACCGCCGTCGGCGCAAAGAGGTGGCGGGGGGGGGGGGGGGGGGCGCCCCCCCCCCCCCCCCCCCCCCCCCCCGCCGCGGGGGGGGGGGGGGGGGGGGGGGGGGGGGGGGGGGGGGGGGGCCCCCGCCGGGGGGGGGGCCGGGGGGGCGGGGCGCGGGGGGGGGGGGCCCCCCCCCCCCCCCCCCCCCCCCCCCCCCCCCCCCCCCCCGCCGGAGGGAGGAGGCAGGTTCGGATGGGTTACGACGTCTCGGCGAGCGTCACGGTTGTCGTCGCCTCCGCGCCGTTCCGCTTGTAGTGCACCTCGACCCGGTCACCCACCTTGCCGGCCTGCACCGCGCCGACCAGATCGTCCGAGTCGTTGATCACCTTGTCGCCGAAGCGGGTGACGACGTCACCGCGCTGGAGGCCGGCCTTCTCGGCCGGGCTGCCCTGGGTGACCGCCGCGATCAGCGCGCCGCCGCCCTCGGCCATGTTCACGCTGACCCCGAGGGACGGGTGGCTGACCTTCTCGCCGCGCTGGAGCTTGCCGGCGACGTCCTTGGCCTTGTTGCTGGGGATGGCGAAGCCGACGCCGATGTTGCCGGTGCTCTGCCCGGAGGTGGCGATCGCGGTGTTGATGCCGATGACCTCGCCCCGGGTGTTGACCAGCGCACCGCCGGAGTTACCCGGGTTGATCGGCGCGTCGGTCTGCAGCAGGCCGGCGATCGAGCTGGCGGCCTGGCGCGGGTCCTGCTGCTGGCCCCCCTCGCCCGCCTGAATGGTGCGGTCCCGGGCGCTGAGGATGCCCGCGGTGACCGAGCCCTGGAGGCCGAGCGGGCTGCCCAGGGCGAGCACCTGGTCGCCGACCTGCATGGCGTCGCTGTCGCCGAACGTGGCCGCCTTGAGGCCGCTGACCCCGTTGGCCTTCACGACCGCGAGGTCGGTCTTCGGGTCGGTGCCCTTGATCTCCGCCTCGGCGGTCTTGCCGTCGGCGAAGACCACCCGGACGGTGTCACCGTCGGCCGAGGCGACGACGTGGTTGTTGGTGAGCACGTAGCCGTCGGTCGTGAGGATCACGCCGGAGCCCTCGCCGTTGTCGGTGGCGATGGAGACGACGCTGTCCTGCACCGAGGCGGCGATCCGCGGCAGGTCCGCGCTGTTGATCACCGGGGCGGCGGAGTAGGTGCGGGTGATGCCGCCACCGTCGCCGTCGAGGGCGAGCGCGAGCGCGCCGCCGGCCACACCGGAGCCGAGCATCAGGGCGACCACCGCGACGCCGGCGCCGGCGAACTTGGCGATCCGGCTGGGGCGTGGCCCGGTGTGCTGGCCCGCCGGCACGGCCCACGGGGGCGCGGACTGGCCGGTCGGGTGCTGCGGCTGCGTCCCGTACGCGCCCGGGTGGCCCGTCTGCGTCTGCTGCCCGTACGCACCCGGCTGGCCCCCGCCGGCCCAGCCGGAGTGCTGGTTCGGATACCAGTGGCCACCCGGGTAACCGCCGGCGGTCGCCTGCGGATAAGCGTGCTGGCCGGGGACCGGCTGGCCGGGCTGGGCCGGGAGCGGCTGCCCGTGCTGGCCGGGCTGGGCCGGGAGCGGCTGGCCGGGCTGGGCGTGCGGTCCGGCGACGGGCTCGCCGTGCGGCCCCGCGACCGCCTGGCCCTGCGGCCCGGTGACCGGCTGACCGCTGGCGGGCTGGGTCGGGGCGGCGGCGGTCGGCTCGTAGCCGGTGGCCGGGGCTCCCGAGGCGGGCGTGGCGGCGATGGGAGCGGTGGTGTCGTTGTCCCGGGCAACCGTCCCGGCCACGGCCGGGTCGTCGGTGGTCGGGGAGTCGGACTGCGCGCGCTCCACGCGCGGCAGCTCGGCGCTGGGGTACGACGGCTCGGCGTCGGTGGGGGCCGGCCGGTGCTGCGGGTCGGACTCGTACTCGGTCATGGAACCACCTTCTCCCTCGCCACTGCGACCAGGCTGAAATCGGCCTGGAAGTTGGCTGAAAGTCACTCGGCGCCCTCGGCGCTCTCCGGAACCAGCGGCAGGCGTACGCGGAACGTCGCCCCACCACCGGGCGTCTCCCCCACCTCGACCGTGCCGTGGTGGGCGCTCACCAGCGCCGCCACGATGGCCAGCCCCAGGCCGGTGCCGGTGTTCCCGCCGGCCCGTCGGGTCCGCGCCGCGTCGGCCCGGTAGAACCGCTCGAAGACCCGTTCGGCCTGCTCCGGCGAGAGGCCGGGGCCGGTGTCGGCCACCTCGACCACGGCCAGGTTGCCGGGCTCGGCGCGCAGCCGCAGGGTCACCGAGGCGTCCGGTGGCGTATGGGTCAGCGCGTTGGTCATCAGATTGCCGATCACCTGCCGGAGCCGCGCGTCGTCGCCGAGCACCACCAGCGGGCCCGACCCGGGCTCGATCTCCAGCTGGATGCGCCGGTCCGGCGCGACCGCGCGGGCCGCCTGGACCGCGTCGCCGGCGAGCACCGGCAGCTCCACCGGGGCCAGCGAGATCGGCCGCTCCCGGTCCAGCCGGGCGAGCAGCAGCAGATCCTCCACCAGCAGCCCCATCCGGGCCGCCTCGTCCTCGATCCGGCGCAGCAGCCCGGCCGTCTGCTCCGGCTCCCGGGCCGCCCCCTGCCGGTACAGCTCGGCGAAGCCGCGGATGGTGGTCAGCGGCGTGCGCAGCTCGTGCGAGGCGTCCGCGACGAACTGCCGCATCCGCTCCTCGGAGCGCCGGGCGCGCGCCTCCGACGCCTGCGCGGAGGCGGCGGCGTCGCGGGCGGCCACCTCGGCCGAGCGGGCGGCCGTCTCGGAGGCCGCCCGGGCGGTGAACGCCGCCTCGATCTGGGTGAGCATGGCGTTCAGCGCGCGCGACAGCCGCCCCAACTCCGAGGTCGGGTAGTCCTGACCCTCCTCCGGGTCGGGCACCCGGCGGGTCAGGTCACCGCCGGCGATCGCGGCGGCCGTGCGTTCGATCTCCACCAGCGGCTTCAGGCTGGTCCGCACGATCGCCGCGCCGAGCGAGGCGAGCAGGATCAGCACCGAGCCGCCGACCAGCAGGTCGATCCAGACCAGCCGCGTCACCGCCCGGTCGACGTCGGTGAGGGGCTGACCGACGGCCAGCACCGAACCGTCCGGCTGCGCCGCGTAGTACACCCGCCAGCGGATCTGGTGGTCCTGGGAGCGCACGGTGATCGGCTCGCCCTCCAGCGAGACGAAGCCCCGCAGGTCGGTGGGGAACTTCGGCAGCTGTTGCGGGTCCAGGCTGAAGTCGTCGTACCTCGGTTGGTAGACCGCCTGCGGGTCGGCCAGGGAGACGACGTAGTCGCTGGGCAGGGTGGCCTTCACCTCGCCGGTGCGCAGCTGGGGAAGGAACTGGCCGAGGCCCTGCGACGCGGACAGGATCTGGCTGTCGACCTGGCCCACCAGGTAGCTGCGGAGGAAGAAGGTGGTCAGCGAACTGATCACCAGGAGGGCGAGCGCGACCAGCGTGAGGACGGCGGTGACCAGCTTCAACCGCAGCGGTACGCTGCGCAGCCGTCCCTTCGCCTGTTGGACCGCGTTCACGCCGCCGGCTTGCGCAGCACGTAACCGACGCCCCGCAGAGTGTGGATGAGCCGGGGCTGGGTGGTGTCGACCTTGCGCCGCAGGTAGGAGATGTAGGACTCGACGATGTTGTCGTCGCCGCGGAAGTCGTAGTTCCACACGTGGTCGAGGATCTGCGCCTTGGACAGCACTCGGTTGGCGTTGAGCATCAGGTAGCGCAGCAGCTTGAACTCGGTGGGCGACAGCTGCACCCGCTGACCGGCGCGGTAGACCTCGTGGGTCTCCTCGTCCAGCTCCAGGTCGGCGAAGGTCAGCCGGGACGGCGCCGGCTCGCCGCTGCTCGTGCGGCGCAGCACGGCCCGGATCCGCGCGGTGAGCTCCTCCAGGCTGAACGGCTTGGTGACGTAGTCGTCGCCGCCGAGGGTCAGCCCGCGGATCTTGTCGTCGGTCGCGTCCCGCGCGGTCAGGAAGACCACCGGCGTACGGGTGCCGCCCTCGCGCAGCATCCGGATGACCTCGAAACCGTCCAGGTCGGGCAGCATGACGTCCAGCACCACCAGGTCGGGTCGGTGGTCCTTGGCGGCGACCAGCGCCGCGCTGCCGCTGGTCGCGGTAGCCACGTCGAAGCCCGCGAAGCGCAGGCTCGCGGAGAGCAACTCGAGGATGTTGGGGTCGTCCTCGACGACGAGCAGTCGCGCCTCGGTCTGGGTAGCGGGCATGGCCCCATCATCCGCGCCCTCGCTGCGCCCGCGCTGGACGGTTCCTGGAAAAAACCTGTGAGCACGCGATGCGCCAGCTGCCCTTGGTCGATCATGCGTTGGCGGCGCCGGAAAGTCGAGATCCCGCGCCGTCCCGCCGCACCGTCAGCGGAGCAGCCGGCGCAGCCCGTCCAGGGCGCCGTCGAGCAGCCGGATCGCGGTGGTGAGCTGGGCGTCGCTGAACCGGCGGGCGCGGACCAGGCGGCCCACCTCGCCGGTGAAGGCGGCGAGCCGCTCGTCGAACTCGGTGAGCAGGCCGGGCGCCGGCTCGGGACGCGGCGGCGGTCCCGGCACGAACGGCGGCGCCTCCCACCGGCTCCGGCGGGTCTGCCGGGCGGCCTCCCGCAGCTCCCGCTTCAGGTCGCGGACCGAACCGCGCACCTCGGTCTGGATCTCGCCGGCGAGGGCGGAGAGGTCCTCCACCGACGCGGCGATGTCCGACTCCAGGGTGGCCAGCTCACCCGCGCGCCGGCGCAGCTCGTCGCGGCCGGCGGCGGTGATGTCGTACGTCTTGCGGCCACCGGCGGCGGTGTGGCTGACCAGCCCCTCCGCCTCCAGGCGTTGAAGGCGGGGATAGATGGTGCCGGCGCTCGGGGCGTACAGGCCGAGGAAGCGGTCCTCCAACAGCCGGATCAGCTCGTAGCCGTGCTTCGGCCCGTCGTCGAGGAGCTTGAGCAGGTAGAGCCGGAGCCGCCCGTGACTGAAGACGCCCGTCACGGCAGCTCCCCCTCCTCGTCGTCCACCCGCCGGGCGAGCAGCGCGATGCTGCCGGAGGTGGCGGACGCCCAGAGCTTACCGTCGCCCGCGCCGAGCACTCCCTCGCTGTTGCTCACCGAGCCGATGGTCGACTCCGTGCGCACCTGGGGGAAGCCGCTGGTGATGCGGCCGGCGGTGGTGTGCAGCCGGACGGCCAGGTCGCTGTCCTCCCGGACCCGGACGGTGATGCTGCCGGAGATGGTGTGCAGCCGGATCTCGCTGCGGCGCGGGTTGTCCAGGTCGCAGGTGATCGCACCGGACACCGTCTGCGCCCGGACCTGCCCGGCCGCGCTGTCGGCGAGGATCACCTCGCCGGAGACGGTCTCGATGCCGAGGTCACCGGCGACTCCGAGCGCCTCGACCGGACCGGAGACGATCTTCGCGTTGGTCGTGCCGCGCAGCCCCATCAGCGTGATCTGCCCGGACGTGACGTCGGCCTTCGTCTGCCGGCGCAGGCCGGAGACGACCAGCGGACCGTCGACCAGCCGCAGGTCGGCGGCCACGTCGGCGGGGACCGCGAGGGAGACGTCCACGCGGGACCACCCCCACGGCCCCCACCACCACAGGTCCGACCAGCGCCGGCCGCGCTCCTGCCGGACGTCGAGCCGCCCGTCGCGGAGCTCGACCAGGACGGGCCGCCGGCCCACCCGGGTCACGTCCACCCGGGCCGGCCCGTCCGTGGCCACCACGTTGAGTCGACCGCTGAACAGCCGGACGTTCAGCCGGGTGACCGGCCCGTCCAGGGTGAGCCGCTGCGGGCCGTCGACGGTCCACCCGGTCATGTCGTCCTCCCCTCACGACACGCCGACGGCGCGTCCGACGGGACGAACAGTAACGCGATACATCGCGATAACACAAGACGTGTCGCGACGTCGCTACGCGGCCAGGTCGAGCCCCCGGACCGCCTCGACCGGCCGCCCGGCGGCCAGCTCGCCGCCACCGGAGGGAACGAGCGCCACCGGGACGTCCGCACCCACCGGCACCATGACCGGCACGTCCGCGCCCACCGGCACCGCGTCCCGGCGCGCGGCGGGCGCCACCGGGGCGGGCACCAGGTGCACCGCGGACTCGGCGGCCCGGGCGAGCACCCGCCGGTCCGCGTCGCCCGCCGGGTGCAGCGCGGCGGCGACCGTCACCCGCACCTCCAGGTTCCGGGCAGCCACCACCCGGCGCACCGAGCGCAGCAGGGTCTCCTCGCCGAGGAAGGCGGCTGCGGTGGTGGCGGAGTTCGTCGCCGCGGAGCGGTAACTCAGCCGCAGCGGCACCACCGGCGCGCCGGCGTCGACCGCCGCCTGGAACAGGGCCGGCCGGAAGCCGCCCACCGGGCGGCAGTCGACCGCGCCCTCCCCCGCGCACCAGGTCGTACCCTCGGGAAAGACCGCCACCGGGTGGCCCGCACGCAGGGCGTCGGCGGCCCGGGCCACCGTGGCCGGCAGGTCCCGGGGCCGCGCCCGGTCCACGAAGATCGTGCCCGCGGCGGCGGCCAGCAACCCGACCAGCGGCCAGGAGCGGACCTCCCGCTTGGCCACCATCCGGGCCGGTCCCACCGCGAGGATCACCAGGATGTCCAGCCACGACACGTGGTTGGCGACCAGCAGCGAGCGACGCCGGGGCAGCCGGCCACGCACCACCAGTCGGATGCTGAGGGCCCGCGCCGTCCCCCGGGCCCAGGCGCGCAACGCGGCCTGCCCGTCCCGCGCGGGCAGCAGCGGCAGCACCGCGACCAGCCCGACACCGGCCAGGAGCATGCCGGCCCCGGCGAGCAGACGACCCACCCGCCGCGCCACCGGCACGGACGGCACCTCGCCCGCCGCCGGCAGGCACTGTTCGCCGCAGCCGGACGAGGGGCGCCACAGGTCGTACGCCATGGTGCTCACCCCTCCGCCCCGCCCAGGAAGTGCCGCAGGTAGCGCGGGTTCATCCGATCCATCGAGAAGAGCACGTAGAAGTCCGCCACCTGGAAGTCCGGGTCGTACGACGGCTCGCCGCAGATCCAGGCACCCAGCCGCAGGTAGCCGCGGAGCAGCGGCGGCACCAGGGCACGGCCGGCCGCGCCGCCGAGGGGCGGGTACGCGTCGACCGGCACCTCGGCGAACCAGGGCCGCAGCGGGCGGACCCGCAGCGGCGGCGGCGCGAGGTGCCGGGCCTGGGCCTGCGCCCACACCTCCGCCGCGGCCTGCCCGCCGTCGGACACCGGCACCGACGCGCACCCGCCCAGCCACCGGGAGCCGCGCAGGTGCAGGTACCGGGAGATGCCGGCCCACATCAGGTTGATCACCGCGCCGGTGCGGTGGTCCGGGTGAACGCAGGAGCGGCCCGCCTCGACGAGGTCGTCCCGCAGCGGGGCGTGCGGGCCAAGGTCGAACTCCGTCTCCGCATACCGGCGGTCGGCCCGCCCGGGGGGCAGCAGCCGGTACGTCCCGACCACCTGCCCGGTGCTCTCCTGCCGGACGATCAGGTGGTCGCAGTACGGGTCGAAGGGGTCCACGTCCAGCCCTTCGCCCCCGGGGTGCAGGGTGGCGCCGAGTTCGGTGGCGAACACCTCGTGGCGCAGGCGTTGCGCGGCCGCGACCTGTGTCGGGTCGTCGGCGATCGACAGGGTGTAACCGCTGGTGGAGAGGGGGGTCCCAGCGGCGTGCAGAACGGCCATGGGATCTGTGTAGGTGCCGTGGGTTGCCGGCCCGGGTGGCGAGGAGTGTCGATCCGGTGAACGGCGGTCGGCGGCCCGTGTGCGCCCGACCCGGCCCAGCGTGCGAGGCTGCCGGGCGGGACCCGGCGACGACGCCGGGCCACGTCCACCCGGAGGTCGCCGATGCGTGTCGAATCCCGCTACAACGGGCCGCCCGGCTCGGGCAACGGCGGATGGAGCGCCGGCACCTTCGCCACCGCCACCGGGCTCCCCGGGCCGGTCGAGGTGACGCTGCGCCGACCGCCGCCGCTGGACACACCGCTCTCCGTGGTCGACGGCGAGGTCCACGACCCGGCCGGACGCGTCGTCGCCGAGGTACGCCCGACGGACGACGTCGACGCGGTCGTACCGCCGGTGGACCGGGCGGACGCGGTCCGCGTCTCGGCCGCGTACCCCGGGTTCGTCGACCACCCCTTCCCCGACTGCTACGTCTGCGGTCCACGTCGGGCGGACGGGCTGCGGATCTTCCCCGGCCGGCTGCCGGACGGGCGCACGGCCGCCCCGTTCCGCGCGCCCGCCGAGGTCACGACGGCGACGGTGTGGGCGGCGCTGGACTGCCCCGGCGGGTGGGCGGTGATCGCCCCGGGCCGCCCGTACGTCCTGGGGCGGATCGCCGCGCTGGTCGACGCGCTTCCGGAACCGGGCGACGAGTGCGTGGTGACCGGCGTGACGATCGGGGTCGAGGGGCGCAAGGCGCGGGTCGGCACCAGCCTCTACGGCCCGACCGGCGCGCTGCTGGCCACCGCCCGGGCGACCTGGATCGCGCTGCCCGGCTCGGCGACCTGAGCGGCCCGGTAGTCCCTCAGGATGACCCGGCTCCTGCTGGAGGTGGAGACCAAGGTAGGGACCGCGCCTGATTGACCTTGTTGCGCGGGCCCGTCACGCTGTGCAACGGCGTACCTCGACGCCACCCGCACGGGAGGAGAACGATGTCTGACGGGCAGCGAAGCCCCACCACCGACGGTCAGATCGTGGTGACCGGCCTGACGAAGCAGTACAAGAACGTCCGGGCGGTCAACAACCTGTCCTTCACGGTCGAGCCGGGTCGGGTGACCGGCTTCCTCGGCCCGAACGGCGCCGGGAAGACCACCACCCTGCGCATGCTGTTGAACCTGGTCACGCCGACCGGCGGCACGGCCACCATCAGCGGCGCCCGGTACGCTGACCTCGCCGAGCCGCTGCGGCACGTCGGCGCGGTGCTGGAGGCCTCCAGCGCGCACAAGGGCCGCACCGGGATCAACCACCTGCGGGTGATCTGCGCGGCGGCCGGGCTGCCGAAGCAGCGGGCCGAGGAGGCGCTGGCGCTGGTCGGGCTCTCCCCGGCGGCGAAGCGCAAGTTCAAGGGCTACTCGCTCGGCATGAAGCAGCGGCTCGGCATCGCGGCCGCGATGCTCGGCGCCCCCCGGGTGCTGATCCTCGACGAGCCGGCCAACGGGCTGGACCCGGAGGGCATCCGGTGGATGCGCGGGTTCCTCAAGAACCTGGCCCAGGAGGGGCGCACCGTCCTGGTCTCCAGCCACCTGCTGTCGGAGATGCAGCTGCTCGCCGACGACGTGGTGATCATCGCGGCCGGTCAGCTGGTTCGGCAGGGACCGGTCGACCAGGTGATCGGCTCCATGGCGCAGAGCACGCGGGTCCGGGTCCGCACCCCGCAGGCCGACGCGCTGGCCACCGCGCTCAAGGGTCAGTCCGCCGTCGTCGACACCGACGAGCACGGCACCCTGCTGGTCGCCGGGGTGGACGCCCCGACGGTCGGCCGGACCGCCCTGGCCGCCGGCATCGAGCTGCACGAACTGACCACGGAACGCCCCGACCTGGAAGGCGTCTTCCTGGAGCTGACGGCCGGAAAGGCGGGCATCCGATGAACCTCGTCCGAGCCGAACTGCTCAAGATCCGCAGTACCAACACCTGGTGGGTCTTCGCGCTGATCTCGCTGCCGCTCTGGGCGCTCACCCTGCTGATCAACTGGCTGCAGTCCGACGCCCTCACCAGCGGGAACCTCGGCGAGATGTCGCCGGAGCAGGCCGCCCAGCTCTCGGCGGCGGCCCACCCGGACGCCCTCTCGGCGAACCTCTTCACCACCGGGCAGTTCTTCGGTCTGCTCATCGTGATGCTGCTCGGCATCATCGTGGTGACCAGCGAGTTCTTCCATCAGACGGTGACCACCACGTTCCTCACGTCGCCGCACCGCAGCGCCGTGATGGCCGCCAAGCTGGTCGCGGCGGCGCTCCTCGCGCTGCTCTTCTGGGTGGTCACCACCGCGATCAACCTGATCGCCGGGTCGGCGGTCCTGAAGGCCATCGGTGTCGGCAGCCAGCTCGGCAACGCCGCCGCCTGGGAGGCGATCGGGCTCAACGGGCTCGCGTACCTGCTCTGGGGGGTCCTCGGCGTGGGCCTCGGCGTGCTGATCCGCAGCCAGATCGGCGCCACCGTCACCGGCATCCTGCTCTACCTGGGCGGCACCATCGGCGCGGCGATCGCGATCAGTGTCCTCGCGAGCCGGTTCGGCGATTGGATCAACGACCTCCAGCTGCTGGTGCCGTCGCTGGCCTCGTCGCTGATGGTCACCGGCGCCGAGATCCCGGGCAACCCGCCGCGCTGGGCGGGCGCCGTCGTGCTCATCGGGTACGCGGTCGTCGCCGGGGCGATCGGCACCCTCACCCTGCGCCAGCGGGACATCTCCTGACCGGGCGGTTCCGGGGCGGTGACGGCACGGTCACCACCCCGGAACCGGCGGGTCCGACCGGCGCCGATCCTCCCCGGTCGGGCATCGGTACGGATAGTCGGTCCCTTACCAGTCAGCAAAGGGACACGCAGCGCTTGCGGAACTTCTGGCATCTTCTGTGAATCCGACCACGCAACCGAGGCGGAAATGCCTGCCGCATCCGTACGGCGTAGCCTTGGAGCCGTCTCGATTGCGTCCGCACGTGGGCGTGCGAGACGCCGCGTGACACACAAACCCGCGTGAAAGAGGCGATTACCGGCCGTGTCGACCCAGCAGACTTCGCAGGAGAACCCACTGGCGGGTTTCGGCCCGAACGAGTGGATCGTCGAGGAGATGTACCAGCGGTACCTCGCCGACCCCAAGAGCGTCGATTCGGCCTGGCACGACTTCTTCGCCGACTACCGCCCCGCGCCCGGCGCCGGCACCCCGCGTCCTGACGCCAAGCCGGTCCCCGCCGCGGCTCCGGAGCCCGCCGAGCAGCAGGAGGCCGTGGCCGCCGTCACCCAGCCCGCCGCGGCGGCCCCGGCCGCCGCCCCGGCCCGGCCGGCGGCCGCGAAGACCGCGGCGCCCGCCAAGCCCGCCGCCCCGGCGAAGGCGCCCGCGCCGGCCGCCAAGGCGACCCCGGCCAAGGCCGCCGCCCCGACCGCCACCGGCCCACAGACCACCCCGCTGCGCGGTGTCGCCGCGAAGATCGTCCAGAACATGGACGCCTCGCTGAGCGTGCCGACCGCGACCAGCGTGCGCGCGGTCCCGGCCAAGCTCCTGGTCGACAACCGGATCGTGATCAACAACCACCTCGCCCGTGGGCGCGGCGGCAAGGTCAGCTTCACCCACCTCATCGGCTACGCGATGGTCCGGGCGCTGGTGCAGCACCCGGAGATGAACAACTCGTACGCCGAGGTCGACGGCAAGCCGACGCTGGTCCGGCCCGAGCACGTCAACCTGGGCATCGCGATCGACCTGACCAAGCCCGACGGCAGCCGCAACCTGGTGGTCCCCTCCATCAAGGCCTGCGAGCAGATGGACTTCCGGCAGTTCTGGCAGGCGTACGAGGACGTGGTCCGGCGCGCCCGCCGTAACGAACTGACCATGGACGACTACTCCGGCACCACCATCTCGCTGACCAACCCCGGCGGCATCGGCACCGTCCACTCGATGCCGCGGCTCATGCAGGGGCAGAGCGCGATCATCGGGGTCGGCGCGATGGAGTACCCGGCGCCCTACCAGGGCATGTCCGAGGCCACCCTCGCGGAGCTCGCGGTCAGCAAGGTCATCACGCTGACCAGCACGTACGACCACCGGATCATCCAGGGCGCGCAGTCCGGCGAGTTCCTCAAGGTCATGCACGAGCTGATCCTCGGCGAGCACGGCTTCTACGACCAGCTCTTCACCTCGCTGCGCATCCCCTACGAGCCGGTGCGCTGGGTCCGCGACGTCGCGGTCGACAGCGAGGGCCAGATCAACAAGACCGCGCGGGTGCACGAGCTGATCCACGCGTACCGGGTCCGCGGTCACCTGATGGCCGACACCGACCCGCTCGAGTTCAAGATCCGCAAGCACCCCGACCTGGACGTGCTCCAGCACGGGCTGACCCTGTGGGACCTGGACCGGACCTTCCCGGTCAACGGCTTCGCCGGCAAGCAGCGGATGAAGCTGCGCGAGATCCTCGGCGTGCTGCGCGACTCCTACTGCCGCCGGGTCGGCATCGAGTACATGCACATCCAGGACCCGGAGGAGCGGCGCTGGCTCCAGGAGCGGATCGAGCGCAAGTACGAGAAGCCCGCCGCCGACGAGCAGAAGCACGTGCTCAACCGGCTGAACGCCGCCGAGGCGTTCGAGACCTTCCTCCAGACGAAGTACGTCGGGCAGAAGCGGTTCTCGCTGGAGGGCGGCGAGTCGCTGATCCCGCTGCTCGGTGAGGTGCTGGAGGCGTCCGCCGAGGGCGGTCTCGACGAGGTTGTCATCGGCATGGCGCACCGGGGTCGGCTCAACGTGCTGGCCAACATCGTCGGCAAGCCGTACGAGAAGATCTTCTCGGAGTTCGAGGGGCACCTCGACCCGCGGTCGACGCAGGGCTCCGGCGACGTGAAGTACCACCTCGGCCAGAACGGCAAGTTCACGACGCCGGACGGCGAGCACTCGGTCAAGGTCTCGCTGGTGGCCAACCCGTCCCACCTGGAGGCCGTCGACCCGGTGCTGGAGGGCATCGTCCGGGCCAAGCAGGACCGGATCGACCTCAAGCTGGAGGGCTACACCGTCCTGCCGCTGGCGGTGCACGGTGACGCCGCGTTCGCCGGCCAGGGTGTCGTCGCCGAGACGCTCAACCTCTCCCAGCTGCGCGGCTACCGCACCGGCGGCACCGTGCACGTGGTGGTCAACAACCAGGTCGGCTTCACCACCGCCCCGGAATACTCGCGGTCCAGCCTCTACAGCACCGACGTGGCCCGGATGATCCAGGCCCCGATCTTCCACGTCAACGGCGACGACCCCGAGGCGGTCGTACGGGTCGCCCGGCTGGCGTTCGAGTACCGCCAGGCGTTCAACAAGGACGTCGTGATCGACATGGTCTGCTACCGGCGGCGTGGGCACAACGAGGGCGACGACCCGTCGATGTCCAACCCGCAGATGTACAAGATCATTGACTCGAAGCGGTCGGTGCGGAAGCTGTACACCGAGGAGCTGATCGGTCGCGGCGACATCACCGTGGAGGACGCGGAGGAGCTGCTGCGCGACTACCAGGCGCAGCTGGAGCGGGTCTTCAAAGCCACCCGCGACGCCGCCACGGCGCCCCGGCAGCTCAGCCGGCCGCGCCGCGAGGATGAGCCGGAGCCGCAGGTCGACACCGCCACCGACGCCTCGGTCGTCCGGGCGATCGGTGAGGCGCACGTCAACCTGCCGGAGGGCTTCACCCCGCACAAGCGGATCCAGCAGCTGCTCGAGCGGCGGGCCAAGATGTCCGTCGAGGGCAACATCGACTGGGGCTTCGGCGAGATCATCGCGTTCGGGTCGCTGCTGCACGACGGCGTGACCGTCCGGCTCGCCGGGCAGGATTCGCGCCGCGGCACGTTCGTGCAGCGGCACGCCTCGATCGTCGACTCGCGCACCGGCGACGACTACCTGCCGCTGAAGTCGCTCACCGCCGACGGCGAGCGGTCCCGGTTCTTCGTGCACGACTCGCTGCTCAGCGAGTACGCGGCGATGGGCTTCGAGTACGGCTACTCGGTGGAGAACATCAACGCGCTGGTCGCCTGGGAGGCCCAGTTCGGCGACTTCGTCAACGGCGCCCAGTCGGTGATCGACGAGTTCGTCTCCTCCGGCGAGGTCAAGTGGGGGCAGCGCTCCGCGGTGACCCTGCTGCTGCCGCACGGTCACGAGGGCCAGGGCCCGGACCACACCTCCGGCCGTCCGGAGCGGTTCCTCCAGCTCTGCGCCGAGGACAACATGCGGGTCGCCATCCCGACCACGCCGGCGAACTACTTCCACCTGCTGCGCCGCCAGGCCCTGTCGCCGAAGCGCAAGCCGCTGGTGGTGTTCACGCCGAAGTCGCTGCTGCGGCACCGGCTCTGCATCTCGTCGGTCGAGGACTTCACCACCGGCACGTTCCAGCCGGTGCTGGCCGACCTGGCCGCCCCGGCGCCGGAGTCGGTGAAGCGGGTGCTGCTCTGCTCCGGCAAGGTCTACTACGACCTGTACCAGGCCCGGCAGGAGCGCGGCATCACCGACACCGCGATCGTCCGCATCGAGCAGCTCTACCCGATGCCGATCGAGGAGATCCGGGCGGCGCTCGCGCAGTACCCGAACGCCGAGGACTTCGCCTGGGTGCAGGAGGAGCCGGCCAACCAGGGCGCCTGGTCGTTCGTGGCGCTCAACCTGCTGGAGCACCTGTCGGACGTCCGGCTGCGGCGCATCTCCCGCCCGGCGGCGGCCGCCCCGGCGGTCGGTTCGGCGAAGATGCACGAGGTCGAGCAGAACGCGCTGATCGAGGCGGCTCTCCCCCGCCCGTGACCTGACCACACGCGCCGAGAGCCGGGGCAGGGCCGTTGCGACGGTCCTGCCCCGGCTGGCGTCGAGGACCGGCCCGGCCGCATACCGGGCCCGACACGAGGACGTACGGATGTACTTCACCGACCGCGGCATCGAGGAACTGGTCGAGCGCCGGGGCGACGAGCAGATCACCATCGAGTGGCTCGCCGAGCGCCTGCGCGACTTCGTCGACCTGAACCCGGAGTTCGAGACCCCGATCGAGCGCCTGGCCACCTACCTGGCCCGCCTCGACGACGAGGACGACGACTAACCCCCGCCGTTCGCGTTGATCATGAGGTCGTCGCGCGGCGGATCGGCGTGGCGCGGCAACAACTTCATGATCAACGAAGCGGAGGCGGTCACCGGGGCCGGGTGGGTGGGCGCGGGGGGCGTCGCGATCTTCTAGGGTGGGGACGTGGCGCGGAGTGTGTACCTGACCAGCGTCGGGTCGGGCGGGGGCAAGTCGACCATCGCGCTCGGGCTCGCCGAGCTGCTGTCCCGCCAGGTCGGCCGGATCGGCGTGTTCCGCCCGCTGATCGCCGGCACCGGCCCGGACCCGATCCTCGCCCTGCTCCGCGACCGCTACCGGATCGACCTTCCGCCGGCCGACCTCGCCGGAGCCACGTACGCCGAAGCAACCGCCCTGGTCGCCGACGGCCGCCGGGAGGAGCTGATCTCCCGCATCGTGGAGCGGTACCGGGCGGTCGAGCGGCAGTGCCCGGCGGTGGTCGTCGTGGGCAGCGACTTCGACGACACCGGTGACCCGGCCCGCCCCCGCGAACTGGCGTTCAACGCCCGGCTCGCCACCGAGTTCGGCAGCGTCGTGGTGCCCGTGGTCGACGGCTTCGGGCAGGAACCGTCCGCCATCGCGGCGGCGTCCCGCGGCGCGTACCACGACCTGGCCGATCTCGGCGCCACCGTGCTCGCGGTGATCGCCAACCGGGTCCCCGGGCCGATGACGCTGCCCGACCTGCCCGTCCCGGCGTACGCCATCCCGGAGGTGCCCTCCGTGTCGGCCCCGACGGTGGCCGAGGTGGCGACGGCGCTGGACGCGACCCTGCTCGCCGGCGACGAGAGCGCGCTCAGCCGGGACGTCCTCGCCTACGTCGTGGGGGCGGCCCACGTGCCGATCCTGCTCGACCATCTCACCCCGGGCGCCCTGATGATCACCCCGGGCGACCGGGCCGACCTGCTGGTGGCGGCGAGCGCCGCGCACGTGGCCGGGCAGGTCTCCCTGGCCGGGCTCGTGCTCACCCTCGGCGAACAGCCCGACCCACGGGTGATGCGGCTGGTCGAGGAGCTGAACACCGGCCTCGCGGTGCTCTCCGTCGAAACCGACAGCTACGACACGGTGGCCGCGTCCAGCCGGATCGAGGGCCGCCCCAGCCCCGGGAACCCACGCAAGGTCGAGGCCGCGCTCGGCACCTTCGAACGTCACGTCGACACCGACGACCTGGCCCGCCGGCTGCAGGTCAGCCGGGCCACCCGGGTCACGCCGCTGATGTTCGAGAACGAGCTGATCGACCGAGCCCGGACGCGGCCCCGGCACCTCGTGCTGCCGGAGGGCGGAGAGGAGCGCGTCCTGCGCGCGGCGGAGGTGCTGCTGCGCCGCGGCGTCGCCGAGCTGACCCTGCTCGGCCGGCCGGACGACATCGCCCGGCGGGCCCGCGAGCTGGGCGTCGACGTCGACGACGCACGGGTGGTGGACCCGCTCACCAGCGAGTGGCGGGACGATTTCGCCGCCGAGTACGCGCGGCTGCGCGCCCATCGTGGGATCACCGCCGAGCTGGCACACGACATCGTCGCGCAGCCCAACTACTTCGGCACGATGATGGTCAGCACGGGGCACGCCGACGGCATGGTCTCCGGGGCGACGCACACCACCGCGGCCACCATCCGCCCGGCCTTCGAGATCATCCGTACGGTGCCCGGGGTCTCCGTCGCCTCCAGCGTCTTCTTCATGCTGCTCGCCGACCGGGTCCTGGTCTACGGCGACTGCGCGGTCAACCGCGACCCGGACGCCGCCCAGCTCGCCGACATCGCGATCTCGTCGGCCGACACCGCCGCCCGGTTCGGCATCGAGCCGCGGGTGGCGATGCTGTCGTACTCGACCGGCAGCTCCGGCGCCGGGGAGGACGTGGAGAAGGTCGCGGCGGCCACCGCGCTGGTCCGGGAGCGCCGGCCCGACCTGCTGGTCGAGGGGCCGATCCAGTACGACGCCGCGATCGACCCGGCCGTCGCCGCCACGAAGCTGCCCGGCAGCCCCGTCGCCGGCCGCGCGACGGTGTTCATCTTCCCGGACCTCAACACCGGCAACAACACGTACAAGGCGGTGCAGCGCTCCGCCGGGGCGGTCGCGGTCGGCCCGGTCATGCAGGGCCTGCGGCGGCCGGTCAACGACCTGTCCCGGGGCGCCACCGTGCCGGACATCGTCAACACGGTGGCGATCACCGCGATCCAGGCCGCCGCGGAGGAGTCGTCATGAGCCGGGTGCTGGTGCTCAACTGCGGGTCGTCGTCGGTGAAGTACCGGCTCTACGACGGCGACGAGGTCCGCGACAAGGGCACCGTCGAGCGGATCGGCGAGCCGGGCGGCGGTCCGGTCGACCACGAGACGGCGGTCCGCCAGATCCTCGGCACGCTGGACCTGTCCGGGCTGTCCGCCGTGGGGCACCGGGTCGTGCACGGCGGCGAGCGGTTCGGTGAGCCGGTGCTGATCGACGACCAGGTGCTCGACGCGATCCACGACCTCGTCCCGCTGGCGCCGCTGCACAACCCGCCCAACCTGGCCGGCATCGAGGTCGCCCGGGAAGCACTCCCCGGGGTGCCCCAGGTCGCGGTCTTCGACACGGCGTTTCACCGGACGCTGCCCGAGGCCGCTGCGACGTACGCGATCGATCGCGACATCGCCGAGCGGTACGGCGTCCGCCGGTACGGCTTCCACGGCACCTCCCACGCGTACGTGTCGCGGCGCACCGCTGAGCTGCTCGACCGGCCGTACGACCGGCTGAACACCATCACCCTGCACCTGGGCAACGGCGCGAGCGCGTGCGCGGTGGCCGGCGGCCGCAGCGTGGCCACCTCGATGGGGATGTCCCCGCTGGAGGGTCTGGTCATGGGCACCCGCAGCGGCGACCTCGACCCGACCATCATCTTCCACCTGCGCCGCGAGGGCGGGCTGTCCGTGGACGACATCGACGACCTGCTCAACCATCGAAGCGGTCTGCTCGGGCTGGCCGGGGTCAACGACATGCGGGAGGTGCTGGCCCGGCGGGCGGCCGGTGACCCGGCGGCGGCGCTCGCCTTCGACGTCTACTGCCGTCGCCTCACCGGCTACGTCGGGGCGTACTACGCCCTGCTCGGCCGCGTCGACGCGGTGACCTTCACCGCCGGGGTCGGCGAGCACGCCGCGCCGGTGCGGGCCGCCGCGCTGGCCGGGCTCGACCGGCTCGGCATCGCCGTCGACCCGGCGCGCAACGAGGGCCAGGGTGACCGGGTGATCTCGCCGGAGGGCGCCGAGGTCACGGTCTGCGTGATCGCCACCGACGAGGAGCGCGAGATCGCCCGTGCCGCCCGACAGGTGGCCGCCGAGCAGGGCTGACCGGGTCGGTGGTGGGTGCCCGCGAGGCGGTCCCCGGCCGAGCGACGGCGCTCAGCGCCGGCGGGCCCGGGTCCGCCGGGCCCTGCCGGTGCGGCGGATCCGGGGTGAGCCCGGCCCGCGCGGCGGCAGCCGCCGGACGCGCGACCGTTCCGGCATGACGCCGGTCAGCACGATGAACCCACCGATCACCGCGAACCCGAGCCCGAAGGGAATCCCGCCCCAGGCGTTGAGGACGAAGACCGAGTCGTCGGTGTTCCCGTTCTCGGCCACGAACTCGTCGGGTCGCTCCGGGTCGACCCACAGGGTCATCGTGGGCGGCGGCTCCTCGGTGCAGCCGCCGGCAGAGCCGCACAGGATCCGCTTCGAGTACGCCACGCCGGCGTGGTCGTACCAGACCCGGACGGTGTCGGTGCCGCCGCCGCGGCCGACGGTGTCCTCCCGCCGGCCCACGACCGCCTGGACGCGCACCCCCTCCGCCCGCAGCCGCTCCGCCTTGCTGTGCAGGTGCCACTTGTAGCCGGCGATGGCGGTCGCGTACGACAGGCCGGCGAGCAGCACGACCAGACCGAGCGCGGTCGGGCCCCAGCGGACGCCCCGCAACCGGGAGCGCAGCGCCCCCGGTGTCGGGTCGACATCAGCCAACCGCGAGCCACACGGCCAGCGCGAGGAGCACCGCGGCGGCGACAGCGGCGCCGACGAGCATCGGCAACCGCCCGGCTGTGCCGGCGGGCGCCTCCGCCGCCTCGGGTGTGTGGACGAACGCACGGAACGCCTCGGTGTTGCCGCTCGGGTCGGTGTAGTTCTCAGACATGCCGGTGACCCTAGCGAAACCTGTCCAGCCGGGGCGGACGGTGTGACGACGATCCACGGGTCGGACCGGCCGACGGACGCGTTCCGGCCGGGACGGTGAACTACCCGAACCGGACGGTGGGGCCGGCGCCGGCGGATGGTCACCTACCGTGGAACGATGGGGGCGAAGCGGCTGGTGGCCGTGCTGGTGACGGCGCTGCTCGCCGGCTGTGCCCCGGCCACGGCGGCCACCGGGGGGCAGGCTCCGCCGCGCCACGCGCCTGAGGGAACGTACGCCGTCGGCGTGCGTACGTTCACCCTGGACCCGACCTCGGCGCGGCCACTCCCGGTGACCGTGTGGTATCCGACGCGGGACGGTGCGGTGGCCCCCGGCCGGTTCCCGGTGGTGATCTACAGTCACGGGCTGGACAGCCTTCCGGAGCTGCACGCCGGGTTGACCACCCGGTGGGCGGCCGCGGGCTTCGTCGTGGCCGCGCCGGCCTATCCGCACACCCGCCGCGGGGCGGCCCGGTTCACCCGGGCGGACGTACGCCACCAGCCGGCCGACGGTTGGCGGCTCATCCGGCACCTGGTCGGGTTGGACACGCGCCCCGGCGACCCGCTCAGCGGACACCTCGACGTGACCCGGTTCGGCGCCGCCGGACACTCGGCGGGCGGCTTCACCACCGCCGGGATGTTCACCTCCGGGCACTCGCCACGGCTGCGCGCCGGTGTGATCATCGCCGGTGGCGGGCTCGCCGGCAGCTTCGCCGGGCCGGCCGCCCCGCTGCTCTTCGTCCACGGCACCGCCGACCCGATCGTGCCGGTGACCGTCGGCCGCGCCGCGTACGCCCGCACGCCCGGTCCGGCCGCGTTCCTCAGCCTGCTCGGCCAGGGGCACGGCGAGTACCTGACCCCGGGGCGGCCCGGCTTCGCCCAGGTCCTCGCCACCACCCTGGACTTCCTCCGCTGGACCCTCTACGGCGACCCGGACGCCGCCCGCCGCCTGCCGACCGACGCGACCTCCCCCACCCCCGGCCTCACCCACTACACCGCCCGCCAATCCCCCTGAACCCCACCCACCCACCCACCCCCGCCCCGCCCCGCCCCGCCCCGCCCCGCCCCCGTCGATCATGCAGTTGTGGTGCCTCGCGAAGCGGGCAGGAGAGGGCAATGCCGGCACCACAAGTGCATGATCGACGAGGTGGGTGATCTCGGGGCACGGGGCGGGAGGGCGAGTGGGGGCTGTGCGGGAGGGCGAGTGGGGGCTGCGCGGGAGGGCGAATGAGGGGTTGGGGTTGGGGCTGGGGCTGGGGTTGAGGGGGTTGGCGGGGCGGCAGGTGGCGGGTATCGGCGAGGTGGTCGCTGTCGCCGCCGCGGCCGGCATACCTGTCTGGCTGCGCGGCGGCTGGGCGATGGACTTCCACCTCGGCGAGGTGACCCGGCGGCACGTCGACGTCGACTGGTACTGCTGGCGGGCCGACGCGGCACGCCTCGCCGCCCTGCTCGCCGACCGGGGTTGGCGGCCAGACCCGCGGATGCCGGTGGAGACCCAACTCGACGTGCTCCGCGACGACGTCGAGATGAGCTTCGCCTACCTCGGTCGAGACGCGGCCGGCCGGGTGACGGTCGGCGGCGGCGCGTGGGAGGGGACGCCGCTGCCGGTGGGCCTGCTGGACGGCCCGGCTGGCCGGATCGGCGCACTCGTCGCGCCGATGATCACGGTCGGCGCGCAGATCGAGTTCAAGGAGATGTACCCGGTCTGGATGCCGGACCGCCCCCGCCGTCAGAAGGACGCGGACGACCTCGCGCGGCTACGCACGTCCCTCGCCACCCCGGCCCCTTCCGCCACCGACCCGCCTTGATCCACACAACTTCCGGGAAGTTGTCGTATCCCGGACGGGTGGAGGGAACAACTCCGGGGCTGTTGTTCCATCGGCCAGGGCGGGACGCGGCCGGCGCGGGGGCGCCGGAGTCGGCCGGGGCGGGGCACGGCCCGGTCCGGGCGGGGTACCGGTCGGTTCGGCGTCCGACGCGGGGGCGAGGACGGGCACAATCGGATTCATGTCCCGTCGCCGCACCCGCGCCCTGTTCGCCGCCGCGCTCACGGCCGGCCTGGTGGGCTGCTCGGCCCCCGCCCCGCTGGCCGAGCCGCGGAACGCCCCGTCCCCCACGGCGAGCGCCACACCGACTCCGCAGGTGCCCGCCGGCACGGCGCCGGCGGAGAGCTTCGCGGTCGGCGTACGACAGCTGAAGCTGAACCGCGACGGCGACCGCCCGCTGCCGGTGACCGTCTGGTACCCGGCGACCGGGTCGGCCGGCGGCGCGGCGAAGCGTTCGGCGGACGCGGCGGAGGGTCGGTTCCCGGTGGTGATGTTCAGCCACGGCCTGGGCGGCCGGCCGGACGACTACGCGAGGCTGCTCACCCGCTGGGCGGCGGCCGGTTTCGTGGTGGCCGCGCCGACGTTCCCGCACACCTCCCGGGGTGTGAAGGTCAACGTGCTGGACGTGCTCAACCAGCCGGCCGACGTGTCGTACGCGTTGACCCAGGTGCTCGCGCTCGACGGGAAGGCCGGTGACCCGTTGCGCGGCCACCTGGCCGTCGACCGGGTGGCCGCCGCCGGGCACTCGGCCGGCGGGGTGACCACCATCGGCCTGTTCACGGCGGGCCGGGACGAGCGGCTGGACGCGGGCGTGGTGTTCGCCGGCACGGCCTTGGGCGTGGGCACCGCCTTCGCGGGCGCGGCGGCCCCGCAACTGTTCGTGCACGGCGAGCTCGACGAGGTGGTGGAGTACGCGGCGGGCAAGGCGGCGTACGACGCGGTGCCCTGGCCGAAGGCGATGCTCAGCCTGACGAAGGGCGACCACGGCCGGGCGCTGCTGAGCGACGGCGCTGCCCTGCGGCTGGTCTCCGACACGACGGTGGAGTTCCTGCGCTGGTCGCTCTACGGGGACGCGGCCGCCAAGGGCCGCATCCCCACCGACGCGGCCCGCGACGGGCTGGCCACGCTCGACAACCACCTCTGAGCGGGCGGACGGCCGAGGCGGCCAAGACCGCGCCGGCGGCCGGCCGGCACCGGGCACCGCCGACCCACGGGCGGCTCAGCGCTCAGGCCGTGTGGTCCACCACGATCTTGCCGAAGATCTCCCCGCCGTGCAGGCGGGCGAACGCCTCCTCGACCTTGCTGAACGGCACCACGCTGTCCACCACCGGGCGCACCTGCCGGTCGGCGCAGAACGCGAGCAGGTCGTAGAGCTCGCCGGGGGTGCCCATCGAGGTGCCGAGGATCTCCAACTGCATGGCGAAGACGCGGCGCAGGTTGATCGTCGGCTGGTGACCGGCGGTCGCGCCGGAGACGACGATCCGGGCCATCGGCGCGGCCGACTTCAGTGAGTGGTCGAAGGTGGCCGCCCCGACCGTCTCGACCACCACGTCCACCCGCTCCGGCAGTCGGGCGCCCGGCTCGACGGCCGTCGCGCCCAGGGCGGCGATCCGGTCCCGCTTGGCGGCGTCGCGACTGGTCGCGTACACCCGCTTGCCCATGGCCACGGCGAGCGCGACGGCCGCCGTCGCCACACCGCCGCCGGCGCCCTGCACCAGCACGGCGTCGGCGTCCTCGACGCGGCCCTTGGTGGTGAGCATCCGCCAGGCCGTCAGCCAGGCGGTGGGCAGGCAGGCGGCGTCGGTCAGCGACAGCCCGTCGGGCAGCGGCAGCAGGTTGGCCCGCGGTACGGCGACCCGCTCGGCCAGCGTGCCGGGGAAGTGCTCGGAGAGGATGGAGACGCCGCGCGGGTCGCCCGCGGTGGGGACGACCGGGTAGACGACCACCTCGTTGCCGTCCGGGTCGAGGCCGGCGGCGTCGCAGCCCAGGATCATCGGCAGCTGCGCCTCGGTGAGCCCGACGCCGCGCAGCGACCACAGGTCGTGGTGGTTGAGCGAGCTCGCCCGGACCTCCACGGTCACCCAGTCGTCATGGGGGTGGACCGGCTCGGGCCGTTCCCCGACGCCGAGCGCGGCGAGAGGGTCGGCGTTGTCGAGGCGGGAGGCGAAGGCGGCACGCATGGTCGGACCGTAACAAGCTGAGCGTCCGTTAAGAAGGCCCCTTCCTGTGCGGAAGGCGACAGGGAGGGGCCTTCCCGGAGTCAGGCTCGGGCGACGCCGTCGCGGCGGGCCGCCTCGGCGACGGCCTCCGCCACCGCGGGCGCGACCCGCGGGTCCAGCGGCGACGGGACGATCGCCTCGGCGGTCAGCGACTCGGCGACCACCCCGGCGATGGCGTCCGCGGCGGCCACCTTCATCAGATCGGTGATCCGGGTGGCCCGGGCGTCGAGCGCACCCCGGAACACGCCGGGGAAGGCGAGCACGTTGTTGATCTGGTTGGGGTAGTCGCTGCGGCCGGTGGCGACGACCGCGACGTGCCGGGCCGCCACCTCGGGGTGGACCTCGGGGGTCGGGTTGGCCAGCGCGAAGACGATCCCGCCCGGCGCCATCCCGGCGACCGCGTCCTCGGGGATCTGCCCGCCGGAGACGCCGACGAGCACGTCCGCGCCGCGCAGCGCCTCGGTGATGTCCCCGGTGCGACCGTCGGCGTTGGTCAGCTCGGCCAGCTCGGCCTTCGTGCCGGTCAGGTCGGTGCGGTGCCGGCCGAGGATGCCCTTGGAGTCGCAGACCGCCACCTGGTCGGGGTTCACCCCGCCGGCGACGAGCATCTTGGTGACCGCGACGCCGGCCGCGCCCGCGCCGCTCACGGCCACCCGCAGGTCGCCGAGCTTGCGGTTGAGCAGGGTCGCCGCGTTGCGCAGCGCGGCGAGGACCACGATCGCGGTGCCGTGCTGGTCGTCGTGGAAGACCGGGATGTCCAGCGCCTCGTCGAGCCGGCGCTCCACCTCGAAGCAGCGCGGCGCGCTGATGTCCTCCAGGTTGATCCCGCCGAACGACGGGGCCAGCGCTCGCACCGTCGCGACGATCTCGTCCACGTCCTGCGTGTCCAGGCACACCGGTACGGCGTCCACGCCGCCGAACTGCTTGAACAGGACCGCCTTGCCCTCCATCACCGGCATCGCCGCGCGCGGGCCGATGTTGCCGAGCCCGAGCACCGCCGAGCCGTCGGTCACGACCGCGACGGTGTGTGACACCCAGGTGTAGTCGGCCACCAGAGCCGGCTCGGCGGCGATGGCCTCGCACACCCGGGCAACCCCGGGGGTGTACGCGAGGGAGAGGTCGTCGCGACTGGTGAGCGGCACGGTCGAGGCGACGGCCATCTTGCCGCCGCGGTGCAGCCGGAAGACGGGATCGGCGGGGTCCACGGTGGACGAAGACATGTGGTGACTCCAGGATCTGTCGAGCAAGACGGGGCGACCGGCTCGAAACGCGAGGTGGGCGGCGAGCGGTGGCGCGTGATGCGGGGGGTCACCCGGGCACCCCCGAGCATAGTGTCGGCGGGGGGTCCCCGATGTGAGCAGGGTCATAAAGCCCTGGAGCGCACCCGTCCGGGCCGCGGCCAGTAACGCAGCACCACCCGGCCCCGCACGTCGGCCACGCCGTACGCCCGCGAGTCGTCGGTCACCAGGTCGTTGTCCCCGCGCAGCCACCAACCGCCGTCCTGCGGTCGTACCGCCCGTTTGACGACGAGCAGGTCGGGGCGGGTGCGGAAGACAGCCACCACCACGTCGCCGGACCGCACCGGCCGCCCGCCCCGCCGCACCAGCACCGCGTCGCCGTGCCGCAGCGTGGGTGCCATGGATGGACCGGTCACCAGGACGGCGGTCAGGGGCCGCCGCAGCCGGGCCGCCCCCGCCGGGTGACTGCCGACCATGGTTTCACCTCCACCCGGCTGGGGAGCCGGCCCAGGAGTAATGTCGTCTTGGATCATCGCAAACTTCCCATGGAGGATCCCGATGCGACTTCCGCGCATCTTTACGCCCCGTGTCACGGCCAGCGCCCACTGCGACCTGCCGTGCGGTGTGTACGACCCGGCGCAGGCCCGGATCGAGGCCGAGTCGGTCAAAATGATCTGCGAGAAGTACCAGGCGAACACCGACCCGGAGTTCCGCACGCGCGCGATCATCATCAAGGAGCAGCGCGCCGAGCTGGTCAAGCACCACCTGTGGGTGCTGTGGACGGATTACTTCAAGGCCGCCCACTTCGAGAAGTACCCGCAGCTGCACCAGCTCTTCAACGAGGCCACCAAGCTCGCCGGCGCCGGCGGCGTGAAGGGCAGCCTCGACCCGGCGACCGCCGACCAGCTGCTGCAGAAGATCGACGAGATCGCCAAGATCTTCTGGGAGACCAAGAAGGCGTGACCCTGAGGTCGCAGGCACCGACGATCCGGCCGGTACGTCCCGAGGACGTGCCGGCCGTCGTCGCGATGGTTCACGAGCTCGCGGCGTACGAACGCGCACCCGACGAGTGTCACCTCACCGAGGCGCAGCTGACCGGCGCCCTGTTCGGCCCGTCTCCCGCCCTGTACGGACACGTGGCGGTGGACGCCGACGACGAGCCGGTCGGCTTCGCGCTCTGGTTCCTCAACTTCTCCACCTGGGCCGGTGTGCACGGCATCTACCTGGAGGACCTCTACGTCCGGCCGGCGGCCCGGGGCACGGGCGCCGGTCGGTTGCTGCTGGCCACCCTCGCCGCGATCTGCGTCGAGCGGGGCTACCGCCGGCTGGAGTGGTGGATGATCGACTGGAATCCGGCGGCCGGTTTCTACGCCGCGATCGGCGCGCGGAAGCTCGACGAGTGGGTTCCCTACCGGCTCAGCGGGGCGGCGCTGGCGGAGCTGGCCCGCCAGGCCGAGCCCGCCCGCACCCGTCCGGCGGGCTGAGCGGGTAGAGTCCGCGACCGGGGGGATGAGTGGTGACTCAACTGACCGGCCGGCCGGCCGACGACGACATCGACGACATCGTGCACCTCACCGTGCCCGCCGACGGCGGTTACCTGAGCGTGCTCCGCACCGCCACCGCCGGTCTGGCGGCGCGGTTGCAGTTCGCGCTCGACGAGATCGAGGATCTGCGCATCGCGGTCGACGAGGCCTGCGCGATGCTGCTCGCCATCGCCACCCCGGCCGCCGAGCTGCAGTGCCGGTTCTCGGTGACCGAGGACGCCCTGACCGTCGAGGTCACGGTCCCGACGGTTCCCGGGGCGAAGCTTCCCGCCGAGTCGTCGTTCGCCTGGAAGGTGCTCACCGCGCTGACCACGTCGGCGGTGGCGAGCGCCGCCGACGGCCGGGCGTCGATCTCCCTGCTGACCCGCCGCTCCGCCGGTTACTGAGCCGGCTCAGGAGAAGCCCAGCGCCCGAGTGGTCTGTGGGCTGACCAGCAGGGCGCCGACGCCGACCCCGAGCGCCATCAGGGGGGCGCCCAGCCAGCCGAGGCCGCCCTGGATCATGTACCAGCCGATCGGCAGCAACATCAACTGAAGCACGATCGCGGGGGCGCGTCCGCCGGCCCGGCGCCGAGCCAGCGTCGAGCCGAGCGCCCACAGCGCGACGGCCGCCCCGACCGCGAACGCGGTCACCAGCAACGCCGAGGTGAGCCCGGTGGTGGTGTCGGCGGTCAGGTCGGCCCAGATCAGCCAGAGCGCGACGAGCCCGACGGCGACCGCCTCGCCGCGCAGCAGTCGGACCGCCCAGCGGAGCGTGACGGGGGTCGGGTCGGAGTCGATGGTCACGCGCGCCACGATACCCGGGCTGCCGGGAGGTACAGTGCCGCCCATGCGGGCCGTCCTGGTGGTCAATCCGAAGGCCACCACCACGAGCGAGCGCAGCCGGGACGTGCTGGTCCGGGCGCTGCGCAGCGAAGTCGACCTCTCCGTGCGGTATACCCGCCGTCGTGGGCACGCGACCGCGCTGGCCCGGGAGGCGGCCGAGGAGGGCGTCGACGTCGTCGTCACCCTGGGTGGCGACGGCACGGTGAACGAGGTCGTGAACGGCCTCATGACCGCCCAGCCGCCGACGGTGCCCGGCGCGCTGACCCCGGCCGAGCGGCTGCCCGCGCTGGCCACCGTTCCCGGGGGGTCGACGAACGTCTTCGCGCGGGCGCTGGGCCTACCCCGCGAGTGGCCCGACGGCACCAGCATGATCCTGGAGGCTCTGCGCCTGGGTCGCTACCGCACGATCGGGTTGGGCCGTGCGGACGACCGCTACTTCACTTTCTGCGCCGGCTTCGGTCTGGACGCCGCGGTGATCCACCGGGTGGAGCAGGCCCGCCGCAAGGGGCGGGTCTCCACTCCCGGGCTCTACCTGCGCGCGATCCTGGGTCAGTACTTCTTCGCCTCGGACCGGCGGCACCCGGCGATCAGCCTGGAGCGCCCCGGCGAGCCGGTGGAGGCCGAGCTGGCGACGGCCATCATCCAGAACACCGCGCCGTGGACGTACGTCGGCGACCGCGAGGTCAACCCGAACCCGATGGCCTCGTTCGACCTGGGGCTCGACGTGCTCGCCTTCCGTCAGCTCCGGGTGCCCAGCACGACACGGACGGTAACCCAGTTCCTGTCTCGGCGGCCCGATCCGCAGGGTCGCCAGGTGTTGCGACTTCATGACGTTGCGGAGTTCACACTGCTCTCCGCCCGTCCGCAGGCGTTCCAACTGGACGGCGACTATCTCGGCGAGCGGGAGAAAGTCAGATTCACCTCCGTTCCCGCCGCACTGAGAGTAATCTGCTAGGTCTCGGGTACTGCCCTAGGTCGACGCGACCCCTCGCAACCCCCACCGACGCGGGTCGCCACACCGAGGGCAGGTGCCGGAAATGTCAGCAATGTCACGCGGACTGTACTATATTGATCCTCGACTGTGGTACGCCGGGTAACCAGAGCGCTCTGGAACCGGGACAAAAGGGTTGTGGGCTTGCTCACCGTAAGGATTTTTTCCGAGCGCCACTCTTGACATCGCGTGAGTTCGTGAAAGTATTCACAAGCGAACTTGAGTTACCGGGACATTGCCTGGATATGCTCGGCAAGTTGAGCTGTTCCAGCAGGTCCCCGGGGCCAACAGCCTGCTCACGCAACGCCGAATAGTCGAACGCGAACCGTTACGACCGGCGTGCGGATGCATATAGGAAAAGCACCAAAGCACGATCTGCCACCCATCCAGAATGAGGAGTGTTGCCGCCATGGACTGGCGTCACCATGCTGTCTGCCGCGACGAGGACCCGGAGCTGTTCTTCCCGATCGGGACGTCCGGACCGGCTCTCCTGCAGGTCGAGCAGGCCAAGGCCGTCTGCCGGCGCTGCTCCGTGACCGACCAGTGCCTGCAGTGGGCGCTCGAGTCGGGTCAGGACGCGGGCGTCTGGGGCGGGATGAGCGAGGAGGAGCGGCGCGCCGTGAAGCGTCGCGGCGGCCTCCGGGTGCTGCGCGCTCACTCCGCCTGACCCACCGACACAGCGAAACGCCCCGCCGGGTTCAACCCGACGGGGCGTTCTGCTGTCCCGGTACGTGTCCGGCCGGTGCGCGCCCGTCGGCCGACGGCACCCGCTGGTCGGCCGGCGCGGCGTCCACCCGCCGCAACACCAGGTCCGCGACTTCCGGCGCGTCGGTGAGCGGCGCCGAGACGGCCACCGCCCCGGCGTCCCGCGCGGCCACCGCCACCGCGTCGTGGAAGAGACCGGGGGCGAGGAAGTACGCCGACACCGCCACCCGGCGGGCGCCCTCCGCGCGCAGCCGGGCCACCGCGGCGTCCACCGTCGGCGGAGACGCCGAGGCGTACGCCACCCGCACCGGCACACCCAGCCGGCTGCCGAGTGCCGCGGCGACCCGACCCACCGAACTCCGCGCCCGCGCGTCTCGCGTGCCCGCCGCCGCCAGCACCAGCGCGTCGAACCGCCCCGGCGCCGCTTCGGTCAGCCGTCGCCGCAGCCCGGCCAGCAGCGCCGGGTCCACCTCCTCCGCCACCGGCCCGAGCACGTCGGCGACCCGCACCGCCAGCGTGGGTACCGCCGAGCGCACCTCGGCGACGGCCGCCGGTATGTCCACCCGCCGGTGATACGCGGCGGTGAGCAGCAGCGGCACCAGCACCGCACTCCGGTGCCCGGCGACCCCGAGCGCCCGCAGCGCCTCGGCCGGACCGGGCTCGGTGTGATCGAGCCAACTCGCCGAGACCGGCAGGCCCGGCCGAGCCGCCGAGACGGCTCGGACCAGCGCGCGGGTGGCCGCGGCGGCCCGCGGATCACGGCTGCCGTGGGCGACCAGGACGACGGGCTCGGCGGACCGCCCGCCCGGCACCGGGCCGGGCAGCGGCCACCGGACCGGCCGGGTCAGGTGTGGAGCCCGCACTCGGTCTTCTCGAACATCGCCCACCGGCCCGCCCGCGGGTCCTCCCCCGCCGTGGTCCGCCGGGTGCACGGCCAGCACCCAATCGAGCCGTAGCCCTGCGCGAACAGCGCGTTCACCGGCACGTCCCACCGGGCCACGTACGCGTCCACGTCGGCCTGGCTCCACGCCGCGATCGGGTTGACCTTGACCTTTCCGCGCCGCGGGTCGAACCCCACCACCGGCGTGTTCGCCCGGGTCGGCGACTCGTCCCGACGCAGCCCGGCGGCCCACGCGTCGTACCCGGCGAGGGCCCGCTCCAGCGGCTCCACCTTGCGCAGCTGGCAGCACTCGTCCGGGGACCTGTTGAACAGCCGCGGCCCGTACTGGCCGTCCTGCTGGCCGACGGTCAGCCGGGGCCGGATCGACCGCACGTTCACCGGCAGTGTCCGGGCCACCTCGTCGCGGACCCGCAACGTCTCGGGGAAGTGCAGGCCGGTGTCGAGGAAGACCACGTCCACGCCGGGCGCCACCCGGGACACCAGGTGGGCCAGGACGGCGTCCGCCATCGAACTGGTCACGCAGAACCGGTCACCGAAGGTCTCCGCCGCCCAACGGGCGATCTCCAACGCCGGTGCGCCCTCCAGCTCACGGCCGGCCTCCTCGGCCAGCGCGCGCAGCTCCTGCGGGCTCCGACCCGACGCGTCCGCCGGTCGCGGCCCGCCCACTCCGACCAGGCCCAGGTCTGCCGCCGAGATCAGGCTCATCGGGTGACCGCCCGACTCAGCAGCCCGGTGAACTTCACCGTGAAGACACGGGCGCAGGCGTGGCATTCCCAGGCGCCGTGGCCCGCCTCGCTCGGCCGCAGGTCCTCCTCACCGCAGTACGGGCAGTACAGAGGTGCCGCACGGTTCTCGCTGCTCATCGCAGTTCCTCCTCGTCGACTCTGATCACCCACTGGGCGAACGCCTCGCCCTCGTGCCGGCCGGCCAGGTAGCGACGGGCCAGCCGTTCCACGTACGCCGGAAGCTCCTCCGCGGTGGTCTTCAGACCACGCAGCTTGCGGCCGAACCCGGCGGTCTGCCCGGCGGCCATGCCCAGGCCGCCGCCGAGGTGCACCTGGAAGCCCTCCACCTGGCGGCCGTCCGGGCCCACCACCAGCTGGCCCTTGAGGCCGATGTCGGCGACCTGCGTGCGGGCGCACGCGTTCGGGCAGCCGTTGATGTGGATGGAGATGTCCGCGTCGAAGTCGCGCAGCCGCTGCTCCAGCCGGGCCACCAGCTCCTCACCGCGGGCCTTCGTCTCGACGATGGCGAGCTTGCAGAACTCGATGCCGGTGCAGGCCATCGTGCCGCGCCGCCAGGCCGACGGCCGGGCCTCCAGCCCGATCTCGCGCAGCGCGCCGACCAGCGACTCGGTCCGCTCCGGCGCCACGTCCAGCACCAGCAGCTTCTGGTACGGGGTGAGCCGCACCCGCTCGCTGCCGTGCGCCTCGACCACGTCGGCCAGCTGGGCGAGTTGCCCACCGGAGATCCGGCCGACGACCGGGGCGGCGCCCACGTAGTGTCGCCCGTCGCGCTGCCGGTGCACGCCGATGTGGTCGATCGCCTTGTCGGGCAGCTCCGGGGCGGGACCGTCGAGCAGGGTCCGACCCAGGTACTCCTTCTCCAGCACCTCGCGGAAACGCTCCACGCCCCAGTCGGCGACGAGGAACTTCAGCCGGGCGCGGTGGCGCAGCCGGCGGTAGCCGTAGTCGCGGAAGACACCGACGACGCCCGCCCAGACGTCCGGCACCTCGGCCAGCGGCACCCAGACGCCCAGCCGCTGCGCCAGCATCGGGTTGGTGGACAGTCCACCGCCGACCCAGACGTCGAAGCCGGGACCGTGCTCGGGGTGGTCGACGCCGAGGAAGGCGATGTCGTTCGCCTCGTACGGGGTGTCGACCAACCAGGAGATCGACGACTTGAACTTGCGCGGCAGGTTCGCGTACTCGGGGTCGCCCACGTACCGGCGGACGATCTCGTCGATCGCCGGCGTCGGGTCGATCACCTCCGCCTCGGCCACCCCGGCGACCGGGCTGCCCAGCACGATCCGGGGGCAGTCACCGCACGCCTCGGTGGTCTGCAGCCCCACCGCCTCCAGCCGACGCCAGATCTCCGGCACGTCCTCGACGCGGACCCAGTGGAGCTGGATGTTCTGCCGGTCGGTGATGTCGGCGCTGTCCCGGGCGAACTCGCGGGAGATGTCGGCGATGGTCCGCAGCTGGGCCAGGGAGAGCTGGCCGCCGTCCACCCGGACCCGCAGCATGAAGTACTCGTCCTCCAGCTCGTGCGGCTCCAGCACGGCCGTACGCCCGCCGTCGATGCCCGCCTTGCGCTGGGTGTAGAGGCCCCACCAGCGGAACCGGCCGCGCAGGTCGGCCGGGTCGATGGAGGCGAAGCCCTGATGGGCGTAGATGTTCTCGATCCGGGCCCGCACGTTCAGCGGGTTGTCGTCCTTCTTGGTCCGCTCGTTCGGGTTGAGCGGCTCACGGTGGCCGAGCGCCCACTGCCCCTCGCCACGGGGGCGACGCGGCGCCCGGGCGGGGCGGGCCGTGGAATCGTCGGAACGGGCCGGGGTGCTGGTAAGCGCCATCGCGGCGTCCTCCGTTGTCTGGTGAGCCGGTGGAGAGCGCGTACGCGGCGGCTGCCCGTCGAGGCGGGCAGGACAACGGTGTCAGGAGGGCCGGCGCGGAACGCGCCCGAGGCAGAGTGGTCGGGCGTCGTCAGGAGGCCGGACAGATGGCGCTGCGCACGCGGCCGTAATCGACGTGGCGGCGGGCCACGAAGCGGCGCACGACGGCGGCGGTCATGTCGTCATGCTGCCACAGCCCGTACCGACCGGCCAACCAGAGCGTGCCGGATCCCACATGACGGGCCGGGCGGGGTTCCGCTGTGTGACGCTGCGATATGTGACGGTTTCTCCCGCCTCCGGGCCCGCCGGCGCACGGGCCGGACGGGCCGACGCACGGGCCGGACGGGCCCTCGCCTCGGCCGTGACCTGGGTGGCGCCGGCGCTGCTGACCCTCGTCATCACGACGGTCGGGCTGGACCGGGCCCAGCCCTGGCGGGACGAGTTGGCCACGTGGAGCGCGTCCACCCGCTCGGTGGGCGACCTGGTGCGGCTGGCCGGCACGATCGACGCGGCCACCGGGCCGTACTACCTGCTCATGCACGGCTGGCTGGCGCTGGCCGGCGACTCGGTGATCGCGCTGCGGCTGCCGTCGGTGCTGGCCATGACGGGGGCGGCGGCGCTGACCGCGGTGCTCGCACGGCGGCTCGTCGACGCCCGGGCCGGCCTGCTCGCCGGCCTGCTCTTCGCCGTGCTCCCCGGCACCTCCCGGTACGCCCAGGAGGCCCGCCCGTACGCGCTGGCCACGCTGCTGGCCGTGCTCGCCACGCTGCTGCTGGCCGAGGCGCTGCGCCGGCCCGGCTGGGGCCGTTGGGCGTGGTACGCCGCCGTCCTCGCCGCGCTCGGCCTGACCCACCTCATCGCGTTGACCCTGCTGGCCCCGCACGCGCTGGCGGTGCTCGCCGCCCACCGCCTCGGCCTCACCCCGACGACGGACGGCCCGGACCGGCGGCGCTGGCGGTGGGTGCCGGCCGTGCTGCCGGCGCTGATCCTGGTGGCGCCGCTCGTGGTGATCGGCCGGAGCCAGCGGGGCCGGCAGCTGAACTGGGTGCACCTCGTCCGCCCGGACGACCTGACCGCGTTGCCCGGCGGGCTGACCCAGAGCAGCGTGGTGGGCGGGGTGCTGGTCGGGGTGGCCCTGTTGGGGGCCGCCCGGCTCGGCTGGCGCGCCCTGCTGCCCGGTGGCGCGGTGCTGCTGCCGGTGCTGCTGCTCTTCGCCGCCGGCGCGGTCGTGCCGCTCTGGGTGCCGCGTTACCTGCTCTTCGTGGTGCCGTTCGCCTGCCTGCTGGCCGGCGCGGCACTGGCGACGGCGCCGCTGCCGGGCGCACTGGCCCTGGTGGCGGTCGCCGGCCTGCTCGGCCTGCCCGACCAGGCGGCGCTGCGGCGCACCCACGAGTGGCCGCGCAGCGCACCGATCGACTACCAGGGCGTGGCGCGGATCGTCGCGGCCGGGCAGCAACCCGGCGACGCGGTCGTGTACTCACCCCGACACAGCTGGCTCTTCCTCGACCTGGGCCTCGAATACCACCTGCGCGGCGAGCGCCCCCGGGACGCGCTGGAGGTCGAGGGCCAGGCCCGGCGCGGCGACCTCTGGGCCGCCGAGTGCGACCGGCCCGCCGAGTGCCTCGCCGGCGTACCCCGGGTCTGGCTCGTCGTCACCGGCCGGCACGTCGACCCGGTGGCCGCGGTGCCCGGCGCCAAGGGCGCGGCGCTGCGCGACGGCTTCACGGTCCAGCGGGTGTGGCAGCGGCCCGGCCTGACCGTCGCGCTGCTCAGCCGCTGAACGACTGCCGCTCCCGCACCACGGGTGTGCTGACCCGACCGACCGCCGCCCGGTCAGCGGCCCTCGGGGCCGCCCCGGTTCAGGGGCACGACCAGCACGGCCTCGGTGCCGCCGCCGGTGCCGTGACGCAGATCGATCGTGCCGCGCAACTCCCCGGTGACCAGTGCCCGGACGATCTGGAGCCCCAGATTGCCGCCCCGCTCGGCGTCGAAGTCCGGGGGCAGCCCGCGGCCGTTGTCGGTGACCGTGACGTGCAACTGCTTGCGGAACCGGTGCGCCGAGACGACCACCTCCGGCGCGGCCACCAGCGTCGCCGGGCCGCCGCCCGGCCCGCCCGCCGAAGCGCCCGAGCCAGCCGTGTCCGCCGAGCCCACCGCGACCGTCGTGGCGCCGGGACCGCCGTCGTCGGCGTCGGCCGGAGGGAAGCCGTGCTCGACGGCGTTGAGCAGCAACTCGTTGAGGACCATCACCAGCGAGGTGGCGATCTCCGCCGGCAGCACGCCGAAGCTGCCCGTCCGACGCATGCCGACGCTCACCTCGGTCGCGGCCACCTCGGTCGCCGCACTGGCCACCCGGTCGACGATCCCGTCGAACTCAACCGCCTCGTCGCTGGACATCGAGAGCGTCTCGTGGACCAGTGCGATCGAGGCGACGCGGCGTACCGACTCCTCCAAGGCGACCCGGGCCTCCGGCATCGAGACCCGACGGGCCTGCAACCGCAGCAGGGCGGCGACGGTCTGGAGGTTGTTCTTCACCCGGTGGTGGATCTCCCGGATGGTCGCGTCCTTGGTGATCAGGGCGCGGTCGCGGCGGCGCACCTCGGTGACGTCGCGGACCAGGACCAGCGCGCCGATCGGCACCCCGGCGGGCATCAGCGGCAACGCGCGGGTGAGCATGGTCGCTCCGCGGGCGTCGATCTCGCGGCGCGGTGGCGCGTCGCCGCGCAGCGCGGCCAGGATCGCGTTCGCCGCGTCGGTGCCCTCCAGTGGGTCGCCGGCGAGCCGGCGGTGCAGGGCCGCCAGATCCTCGCCCACCAGGTGGGAGGCGTAGCCCAGCCGCCGGTACGCCGACTGCGCGTTCGGGCTGGCGTAGGTGACCTTGCCGTTGGCGTCCAGCCGGACCAGACCGTCACCGACCCGGGGCGCGGTGGTCGTCTCGCCCGGGTGCCGAGGCGGCGGGAAGGTGCCGTCGGCGATCATCTGGGCCAGGTCGTCGGCCGTGGTCAGATAGTTGAGTTCGAGCTGGCTGGGCGTACGGGCGGTGGAGAGGTTGGTGTCGCGGCCGACCACGGCCACCACCTCACCGGCCTCCCCGTCGGCGGTGCGCAGCCGCACCGGGATCGCCTCGTGCCGGGCGGGCACGTCGCCGTACCAGACGGGGTCGCCCTCCCGCCAGATCCGTCCCTGCCGGTACGCCACCTCCAGGTGCGCCACCTCCGGCCCGCCGACGATCCGACCCACCTGGTCGTCCTGGTAGGCGGTCGGGGCGGTCGTGGGGCGCACCTGGGCCACGCAGAGGAACGTGCCCTCAGCGTCGACCGGCACCCACAGCAGCAGGTCGGCGAAGGACAGATCGGAGAGCAACTGCCAGTCTCCGGCGATCCGGTGCAGGTGATCGATGTCGCCCGGACGGAGATGGGTGTGCTCCTCGGCGAGGTCGCGCAGCGTGGACACGCTGACCAGCGTGCCACGCCGCGCCTCACCTCGTCGCGGTGACCTTCTTGAGCCCGCGCGGGGCGTCCGGGTCCTCGCCCCGGGCCAGCGCCAGCGCCAGCGCGAGCCGCTGGAGCGGAAGGATGTCCAGCAGCGGGGCGTACCGCTCGTCGACCTCGGGGACCGCGATCCGGGTCGCCCCCTCGACGTCGGCCGAGCCGACCACCACCACGTCGGCGCGGCGCTCACCGAGCCGGGGCAGCACCTCACCCATCGAGCGGCCACCCGGCCCGGAGCCGACGACCGCGAGCACCGGCACGTCCGGGTCGGTCATGGCGAGCGGACCGTGCAGCAGGTCCGCGCCGGAGAAGGCGAGCGCCGGCAGGTAGGAGGTCTCCATGAGCTTCAGCGCGGCCTCCCGGGCGGTCGGGTAGGCGTACCCCCGGCCGGTGGTGACCAGTTGGGCGGCGAAGCGGTAGCGCGGCGCGAGCTGGGCCGGGGTGGGGTCGGCGAGGGTCTGCGCGGCCAACTCGGGCAGCGCGGCGAGCGCCGCGCGCTCCTCGGCCGGCAGCACCCCGTCGCCGGCCCGTACGCCCTCGACGAGCATGAGCAGCGCCAGCAGCTCCGCCGTGTACGTCTTGGTGGCCGCGACGGCCCGCTCGTGGCCGGCGGCGATGTCGACGCTCAGCTCGGCCACGCCGGTCAGCGGCGAGTCCGGCGCGTTGGTGACCGCGACGGTCAGCGCGCCGGAGGCCCGAGCGCTCTTCAGGACCTCCGTGAGGTCGGGCGAGCCGCCGCTCTGGCTGACCCCCACGACCAGCGCGTCGGAGAGGTCAGGCCGGGCGTCGTAGAGGGTGACCACGCTCGGTGAGGCGAGCCCGGCGGGCAGCCCGAGCCGGATCTCGGTGAGGTACGCCCCGTAGAGCGCCGCGTGGTCCGAGGTGCCCCGGGCCGTGAAAACGACGTGGCGGGGCCGACGCTCGGCGATGGCGGCCGCCACCCGGGCGATCGCGTCGGCGTGCTCGGTGGAGAGCAACCGCTCGTAGCCGGCCGGCTGCTCGTCGATGTCAGCGGCCATCCCCGCCCCTGCACGCGTCACGGAAGCTCCTCCCACTGCGCGATTGCCGCGCGTTTGCTGCTCAGTCTTGCACTTTTGATCTGTCTAGAGCAATCGAACGAACAGTAGTGCGCAGTTGATCACCATAGCGGCCCTCCATCCCCTAGTCTGGCCCCGCTCGACCCGCCACCGGACCCGAGAGGACGACGTGCCCGAGGACGATCGCGCGCTCTCCGCGGCGGAGCAGCTGGCCCTGGCCCGGCTGGCGCTCGACGAGGGCGACCTGGACCACGCCGCCGGTCACGTCGCGGGCGCGCTGGCCCAGGCACCCACCCTGCCCGAGGTGCACGAGACGCTGGCCCGCCTCGCCGCGGCCGGCGGAGGCGGCGTCGACCTGTTCCCGCTGCACCACCACGCCTTCGTCGGTGCCGTGGTCGCCCGCGCCCACCTGCTCGCCGCCGCCGGCCGCCCGGCCGAAGGCCTGGACCTGCTCGTCGCGGCGACCGGTCACGCGCCGCAGACCGACTGGGCCGGGGTGCCCTGGGTCACCGCACCCGAACTGGCCGAACGGCTCACCCCGGAGCACGCCGCGCGCCTGCTCATGCAGGTCTGCGCGGCGGTGCCCGACCCGGTGCCGCGCGCCGGCCGGCCGGCGCTGGCCGCGTACCTCACCCTCGCCCGCAACACGATCACCGTCCACCCCGAGCACGGCCTGCTGCTGGGCGCGGCGTCCGCGCTGGCCCGACGCGTCGGCGAGGTCACGCTCGCCGTCCGCTGGGCCGCTCGGGGCGTACGCGCCGAACCGTCGAAGATGGGCGAGGTCTGGCTCGGGTACGCGTACCGCAGCGCCGGCCGGACCCGGGAGGCGCTCGCGGCCCTCGGTCGTGCTGTCGGGCACGACCCCGACGACCTCGCCGTGTACGCCGACATCGCCGGCACCCTGGCCGACACCGGCCGGCTCGACGAGGCGCTGGACTGGATCGACCGCGCGCTGGCCCGGGACCCGACCTTCGACTGCGCCGTGCACACCGGGCACCGGCTGCGCTACCAGCGCGACGGCGACGCCGCCCACCTGGTCGCGCTCGCCGACTTCGTCCGCGACCACCCGGACGACTCGCACGAACACGGCGACCTCGCCGAGAGCTGCCGGGGCCGACCCTGGCTCGGGCAGGTCACACCCGCCACCGGGCCGATCGTCGACGCGTTGCGCCGGGCGGTCACCGAGGGGCCCGGCGCAGCCGTACGCCTGACGACGCCGACGCCACCGAGCGCCCTGCGGGTGGTCGCGGCCGCCGCACCGGGTCTGCGGTTCGAGGTGGCGGAGCTCGTCGGACCGGATCCCCGCGAGCCGCGACGGACCGGAGCCAGCGCGCTCTGGCACTACGAGGGCGCGAGCGTGGCACCGGCGGTCCCGGCGCCGTCACCGGCGGCCGCCGACCGGGTTCGCCAGCTCGCGCACCCGGCTTGGCCCCACCCGCCGGCCGCCTACGACGCGGCGGTCGGGCTGGCCACCCTCGACCTGGCCGACCTGCTCGGCCTGCTCGTGCACCCGCCCGAACCGCCGGCCACCGCGGTCGGCCGGGTGCTCGGCGGTCACGACCCGACCCTCTGGGTGCGCTGCGTGCAGGTCTGGGCCTGCCTCGGCCTGCTGCACCACCGCACCGACGAGCCGTGGGACACCTCGACCCGGCGCACGGTCCTGCTGGACCTGGTCTGGGGCGTGGAGGACTGGATCACCGAGGCCGCGCTCTTCGCGCTGGTCACCGCCGCGTGGGTCGACCCGGCCGTACGCCCCGATGTGGCCGCCGTGGTGGCCGAGCGGCTCGCGGACGCCGGGACGACGGCGCGGGACCGGCCGGTGCCGATCGCCGCCTCGCTGGCCCACCTGGCCCTGGCCACCCCGGATCTGGATCACCGGACGGCGACGTTGGCCAGGGACCTCATCGGCGGCCCCACCATCCCCCACCCACGCCGAACCCGCCGGACCGGCCGGTCTCCCCTGGCCCGCCTAGCCCGCCTCTGGCAAGCCCTGACCCGCCGCCACCCCGCCTAACCCCACCCTCCCCTCCCCGGTTGATCACGAAGTTGTTGCCGCCACGCCGAGGCGGGTGGCGATAACTTCATGATCGACGCGACGGAGGGGCAGGGGACGGGGACGGGGGGCGGGGTTAGGCCACAGGGGCCTTGCTGAGGGCGGTTTCGGCCTGCTCTTCCGGGGTGGTGGTCTGCGCGGGGGATTCGTTGGCGGTGCGCAGCGGGATCTCCTTGATGAACCAGGCGAGCACCGGGACGGCCACGGTGAAGAGCACCGCCCACCAGAAGACGTGCGAGATGGCGTCGGCGAGGCCGCCGAGGACCAGCTCACGAGCCTGCTCCGGCAGCTCCCGCAGCTTGGCCAGGTCGAGGCCGGCGCCCGCCTCGCCGCCACCACCGCCGACGGCCGACCCGGCTGCCGAGTGGGCGAGCCGGTTGGCGAAGATCGCGCCGAACAGCGAGATGCCGAACGAACCGCCGATCGACCGGAAGAAGGTGGCCGCGCCGCTCGCCGCGCCGAGGTCCTTCTGCTCCACGCTGTTCTGCGCGATCAGCATGGAGGTCTGCATGAGGAAGCCCATGCCGACACCCAGCACGATCATGAAGAGCGAGGACTCCAGCTTGCTGGTGCCGACGTCCAGCATGGTCAGCAGAGCCATGCCGGCGGTCATCACGACGCCGCCGACGATCGGGTACGCCCGGTAGCGGCCGGTGCGGGTGATCGCCCGGCCGATGAGCAGCGAGACCACCAGCATGCCGAACATCAGCGGAAGAAGCAGCAGGCCGCTGTTGGTGGCCGAGGCGCCCTGCACGGTCTGCTGGTAGAGCGGCAGGAAGTTCATGGCGCCGAACATCGCGAAGCCGAGCAGGAAGCCGATCACCGAGATCAGCGCGAAGTTCCGGTTGGCGAAGAGGCGCAACGGCAGGATCGGCTCGGGGGCCCGTCGCTCGACGAAGCCGAACGCGACCAGCGCGACGACCGCCAGCGCGGCCAGGCCCAGGATCGGGCCGGAGGTCCAGTCGTACTGGTTGCCGCCCCAGGTGGTGATCAGCACGATCGCGGTGATGCCGACCGAGAGCAGCGCGGCACCGAGCCAGTCGATCCGGTGCTCGGTGCGGTACTTCGGCAGGTGCATGGTGGTGATCAGGACCGCGAGCGCGACGCCGCCGAGCGGCAGGTTGACGTAGAACGCCCAGCGCCAGGAGAGGTGGTCGGTGATGAAGCCGCCGACCAGCGGGCCGGCGACCATGGCGATGGCCATGATGCCGGCGATCATGCCCTGGTAGCGCCCCCGCTCCCGGGGCGGGACCAGGTCGCCGATGATCGCCATGACGCCGACCATGAGGCCACCGGCGCCGAGGCCCTGGACGGCCCGGAAGGCGATCAGCTGCACCATGCCGTCGGCCGGTCCGCCGAGGAAGCCGGAGCCGGACATGCCGCAGAGCGCCGAGCCGACGAGGAAGATCGCGACCGAGGTGAGGAAGACCGACTTACGTCCGTAGAGATCGCCGAGCTTGCCCCAGATCGGGGTGGAGACCGTGGTGCCGAGCACGTACGCGGTGACGACCCAGGTGAAGTGGTCGAGGCCGCCGAACTCGTTGACGATCCTCGGCAGCGCGGTGCTGACGATCATGTTGTCGAGCATCGCGAGCATCATCGCGATCATCAGGCCGAAGAGCACGACCCGGACGTTGGGTCGTGCGCCGGCTTGGGTTGCCTGAGTCATCGGTACGCTCCCCCCGGAGGCGGCGGCTCACTTACTTGCCGCCCGGCTAGTTACCTTACTAGCCGCACGGTAAGCTGATGGACGAACGATGGTCAAGCGAATTGGGTGGTACGCGTGAGGGAGAGCACCGGCGGCACGCGGGAGCGCATTCAGGCTGTCGCTCTGGAACTCTTCACCGAGCAGGGGTATGAGAAGACCTCGCTGCGAGAGATCGCCGAGCGGCTGAATGTGACGAAGGCCGCCCTCTACTACCACTTCAAGAGCAAGGACGAGATCGTCACCAGCTTCGTCAACGACCGGTTGGAGCGCATCGACGAGCTGGTCGCCTGGGCCGAGTCGCAGCCGCCCACCCGGGAGACGCGGCGGGAGCTCATCGCCCAGTACGCCGACACCATGTTCGCCGGCGACCACCCCTCGGTGATGCGCTTCTTCGAGCAGAACCAGACGGTGCTCAAGAGCCTCACGGCCGGGCAGCAGATGCGCGGCCGGATGATGCGCCTCGCCAGCGAGCTGTGCCGCGGCGACGACTCACCGGGCGCCCAACTGCGCGCCGCGCTCTCCCTGTTCGCCGTGCACAGCAGCTGGTTCGCCGTCCGGACGCCGCACATCACCGACGCGGACCGACGGAAGATCGCCCTGGAGGTGGCCGACGAGCTGCTCGCCCGAATCGGCCAGCCGACCGGCGACGGCGCGGCAGCGGGCCCCGAGCCCGACGGTCGCACGGTGCCGGGCTCCGGCCCGGCCGGCGACGGCGCGGCACCGGACGGGGCGGGCTCCGAGCCGGCGACGCGCGGCTGACCGGGCCGGCTCAGGCCTGAGCCAGCTCCAGCCGCAGGCCGAGCAGCCGCACGCCGGGCACCGGGGACCAGTCCTTCTCCGGCGTGCGGACGAAACCACGCCGCTGGTAGAGCCGTTGCGCGCTCTCGGCCATCCCGCCGCGTACGCAGATCACCACCGCCGAACAGCCCAGCTCCCCGGCCCGGGCGACGCAGGCGTCGACCAGCACCGCGCCGATGCCCCGCCCCTGGCCGGCCGGGTCGACGGCCAGCATCCGGAACTCCGCCTCACCCGGGGCGGACAGCTCGGCGAACCGGCTGCCGGGAAGCACGAAGGTGACCGAGCCCAGCACGGTGTCGGTGTCGTCGACGGCGACCAGCACCTCGCCGTGCGCCGCGCGGGTCGCCACGTCGATGAGCACCGCGCCGTAGCCGTGCTCACCCTTGAGCTGCCCGTCCGCCTCGTACGCCGCCACGGTCAGGCGGGCGATCGCGGGGAAGTCGGCGGGCGTCGCCGTCCGGACGTGGACGCCGGTCATGCGATCACCGCGATCAGGTCACCGTCCTGCACCACGTCGCCCTCGTTGACGGCGAGCTGCTGCACGACACCGTCGGACTCGGCGATGACCGGGATCTCCATCTTCATCGACTCGAGGATCACCAGCGTGTCGCCCTCGGACACCGTGTCGCCGGCCGACGCGACGACCTTCCAGACGTTCGCCACCATCTCGGCCCGGATCTCCTCGGCCATCTCACGGCCCTCCCTCTCACGATGCCTGCCGACGTATCCAATCATGTGGCACCGGCCGGCGGGTATGGAGCGGCTCGGCGGACGCGGGAAGGCGGCCCGGCCCGCCACGGCCGGTGCGGGCGGCACTAGCATCTGGCAGGTCGGACCCGGTCGCCCGGCCGCCCGGTGCGCGCATCGGCGTCGCGGCCGCGCGCAGCCGGATCAGCCATTACGAGGAGGTCACCATGGCGAAGAAGGCCCGGAAGAAGAAGGCCCGTAAGAAGAGCGGCGCGAACCACGGCAAGCGCCCCAACTCCTGACCTCGGCGGCGGGCACGCCCCGCCGACGATCAGTCACATTCCCGGCCGGCGGCCGGGACGCCGGGGGGGGGCGGGGGGGGGGGCCCCCGGGGCCCCCGGGGGGGGGGGGGCGCCCGGGGGGGGGGGGGGGGGCGGCCCCCCCCGCCCGGGCGGGGGCGGCCGCAACACCCCCCCCCGCGCGC